>JAFZXF010000032.1 GCA_017616915.1 Bacteroidaceae bacterium
AATCCCCCGGGTGCAATGTTGTTCGTGTTGCGGTGACGGCAATCTTCAGTTCTGTTTGCGGCAAATAATACACTACTCCATCTGAGGTAATACCGGGGGTGTATTTTATTACTTCCGTCTGTGCTTTACCGGTAAGTGCAGACAACAACAATCCAAATAAGATGGCAGTTTTCTTCATATATTCAATCATTTAGTTATTCAGTCGTTTGTATAATGCCCAATGCCTTGAAAGCATCAGGGAGATGATGCACAATATCTGATGCGATCATTGCTTGTGGCGTCAGCAATGCAGCTGCCTCATCGCCCGCTTTACCATGCAACCATACCGCCATACGGCAGGCTTCCTTATGGCTGTAGCCTTGTGCAAGGAGCGATAGAAGAATGCCTGTTAGCACATCTCCGCTACCCGCTGTGGCCATACCGCTGTTTCCCGTAGTATTGGTATAGGTCTCACCCTGAGGTGTGCATACAGTCGAGCGATGTCCTTTCAATATAATATATAAGGAGTATCGCTGTGCGCATTCCTGCACCAGCGCAGCGCTCTTTTCCATCGTGTCGGCATTTATAAGACGTTGCCATTCTTTGGGATGAGGAGTGAGTATAGTGTTCAGTGGCAGCATTGAAGGCCAGTCGGGCATTGCTGCCAGCAGGTTGAGACCATCGGCATCGATTACGAATCTCTGGGGCTTACAACTCAGCACTGTATGAAGCACTTGCTTAGCATCGTCATTCATTCCTATGCCCGGGCCTATGGCAATAGGCATTTCGCCTAAGTTCTTCGGCAAAGTGGTGCATACCACAGCCTCAGGAATGCCAATCTGCAATATAGGCAGGTTACATTCTGGTGTATAGACAATCAGCTTACCCATTCCGCTACGCAGAGCAGCAGTAGCTCCGAGTATTGCAGCTCCCGCCATTCCATGACTGCCGGCAATCAGCAGTGCATGCCCAAACGTACCCTTATGCCCGTTGGGATCGCGGGGCTTGAGTATCTTCCTGATATCGTCTATCTGTGTTTTCATGCCTCAAACACCAATTCTTCCTTCTTTGCCTTGCGAGTGATATGGATGATGCCTGTATCACTTTTTGGGGCGTTTTCGTCAAGAATGTAGTCGCTTATGCCGTCCTCTACGTATGTCTGGATAGCTCGCTTGAGCGGACGTGCACCATATTTGGCATCATACGATTTGTCGATAAGGAAGTCTTTAGCCTTCTTGTCGATTTCCAGAGTGTACCCCAGTGCCGTCATGCGCAGATTGAGTTTGGCGAGCTCATTGTCGATTATTTGTGAGATAGCATCGCGGTTGAGCCTGTCGAATAGAATGATGTCATCGATTCTGTTAATAAACTCGGGTGCGAATTGTTTGTTAAGCTCCTTCATGATGAGTTGTTCGGCGTGTGCTTTCTGCTCATCATCGCTGGGGTTTCCAAATCCTATTGCGTTACCGAAGTCCTGCAGGTTGCGTGAGCCCACGTTTGAGGTGAGGATAATGATTGTGTTGCGGAAGTCCACAGTCACTCCGTTACTGTCAGTGAGGCGTCCTTCGTCCATCACCTGAAGTAGCAGGTTAAATACATCCGTATTTGCTTTCTCAATTTCGTCGAGCAATACTATAGAGTATGGACGTCGTCTCACTTTTTCGGTGAGTTGCCCACCCTCTTCATACCCTACATATCCCGGAGGCGCTCCTATGAGTCGGCTGGTGGTGAATTTCTCCATGTACTCGCTCATATCGATACGTATCAGAGCTTCTTCTGTGCCAAACATACTCTCTGCCAGTTTCTTGGCAAGGAATGTTTTGCCTACTCCTGTCGGACCAAGGAACATGAATGTGCCTATAGGTTTGTTGGGATCTCTCAGTCCGATACGGTTTCGGGTGATAGCCTTGATCAGTTTCCCTATAGCCTTGTCCTGCGCTACGATGGTATGAGTGAGATCAGTTTTAAGTTCCTTTAGTTTTACGTTTTCAGCCTTAGCCATCTTATGTACAGGCACACCACTCATTATGGAAATTACCTGTTCGATGTCTTTGTCATCAACGGTAGCAGGATTGTCTTTAAGCTCTATGAGCCATTCGGCTTTTCTCTGGGTAAATCTGATTTTGAGTTCCGCCAGTTGCTCGCGAAGCGCTGTAGCCTTCGCATAGTCACTCTGCTGAACGGCTTCAACTTTTCCGTCGGCCAGTTTATGCATCTCCTTCTCCATATCCTTGAGATCAGCAGGCATCTCTACGTCAAACAGGTGTTTTCTCGAGCCGGCCTCATCCATAGCGTCTATAGCCTTATCGGGCAGTTTGCGGTCAGAGATGTAGCGCTCCGTCAGTTTCACGCAGGCTTCCAAAGCTCCATCGGTATAATGCACATTGTGGTGTGCCTCATAGTTCTGTTTTATATTGTTGAGTATTTCCAGAGTGTCCTCCATACTGGTTGGGTTTATCATAACCTTTTGGAAACGACGCTCCAGCGCACCGTCTTTCTCTATTGATTTGCGATACTCGTCAACGGTAGTAGCACCTATACATTGCACTTGCCCTCTCGACAAAGCCGGTTTAAGCATATTGGCAGCGTCCATAGTGCCTGCGGCTGAGCCGGCACCGATGATGGTGTGTATCTCATCGATAAAAAGTATCACTTCGGGATGTTGCTGCAACTCCTTCATTATGCCCTGCATTCGCTCCTCGAACTGGCCACGATATTTTGTTCCGGCCACAACTCCAGGCATATCCAAAGCTATCAGACGCTTGTCGAGCAGACTGATCGGTACATCTCCTGACACGATGCGCTGTGCCAAACCTTCCACAATAGCTGTCTTGCCTACTCCGGCCTCACCTATTAGGATTGGGTTATTCTTTTTGCGCCGACACAATATTTGTGCTACTCGCTCAATCTCATTCTTACGTCCTACCACAGGGTCCAGCTTACCTTTTAGTGCAAGACTGGTAAAATCGGTGCCAAACTTAATGAGGAATTGTAACGGCTTCTTGCTTTTCTTTCCCTTGCCGGTATTGCCGTTAGCGGGTGCATACTCAGCACTGTAAAGCTCGTCGTCATTGTCCTCTTCGTCTTCCTCTTCATAAGAGTCAGCAGTATGCGAAGTGTTCTCAAAGTGCAACTCATTGCTGCTCCATTCCTCTTTTGCCTCATCCGTCTCGTCCTCGTACGTGTCCTCTACATGATATATATCGCGCAGATGCTCTTTAAGTTGGTCATATTTCAATCCGGCTTCAGCAAGAATCTTAGCCACATATTGTCCTTGTTTTTTAATGAGTGCCAGCAACAGGTGGGTTGACATCACCTTTTCGCAATGAAGCATAGAGGCCTCAATCATACTGTTTTGCAGAGCTGCTCCCGCATCGGCATCAAGAGTAATAGCACCGTTAGGCATATCAAATGGAATCTCCGACCTGTCATATGTCTTTATCTTGTTCAACATCAACACGCGCAGTGCCTCAAGATCGCTGAAGTAACGACATATTATCTCATAGGAGTCATTGTCGGGCTCCCTAATCATACCTAGGATGAAATGCTCTGGACGTATGAGTTTGTCACCAGTACGCAATGCTTCGCCGCGGCTCAGTATAAGCACTCTCTTAAACTCTTCGGAATAAATCTTTTTCATCTGTTCCTATTTGTGGGTTATGGCTACGATTTATGCAAACAGTATGCCAAACACACAAACTCCCCATGCTAAAAGAATGCATGGAGAGAATGTGTAGCCATTGAGAGTCACTCAATGGCGTTTAATTTAAGCCTGTTCGTAACGAAGAGTCTCAGTGGTCTTATCGCATACTTCCGATGGTCCGAAATACTGGATGGGACCCGGATAAACGTATGCGGTCTGCCTCTTCCACTCATCGCGATGGGCAGCAAATGCCTTGAAGGGTGCTCCGTCAAGTTCCACAAGGGCCTTGCGAATAACGGGCTTCATCTGACCACTGCGCTTCTCCATGTTAAGCATCATGGTGATGGGCACACCGCCTGCTACCCATTCGCTAGCCGAACGTGTAGTGTTCTTCACGATAGCCATATAGCCGGTCTTACCGTTAGCGATAAGCTGTGAAGCACTCACACCGAGCGAGTAACAATAGTCGGCATCGAAGTTTGACGGAGCTGCGCAACGTCCCTCATAGCCAAAGAAGTGATGCAGCGAGGCAAACTTGCCGTTGTACTTACCCTGAGCTTTCCATTCTGCCAACTTAGCGGCAACCATCGAGGAGAGCAGTTTCTCTGTCTCAATCAGTGATACCTGAACGTTTCCGTGAGGATCGCGCTCTCCCGTTAACTGGGCAGCAAACGAAGCAGGCAGTGAGGCCAGCGTAGCAGCATTTTCTGCCGACAGGTTGCCATCAAGCAGCCATGCTACGTTATCTTCGGGCTGTGCCTTTGCGTAGGCTTCTGATGAAAGCACATCATTGAGCTCAGCGATAAGGCGCTTTACTGCGGGGATAAATTCAATCAGTCCCTCAGGAATAAGCACGGTACCGAAGTTGTTGCCGTCCTTTGCTCTGTCGGCTACTGCCTCTGCGATGTAGGTAACAATGTCGTCAAGCGATTGTCCCTTCTCCTGAATCTCCTCAGAGATGAGGCAGATGTTGGGCTGCACTTCGAGAGCGCACTCCAGAGCGATATGACTTGCCGAGCGTCCCATGAGCTTGATGAAGTGCCAGTATTTCTTTGCGGAGTTGGCATCGCGCTGTATGTTACCTATCACCTCCGAGTATGTCTTGCATGCTGTGTCGAAACCGAAGCTAGTCTCTATCTGGTCGTTCTTCAAGTCACCGTCGATGGTCTTGGGACAACCAATCACCTGTACGCCGTAATTCTTGGCAGCATAGTACTCAGCCAGTACGCAAGCATTGGTGTTCGAGTCATCACCACCAATTATCACGAGGGCTTTGATGCCCAGTTCACGCAGAATCTTGATACCGCTCTCAAACTGCTCCTCCAGCTCCAGCTTTGTACGGCCCGAGCCAATCATGTCGAAGCCACCGGTATTACGGTACTCGTCAACGATTTCAGCGGTAATCTCAATATATTTGTGGTCTACCAGTCCACCAGGGCCCAGCAGGAAACCATAGAGACGGTTAGCGGGGTTGAGGCGCTTAATACCGTCAAACAAACCACTGATAACATTGTGGCCGCCAGGAGCCTGTCCACCCGACAGGATTACGCCTACATTCATCGGAGCATAGGTCTTCTGCTCTCCGGGTACAAACTCTACCAGTGGCAGACCATAGGTGTTGGGAAACAATTTCTTTACTTCTTCCTGGTCAGCGACGCTCTGAGTGGGCTCACCTTCCTTGATGCTTACGTTGCCTTGCAGTCCGAGAGGGAGTTTGGGGCTGTAAGCAGCTCTTGCAATTTGCAATGCACTTTTCTTTGCCATATTCTTATAAAAATTTTAAGTATTGTTATTTTTAATTCCTATTTTTCAATCAGTATCGGGAACTTAATCGTTCGTCCCACACCAACATATTCACTCTTGAGATTGTTGTATTTCATTACGTAGGGCAACACATCCTTCGTACCGTATATATGCTGGCAGTATCGGGCCAGGTTGCGGCGCGGTGTTATCTTGCGCACTATCCTTGTGCCGGCAATGAGGTATTTGCCGTCCTCTACCTGTTCGTAGTCCTTTGCAGCCTCGCGCAGTATTGCTATCGAGTCCTGCTCAGCTTTCTGCTTTGCACTGATTGCAATGCTGTCGGCATTAATTACTTTTGCTGGTTCGGCATCATCCTTCTGCTTGTTGGAGTTGGTTGCTACCAGCAAACCTATCACAATGCCGATTATCAGCAGCACTATGCCGATAATCCACGGAGCGCGGTTCTGGCGCTTCGTCTCTTGCAGCTTCACCTCAGCCACAGCTACCTTTTCTTCTACTACAGGTTTCTTCTCTTCGGTCACCGCTTTCTTTTCTTCAGGTGCCGCTTTCTCTTCTGCGGGAGCCGTTTTCTCTTCCTTCGCTACCACTTCCTGTTCTACGGGTGTAGCGATCTCGGTATCGTCTTGGGTGTCATCCTGAGTGTCGTCAACGTCTGTTACTTCCTCGCCGGTTAGCGTCTTGAGGTCTTCGTCCTCCAGCAGCATGGTATCAAACTGTGCAAAAGGCTTGTTCACACGGTCCTTGAGCGCCTTGTCAGGAGTGAATGTGATTTTGTTGTAGCCTGCTATGTTGACACGCTCACCGTTGTTCACGTTTACACTTTCACGCGGACTTACTACCACGAGCTTAAACGTGCCAAAACCCTTAATCTTTATTATATTGTCACGTTGCAGCGCATCCTTCAGCGTGGCGAAGAATGCCCTTACAAACTGTTCCGTCGATGCTTTGCTGCGGCCGTTGTTGTTGGCCATCATCTCCGCAAGCACCTGTAGATTCACTTTTCCCTTTGCCATGGTTTAGTTTATTTTGTTCTTATAGGTTGTGGACATCCTGAAGTTCATCACTATCTTGGGAGGCACAAGCATCTTTTTCCCCGAAGCGGGGTTTACGATCACTCGCTCTTTCTTATGCTTCACTTCAAAGCTGCCGAGTCCTGCTACTACAACTTCGTTGTCGAGCTCTAGGGCGCTGGCCATAGTGTCGGCCAGTTCCTTAACCATCTTCTGGCATTGCTGGGGCGTAGCTCCCAGTTTGCCTGCCATCTCGCTTAAAAAATCCTTGTTATTCATAACGTTCCAAACAAATCAAACTCGTTAGCATCGGTAATCTTCACATCATAGAAGCTTCCTCTGCGCAGCTTTCGTCCTTCCGGCACACTCACATATACCACTCCGTCCACCTCGGGCGAGTCATATTCTGTGCGTCCTATGTAGTAGTCGCCTTCTTTACCCTCAATAACCACTCGGAGCTTTTGTCCCACTCTTGTGGCGGCTATCTCCTCCGATATCTCCTGCTGTACTGCCATCAGCTCGCTAAGGCGCTGCTGCTTCACGTCCTCCGGCACATCGTCGGGATAGTTCTCTGCGGCTTTAGTACCTTCCTCCTCGCTGTAGGCAAAGGCCCCCATTCGCTCAAAGCGGGCATACTTCACAAACTCTATCAGGTTCCGGAAGTCCTCTTCCGTCTCGCCCGGGTAGCCTACCATGAAGGTGGTGCGCAGCACGATGCCGGGCACCTCTCGGCGTATGGTGTCAATCAGTTCGCGCTGTTCCTTGGAGGTGATGTTGCGGTGCATGCGGCTCAGTATGGCGTCGCTGCTATGCTGGAGGGCGATATCTAAATATTTGCACACATTAATGTGCTCCCTCATCACTCTCAGCAGGTCAAGCGGGAAGTCGTTAGGATAAGCATAGTGTAGCCTTATCCACTTCGTTCCCTTTATCTTGGCGATGCGCTCCACCAGCTCGGCTATCCTACGCTTGCCATATAGGTCGATACCATAGTATGTGAGTTCCTGTGCAATTATCTGAAACTCTGTCACACCCTTATTCACCAGCTCTCTTACCTCACCAAGCACTTCCTCTATCGGGCGGCTCTTATGGCGGCCAGTCATCAATGGGATAGCACAGTAGGCGCAGTGGCGGTCGCATCCCTCCGAAATCTTAACGTAGGCATAGTGATTAGGAGTGGTGAGGATGCGGGGAGTGTGTTTGGTGTTGATCATTTTCCATTGGCCGTTGAGCATCGCCGACTGAGGATTGATCATCGACTCCTTGGCCAGATCTTTGACCATTGCTTTCCAATTGAACTTGCCGTAGTATTTGTCTACGCCTTGTATCTCCTTCTTCAGCTCCTTGTAGAATCGCTCTGACAGGCATCCCATCACCAGCACTTTGTAGAGCCAGCCCTGCTCCTTGAGAGCCACGAGGCGCAGTATCATGTCGATACTCTCCTGCTTGGCGTCATTTATGAATCCGCATGTGTTCACCACCGCTATTCCGTGGTGCAGACGCTCCGGATTGTGATATACACGATAGCCTGCCGTTCTCAGTCGAAACAGCAGTTGCTCCGAATCCACCAGATTCTTGGAGCATCCCATCGTTATCACATCAATCGTCATAAATCTTTAAACAGGCTTGCCACGAACTCGTTTTTATCAAACGGCATGAGGTCGTTAATGCCCTCTCCCACTCCGATGTATTTCACAGGCACTTGCATTTGGTGGCTTATGCCTATCACCACTCCGCCACGAGCTGTGCCGTCGAGCTTGGTGATTGCCAGCGATGTTATCTCCGTAGCTAGCGCAAACTGGCGTGCCTGCTCAAATGCGTTCTGACCTGTGGAGCCGTCGAGCACCAGCAGCACCTCGTTGGGGGCGTAGTCGAGCAATTTGCCCATCACCCTCTTTATCTTGGTGAGCTCGTTCATCAGGTTCACCTTGTTGTGGAGGCGTCCTGCGGTGTCGATAATCACCACGTCGGCTCCCACGCTGATGGCGTGCTGCACTGTGTCGAAGGCTACCGAAGCCGGGTCGCTGCCCATCTTCTGCTTCACCAGTGGCACGTCCACTCGCTGTGCCCACATCTCCAGTTGCTCGATGGCAGCGGCGCGGAATGTGTCAGCAGCGCCCAGCACTACCTTCATCCCTTCGCGCTTATACATGTTGGCCAGCTTGCCGATGGTCGTCGTCTTGCCTACGCCGTTCACTCCCACCACCATTATGATGTATGGCTTGCCGGCACTTGGCGTGGGTGCCACAGCCTCTTCGGGCTCCTTTATCATGCTTGCTATCTCGTCGCGCAGCAGTGCGTTGAGCTCCGAGGTCTTCACATACTTGTCGCGCTTCACTCGCTCCTGCACCCGCTCCACTATCTCGAGCGTAGTGTCCACGCCCACA
>JAFZXF010000033.1 GCA_017616915.1 Bacteroidaceae bacterium
ATTCGTTCATCCTCGCGGTGAAAAGTTGAGAAGTTTCTGCCAGGGAGTATGTATTTATTCTTACGCCTACTGATTCCATCTCTGCCAGAACGATTGATAAGGGAACCTCTGTCTGCTCATAAAAAGGAAGAACTTGTTCTTCTTCAAGTTTTTTATGCAGAAGGGGATATAGTTGTAAAATAGCTTTTGTTTGTTGCCCCAAATACTGCGACAAAATCGAGACATCTACCTTGCTACAATCCTGCTGATTCTTCCAATTATCTCCAAAAACCTGTGCAATGTCAATCATAGAAAAGCCGAGATAATTCTCTGCCAATTGGAAGAGCCCATGCTTCATTTCTGGTTGAAGAACATAATGGGCCAACATGGTATCAAACAATACGCCTTTGGGAGAAATACCTAATTTTCGAAGTAGATGAACCTCGTGTTTGAGGTCATGACAGATCTTTAACGCTTGTTTATTTTCAAACAAAGTTTTCAAAGATCTGCTAATTTTAGAATCAGCAGTAATATCTTTTTCAAATTTCAGGTAGTAACAATTACCATCATCTTGGCAGACTGCGATTCCGCATATTTTTGATTCAATAGGGTTCAAGTTAGAACTTGCAATCTTAAAAGAGAATTTTTCACCGCAAAAAATTTGGTCAAGTTTGCGTATCTGTTCCTCTTCATTATCAATTATTTGGCACACAAAATTTGACAAATTCGCCACAAATTCCTTGGCCTCTACGCTTTCACCTGAATCATAGTCCGATTCTGAGGCAAATAAATCCAGTTGAATTGGACCATTTTCTGCATCTTTTTTAATTTTCGAGATTGCAGTTTCTTTACTATGGAATAGGGTAGGAGAGTTGTTACCCAACTTTTTAAGGAGCGAGTAAAATTCTAAATCTTTGAATAGTTCCTTAAGTTTTTCCAAATTGGGTTCCTGACGTTTAAGTTTTTCTGCGTCAAAGCTTATGGGAACATCCGTTTTAATTTTGACAAGAAATTTCGAGAAAAGAACCTTGTCTTTATTCTTTTCAATTTTTTCGCGTAACTTCCCTTTTATCCGCGAAGGATCATCATATATTTGCTCTATTGAGTCATAACTCTGCATAAGGGTACAGGCAGTCTTCTCACCTACGCCCGGACATCCAGGCACATTATCTACCATATCACCCATCAGACCTAATATATCTATGACTTGCTTTGGACTTTTGATTCCATATTTCGCACAGATTTCAGCAGGGCCAATTATTTCCGCGGGTTTATTGCCTAGTCCTGGTTTGTAGATGAGTACGTTATCCTTAACCAATTGGCCATAATCTTTGTCTGGTGTCATCATATATGTAAGTATACCCTGACGACCGGCTTCTAAAGCGATGGTGCCGATAACGTCATCTGCTTCAAACCCGGGCACTTCCAAAATTTCAATATTGTAGGCATGCAGAATTTCTTTTATCACGGGAACACTCATGCGTATATCTTCCGGAGTTTCTTCGCGCTGTGCCTTATATTCGGGATATACTTCATGACGGAAGGTACCACCTTTAGGGTCAAAAGCAACTGCGATGTGAGTAGGATTTTCTTTCTGCAAAATTTCTTCTAAAGTATTTACAAATCCAAAAATAGCAGAAGTATTCTGTTTTTTGGAGTTAATACGAGGATTTTTTATTAGCGCATAGTAAGCCCTGTAAATCAGCGCGTAAGCATCTAAAAGGAATAGTTTTTCCATAGCAGAGAAAGTTTTTGTTGGTAAAATTACGGAATTTCGTTGACTTTAACCGCCAAATTATTACTAAATTTGCTTCCGATACTAGATTTTTTTCATTTTCACGTACATGATTGACAAACTGACATACATTCGTAAACCGATAGAAGAGGAGTTAAGAGCATTTGGCCATCTCTTTGATGAAACAATGAATCAAGCTGATGGACTCTTGGGCAAAATATGCCAAGGGATTGCAGAACGCAAAGGCAAACTTATGCGCCCTATCCTTTTGTTGCTTGTGGCTAAAGAGTGGGGCCTGCGAGCAAAAAAACAAAATGCGAACATGCATAATGAAGCACCAGTCACCAATGCCGCTTATCGTGCTGCACTTACTCTAGAGCTCCTTCACAATGCTTCGCTTGTTCACGACGATATTGTTGACGAAAGTGATATGCGCAGAGGGAAGCCTTCTGTCCGCTCCATTTACGGAAATAAGACTGCGGTGCTGGCAGGCGATTACTTACTCTCATCTGCTCTTGAGAGTGCTTCGCTCAGTGGCGATATCAACATTGTGAATAATGTCTCTTTGCTTGGCAAGCAACTCAGCGAAGGCGAGTTGTTGCAACTCTTCAATACACAAAACACTGATTTCAGTGAAGAGAAATACTATCACATCATCCGCCTCAAGACTGCATCCCTCTTTTCTGCAGCTACTCGCATAGGTGCGATTTCTGCTTCCGCTCCCGATGATGCCGTGATTCGTATGGATCGTTTGGGCGATATCATCGGTATGTGTTTCCAGATTCGTGATGATATTTTCGACTATTTTAACCACAATACAGGAAAACCCTCCGGCAACGATATGCTTGAGGGAAAACTCACTTTACCTGCTCTCTATGTGCTAAACAATACCCAAGATGTTGCTATTCTTGAAATAGCGTCTAAGGTGCGTGCTGGTATAGCAACGGCTGCCGAAATAGCCAGTTTGGTCAAATTTACCAAACAACATGGCGGTATTACTTATGCTAATGACCAAATGGAACGTTTCTCTGCTGAGGCTAAGACTCTCATCGCGGATTTCCAAAATGTCGATATTCGCAATGCTCTGAACAACTATATCGACTTTGTCAGCGAACGCACCATGTAAGGTTAAATTTTACGCCACTTGGAACCCGGCAATTGCCGAATAATGCCACGAAATTCCAGTTCGTTTAGTACAGAGAGAACTATGGGCACACTGAGACCTGTAGCAGTGACAATAAGAGAGAAGTGCTGCGGCTCACTGCCCAGTTTGTCATACACAATTTTTTCTTCTGCCGATAAGTTGCCTTCAAAGAGCGAGGGCAGGGTAGGGCACTTTCGCTTGGGTACTGCCCAATTGAGAGCTTTCACTATATCGGCTGCGCTAGTGACAAGAGCGGCACTGTTGCTAGCTATCAGGTTATTGCAGCCCATTGATGCAGGGTCGGTAGCGCGGCCAGGACATGCCATCACGGTAAGGTTGTAGTCATTGGCCATACGCGCGGTGGAGAGAGCTCCTCCACGTTCTTTGCTTTCTACCACAAGTGTTGCTTCTGCCAAACCTGCAATAATACGGTTTCTCCGCAAGAAATAGGTAGGTTCCATCTTGGTGGAAGAAGGGAATTCTGTTATTAAACCTCCGTGCTCCATCATGCGTTGTGCAGTGTTGCGGTGAACAGAGGGGTAAATATGGTCGAGGCCGTGTGCTAATACCGCCACAGTAGGCATTCCATATTCTAAGGCAGCCCGATGGGCGTTGATGTCAGTGCCGTAGGCTAGTCCGCTGACTATGAGTAATTCGGGGAAGTAGTTGGCTAATTCACGGCAGATGGAGTTGACCATATCGAGTCCGTATTGCGTGCTGGTGCGTGTGCCCACAATGCTGATGATATGGCTGCAGTTGAGGTTAGCGTTGCCGCGATAGTAGAGCACCAGGGGAGCATCAGGACACACTTCGCGAAGGCGCATAGGGTAGTCCTCACTATTAACTGTAAGAATCTGGATAGTGTGTTTCTGCGCGAAATCGACTTCAGCCTTAGCTTTTTCGAGGCAGACGTGTAACTGTCCGCTATCTATCATGAAAACGTCGGGATTAAGATCCGGCACAATGTCCTGGAGATGGTCAGCATTTTCTACCACGGTTGTGGCCGAGCCAACTCGGCGGTATAACTCCAGAAGTTGCCGGCCCCGCTGTGGAAACATCATGGATAGTGCTATGCAATTGAGCGTCTCATTGCTTATTTGACATTGAGTATTGGACATAAAAACCGTATATGCGAACTTTTCTACTTCTTACATCAATCCAGTATCGCCTCCAGCTCCGGGGAGTTACCGAGTTTTCCATTGACGCGGGCCACTGTCTCTATTTTACCGCGCACACAGAGCTTCTCGTCAGGCAGGCGGTATATATCTTGCAGAAAAACATATTTAGGGCCTTCCTTCACCACGTTTAGGCAACTCACAAAATCTTTGTCGGGTGTAAGTGGTTCCTTGTATTGTAAACTCACTCGAGCTACTACGGCATCCACTCCCTGCTTGTGAAGTTCTATGAAACTGATACCTTTACTTAGCAAGAATTGGTGGCGCGTGTGCTCCATATAGTGTAGATAATTGGCATTGTTGACGATGCCTTCAACATCGCATTCATAGTCACGCACTGTCATCTGCAGTTTAAACATATAATCTTTCATGCCTTCTTCTTGTTCTTATGAATTATGTCGCAAAGGTAATAAGAAAAATTAATGTTTCCAAACAAATGTGTCTTTTTTTGCCATACTGATTTTAAGATTTGCGGGAATGCATTCCTACTCTTTTTGGAACGCATTCCCGCAAATTTCACAGGAGGGGTATATAAATATAGAGTGAAAAGTTAGTGCCTCTGCCTTCGAGCGGAGAAACGAGGTTGTGTAGACTCACTTCTCTCTCGCTTGAGTTGTGCGCGACTAGAGGTCTGCTCCGAAACTTGCTCGTCTTTACCTTTCTTGGATTTTTTCTTAGAGGCTTTGATGTCGGTGGCTTCTGCTTGCAATGTGTCGGGCTTTATCTTGGCGGAGTCTTTACCCCAAACGTGGTCTTGTAAGGTTTGTATTTCTTTCTCTATGCGGTTCTGTTCTTGGTGAAGTGCGGAGTCTGTTTCACAGTAGTTCTGCAGGACAAGCCCCTGCAAGTTAACAGTCTTATAAATTTTACCTTCATACTGGTTAGTGGTAAAGTAATCGTCTGCTGAGATCTGTGCTGCGTTATTATAGTTAGAATTCATAAGTACAATTTTTGACAGGTAAGGACTAATCTCTGCGTAGTCGAGCCAGAATAGTGGCGTTGGCACGTAGTTGTCCGCATCGTACTCGTCAATAGTGCGTCGTACAGGGCATATGGCAGTTACTTGAGTATGGAACTGTGCGGTGTGTTGGTCGTAATAAGTAGACTCTTTGATGTAGTAGCTCTTAACCTGTGCAGATGGAATGTCGCTGTTATCAACACGAATTTTTCCTTCGGAATTAGTTTCATGGGCTATCTCAAAGCGTTCTAGCATGCTGGCAGGAGTCATCACATTCTTAGGAGTGAGATTTTCATTGCCGTCAATGGTATATTCGTAGGCTTTGATTTGCTTGCGTAACACAAGTTTAAAGAGATATGTAAATAAGTTCATCTTATCGCCTTGCGGTTCTTCTGGATAGTAAAGCACAGCATTGCGGTCGGCGGTAAGGTCGAGCACTTTGTACACATCGCGACGCCATGCGGCATCTTCAGGCATTGCTCCTTGAGTGGGGAATTCTAGGGCTGCTCGCGAGCTTACTGCCGTGGGATCTGTCGTCTTCTGAGCTGTTGCTCTAACGGTGTTGTCTTCACCGCTGGTTGCCTGCTGGCGTTTGCGTGCAGGTGGCTGTGCTACGGTAGCGATGGCCACAAGCATTATCGAAAGCAAAAGAATTGTCTTTTTCATTGAACATTATTTTTATAAGGTCAATAAGGGTAGTAAAGGTTATCTTACTATGACTTCAAGTGCCTGAGGCAGGTCGCGCTGTATGCCGTCGGGGCCTATTGCGCGGACTCGGGTAATGTAGAATCGTTTACCTGCAGAGAGTTTACGGAACATATCCTTCTGGCGCTCAGAGAACTTTGAGCCATTAGATTTTTCAGGGATAGCGTTACCCATGTTGTCATAGAAAGTAGTTTCAAAGCTGAGCACACTGAATGCAATGTTGAGAAGACCATCATCAATAGCGGCTCCGATGCCTTCAGTCTGTAAGAGTGTGGCCTTGGGGAAGGTACGTCCGCCAAGGAAGTGAACACTGTTGCCGTCTTTGTCTTTATATGGAATATAGGCTGTTGGGTCAGGTAACTTGCGCACTTTGAAGGTAAAAGAACCCATATTTTGGGTAGAACCATTGACTACACCGGTTACGCTGAATGTTACATCTTGTCCGACGGCTGTTGGGCGGGCAATATAGTGGCCATTGCCGCCATTAGGTGTAAGTGAGCCGCCTGCCATAGAGAGGCTTATTTTATCAGGGGAGATACCGCTGGCACTTACAGATACAGGGTTGTTATAGCCCGCGTAAAGCACATTCATCATATCTGCAGCAACTGTGGCTCCAGACGGGGGTGCAATGACATTATATTTTTGGGTAAATTCGCGACGAATGATATCACCTGCTGCATTAGGCATTGTAATATAGCCCGTAAAGGAGTATTCGCCTGGCCCGCCTACACGGAAATTATAGCTTCCATCAGGACCGATTTTATTGCCGTTGATGTATATTTCTGGGCGCTGGGTGGTATCGATGGCTGCCATGAAGATACGGCTACGGAATTCGTCACCAGGGAAGAGCGTGGTGGCTTCCGGTAAGCAGTATGCATTAAGCTCGTTAACGCGGATGTCTTTAATATCAATATTGGAGAGAAGCTCATGGAGCACCTCGCTCTCGGCCTGTTTAACATCCGTTTGGAGTTTTGTGAGCATGGTGGTGGCCGCAATGGCAGGCATTGCTTCAAACATGTATTCTTGCCAGTTTTTGCCGAGGGTGCTTTCAGATTTCGGCACGTCGGTGTTTAGATTGGCAGAAACAATCGCAGCCTTGCGTTTGTCGGGGATAAGGTTTACAATGAATTTACGATAGTTGTTAATCTTTTCGTAAAGAGCTTGTCCTTTGCCGCGTCCAGGAGCGAGCATTATTTGTCCGGCCGCCTCAAGATCTTCTTTATTTACAAGACTGTCGGGACGTCCGTCGCTACCATCGGCTTCATGCGCGATTGCTATTTTGAGTTCGGAAGCAAACTGATATAGTTCGTCGCTCTTTTTGCGTACTTCCTGTGCTTTGTCAAACCATACTTTAACCTTGGCGGGGTTTTTCTTCATCTGCTCGGCAAAGGTGTCGTATATCTGCCTAATTTCATCTTCGGCATTGTCAGAAGTACGCTTTAGGCTATCGCCTACAAGCTGGAGGCCCTTAAGCACATCGCTTGAGACGTTGAGCGCAAGCATTGCCATCAACACCACATACATGAGGTTGATCATCTTCTGGCGCGGAGATATCGGTCTTTTCTTTATGGCCATTGAGTGAGGATTCGGAAATTAAAAAAGTTCGAAAGTACAAGAGTTAGGGCTCTACAACAGGGTTGGCAGCATTCTTCATGTTGACGGTGAGAGCTTTAATCATGCGTGCATAGACGCCATTGAGTTCTTCTATTTGAGCAGCCATGCGGCGTGTTTGTTCGTTAATGGAATCGATAGTGCCAATCTGTTGGCTAATACTCTTGAGCTGTAGTTCATAAACTGTATTGATACCAGTAAGAGTCCGATTTAGATTGGTCATCTCCTCACTGTCGGTAGTGAGGCGTGCCGACTGCTTTTCTACACGATCAAGAGTATCGGTAAGCAGTTGCAGTTTTTCTACATATTTCTTGGAAGCTTCAGCCATATCAGGATTGAGGGAAGTCTGTGCATGACGAAGCATTTCCTCGTTAGCGAGGCGCATGATGTCAAGCAGGCTATTGCCGGCAATACCTTGCTCAGCAGCTGCAGCCTGAAGAGCCTCTGACGGAGTGAAGGGCGAGATTCCTGGCTGCGTGTCGCCAGTAGTCTCTTCGCTTGCACCTTCTGTGGGACTTCCTCCACCAATAACGATAGTGCCGCCACCACCACCTCCTCCGATAATGGTAGTTCCGCCTTCGCCAGTGCTGCCACTTCCACCGATAATAGTGGTGCCACCACCGCCACCGCCAAAGATTACACTGCCTCCTGCAGAGGAGCCGTTGTCAATGTCAGCAGTTTGGACTTCGTCAGCATTAGTGTCGGAAGTGCCAGAGACATGTGCACCGCCAATTACAGCGGGCGCTGCCAGAGCAGCTCCAGAGCGAGCATGTTCAGCGGCTGCCTCTTCGGCCTTCTCTTCAAACGGACGATCAAATGCAGAGAGGAAGAATACAACAACCTCGGTTCCCATACCGATGAAGAGCATAAGGTTGGCTCCGGGTAGGTGGGTGAGTTTGAAAAGAGTACCAAGAATTACGACTGAGGCACCCCAGCTATAAGCATAGTTAAGGAAAGTCTGGCCAGCTTTGCTGTCCATCCAACGTTGTAAAACTCCTATTATATTCATGTTGGTATAGTTATAAAAGTTCAAGAGTTCAAGAGGACAAGAGAGTTTTTCTTATTTTTTCCTGTTGCCGCCAGGATTCTTGGTATCGCGCGTATTGCCTACTGAAGCTAGAGAACGTACGCAGCGGAAGCCTATGAATGAGCGCGGCTGGTTTTGATATTCAACCTGTCGCCACGCGGAGCGAATCATTGACTCTGGGTCTTTCCATGAGCCGCCTCTCACCACTTTGCGCTTAAGGAAGTAGGGATCTTCAATGGCTGCTTTGTAGGTAAGTTCAGGGTTGATATCACTCATCATCTGCACTCCAGCTTGTGTATAGACGGTAGAGGTCCACTCGGCTACATTACCTGCCATGTCATAAAGACCATTAGAATTGGCACCGTAGATGCCACCGCGGGAGGTGATGAGATTGCCATCCTCAGTGTAGTTGCCTCGGTCGGGCTTAAAGTTGGCATAGAAGCAACCTTTGTTGTTTTTCATTGTGGAGTCGGCCCAGGGGAATGGATTGCCTTCCTTGCCGCGGGCAGCAAACTCCCACTCTATTTCGGTGGGTAAGCGGTAACGCTGCATTTGACGAGCTTCTTTGCCGAGGCCTTGCAACAAGTATTCGGTGCGCCAAGCACAGAAAGCGCTAGCTTGTTCCCAGGTTACTCCCACAACGGGATAGTCGTTATAGTCGTTGGAGGAGAAGTAGAGTTTAGCGTACTTCTCATTATTGGCATTATTGAAGTCATTAATCCAGCAAGTGGTATCTGGATATACGTTCACAATATAAGTGTTAAGGAAATCGTAGTAGGAAGAGAGAGGACGCGTAATAGTCTGTCTTACTATGTTGCCGTCATCATCTATGAAGGCAGTGTCTTTGGAAATCATCACTACATCTTCAGGATTAACCTGTACATCAGTGTTGAGATTGCGTTCTGCAGGATTGAGACGGTATTTGCGCATAGCAGCCTTCTGATAGTCATAAATCTCATAGCGGTAGTTCATTTGTGAAGCATCAAGCATTTTCTCTCCGGTAACAGGATTAGTGACATATACAGAGTTGATAGCAAGTTCTTCACCTTCGCTAGGATTCTTATATGGTATGCGGCGGCTCCAATCAAGGTAAGGTTTTTCAAGCGGATTACCTTCCTTATCTTCTTGGATTTTGAATGCATCGACACCTCCATAGTTTGGGTCGGCAAGACGTTCGCGGATGATGGAGTCACGAACCCATAGAACAAACTGACGGTACTGCGAGTTGGTTATTTCCTTCTGATCCATCCAGAAACCGTCAACAGATATCTCCTTGCTCGGCACATCGGCACCCCACAGGGTGTCGTTTTCTGCAAGTCCCACACGCAGGAAGCCTTTTTCTACCTTTACCATACCATAAGGAGTAGGCTCTACGAATGATTTTCCCGAAACGCCGACCACTTCGCCGCCCTGTTGCATGCCGTGGCCACCAAAGCAGGAGCCGAGTAGCATAAGGCAAACTATGCCGGCAACTATGCCTGTTAATTTCTTCATATTTCTAAAGTTCTTGTTTCCTATATTCTATTATAGCAATCTAACACTCTTGTGGCGGTTGCGTCCTTTTTTGTAGAGGTTTAGCGGAGCTTCATATTTCAGCACCACCTCATGGTTGCCATTGGCGACACCTACTCCGGAGGTGAAGGCCTCATAAGAATAGCTAAGTACTATACCATGAAACCTGCCGCCAAGAATGATAGCCGCCGAAGTGGAGGGGCTGTAACTCAGTCCTCCAAACATCATTTTTTCTCCGTTGTCATACTGGGCTCGGGCGTGGATATATGTTTTGTGAGCTACGCCATCAAACATCCAGAACACATCGTGGTGTATGCTAAATAACGGGTTTTTCAATTTAATATTGTATCCAGCAGTAAAATAATATGATCGCTTGATACGTATCTCGTTGGTTTCGCCCAAAAGGATGGTAGGTGCGGTGATATGTTTCACCGAGGCTGCCACACGTAAATCTTTCCATTTATAAGCGAAACCTGCCGACAGGTCAAGTTTGGAACCGTCTATAGTACCATTGGAGAAGGCCTGATCTTTTCCGTTGTCCTCAAGATCAAGTTTGGAGCCATCGAAAGACTCATTGAGCAGGTCGGCTTGCACACCTATACTCATCTGTCCTGCAAATAACTTGCGGTGGTAAGCGTATTGTAATGCGATGTTCTTGAGCGAAAAGAAACCCGCCTTATCGTTCATGAAATATGCTCCCATTCCGTGATTTGGTCCTATGAAGAAGACTGGTAGATCAACGGTTGCCAACAGGGTGGTAGGTGCATTTTCATAGCCAGCAAACTGAGCACTATACACTGCTGCAGCCCTAAGCAGTTCACTATTTCCTACTGCCGCAGGGTTGTATTGTGTCTCAGTCATCCAGAAATGGGTAAGCGAAGGATCATACTGCGCTGAACATTCAACAGAAAATATTGAATATTGAGTATTCAACACTAGAAAAAGTATAATGCCGCGCCAATATCCGGCGGAGAACTTACATATATTATTTAGCAGATTTTTCATAAAACGCTATAAATGTTAACTCTGATGCAGAGGTTTTTATTGTGTGTGGGTATAGTTTTTTTTGTTTTTCATCATATTTGTCATAAACCAAGCAAGCAGTATGCTCACGCCCAGATAAACAATGATTGAAAGATATAAAAGCCAGTCGTTGTTCTGACGTGCCATTCCGATGGTGTATTCTCTCACTACAGGATGCAGCGCAAACAGCCAGGCACTGATACTACCTAGGAAGATTAGAATTATGCGCATGTTGAGATAGATAATATGTTGCGGGTTTTCGCTGTCAGTGTCTTTGCCAACAAAGGCCATAGCTATCATGAGCGCTCCTACTGACGATATGCACCATATGCCGGCATTAAAGCTTCCGAGCAATACCACAGCGATGCCTACCAGCGGTGACCACCACTGGCGAAGCCACTGCAAGTTGTAGCGAGCATGAGCAACGCCCAGTCCAAAGGCAAGCATTGATGGCGGAAAGTTGTAATGTAGGTAGCAGGTCAGTGTCTTTGTCGATTCCAAAGAACCACGTTCTATCCAGGCGATAGTCAGAACTGCCGCTAAGCAAACTCCCATTGTAGTATAAAGAACTATTTTTCCGCGCCTATAAATAATCAATCGCCAAAGTATGTAGAACTGCATCATCAGCCCAAACCACCACCACGGTCCCAATATCAAGTCGCGTCCGGGCTGTAGGTTGCTATAGAACCCCAGCAGTGGTAGCAGTCGTGACATGGGGCGGTTCCAAGTACCAAGAATCGTCTCAATTACCACAAACAGCACTACTGCGGGCACCATGAGTCGCCATAATTTCATGGCATGGTGGCCAATAAATACTATGCTGTTCTCGCGAACATCGTGTTGTTCATATTTTTTCACCAAGCCATAGCCGCTAAGAAAGAGGAAGATTGCTACGCCGTAATGACCGAAATGGCTCAGAATATTCAACAACACGTGTGGACCTCCATCACCGAGATATTGGGCCAGCATCTCAATACGCTCCAGCGAGAACGTATATTCATTCTCAGCCACACAACCAGGCAACCAGTGCATATAGTTATGGGTGATGATGAGCAGTATACCCAATCCTTTTAGGAGCGTAGTGTTCTTCATTTAAAGAGAAGTTAAGATGGGCTTAGAGTCGGTTCATTAGTTTCTCGTAAGTCGTAATGCCGCCTTTTACTGGCCTCAAGCGCGGTTTAAATGTAGTTGATAGCGGGTCGCGTTCGGCATTATAATAGTTGCAGCGCACATCGCCCAGCCGCATAATGAGATGAGGAATGTCGTCGATGGCAAGCGGTTTGATACGAGCTTCCTGCAACGCAGCCATCAGCCACGGGTGATTCTTTTGTGCTTTTTTGGAGACAAAGATCTCAAGCGGCACCTCAAACTCTGCCCACATAATCTCGGGTGTAGGTTCTGCCATATGGTTGCGACCAAACATGCCAATGTTGCCGTCGTAGATTTCCTCGCCGTGGTCTGACAAATAGATCATCACTGCATCGTTGTCACCGATGCGTTCCCAAACTCGCTGTAGCAGTCTATCATTCTCTAGCGTGGCGTTGTCATAGTCTGCTACTGTTTGGCGTTCCTGCTGTGTCAGGTCCTTACGCTTGATGTTTTTCGCGCTGAACACGTGTCCTTTCTTGGTCAGGCGTTCATCATAGGGCTGGTGTTGTCCCAGCAGATGCAGGATGATAAATTCGCGGCTACTTATCATCGGAGTCCACTCCTTGAGCATGCCTATATCATAGACGTAGTGCTTGGTGTTGCGATAGTCGAAGCAGAGACTGTCAAAGGGCTGGCTATTGAGGAAGAAAGAGCCGTTGTAGTTGGCAGAGGTTTGGCGGTTGGTTTTATAGAATTGGTTAGAGATAAATCCTACTCTATAGCCGGCTTTGCGCATCAGTGCAGGGAAGAGCACGCCGTCTGTCCATAGTCCAGGCTGGTCGCATGAGTGTGTACTAAACATCTCCTTAAACACACTGCTTGTCACGTTCCAAGGCGTAACGGCGTCCTGCATTATTATTCCTGTGCCCTCTTGTGTCATGCGGCTCTGCCAAGGAGTGGTGGGCAGCGAGTAGCCATAGACGGAGGAATGATGCTTGTTGTGACTTTCACCTATTACCAGCACTATAAGCGGCACGCCTGAATCGGACTCCACCCCACTTATCTTTTGCATATTCTGAGCCAGAGTTAGGAGTTCCCTTTGGGACAGTTGGTCGAACTTCAGTGCATAGACCACTCGCCACGGAGTGGAGTAAAAGATGCCGTTATCTATGCGCTCAGCTTGCTCCGTGCGTTCTAGCATAAGGAATTTAATCACTTCACACCGTGCAGGTATCCACCAGAAGAGACTTATCACTATCAACGTAGTAAAACCTCTTACCACCCAAGGCATTGTCCTTGTTTTAATTTTTGGCCACATGCGGCACGCAAACCATCGCCCTACCAGTAGCAGGATGTGAAGAGTCAATAACATTCCCCACCACATTAGTGTCTTCCACATTATGGGGGACTCCCAACATAGGCGCAGAAAGCCGCTCGACTCGGTAGGCGTAGTTTCTTCAATCATCGTCAGAGTCTGCGGAGTAAAATGCATGTAATAGCGCTGATAGATGAAGCTCTCGGCAAATCCGCTCATATACATTATTATATATATAGCCACGAGAGCAATGCTACGCCCTTTCTTTGGTAGCAAGCAAACCAGCAATCCCAGCACATAGAGATCCACCAGCAAGTGGGGCATATATACCCAGTTGCTGTCAACGGTCCACTTTGTCAGTGCCCGTAGAAGCAGCCACGCTGCAATGCCTATCACAAACAGCAGCGTGCACTCCTGCGGCGGTAGCAGCAGCCACCGTAAAAATCTCTTACCTGTCTTGGAGCACAAAACGAGTTTCCTCTTTTATTTCACAAGAACTTTCTTATTGCCTACAATATAAATGCCTTTTGGTAATTGGCCTTTGGTTGCAGGGCGCCCGTCAAGGGTGTAGTACTTCTTTGTGGTCGGACATTGATCGTTGATCGTTTTAGCAATTCCTGTAAATTCGCCGGTAGAGAACTCGAGTGTGAAAGAGCTACCATCGCTGGGATAAGTGCCTCGCCCGTTTTCACCGTCATTAGTGCGGAAGGAGAAGTAGAGGCGGTATGTCGAATTGTCTTTAAGGCCGTCAAGAAGGTCAAGATTGATGTCTTTTGCCTCCCATTCGCCATCACCGCTTTGATTAGCACCGATGTTTCTCCACATCTCGGAGGAAGGAGTGACGCCCTCAGGGCAGATGCAATAATCTACCATAACTTCGGAGACATCGCCGCTGGTTTTAGCCGTAAAGTTATAGAAATCAGCTTCCGTGATGCCTTTGACAATATTCACGGTGCCGCCATTGTCCTTAAGGTTGATGTTGGTGAAATAGCCATTTATGATAATACCTAGATGCACTTCTGTAATCCTGGGGGCATTGCTGTCGTCACCGCTGATAATATAGTTGCAGCCATTGTCGCTTTTATACTGTCGCCAAACCTGCTTAGCTGTTTCGTTTGAGCAGGTCACGGTGAAGTTGGACTTTGGGTTGACAACATTGTTGCCGAGCGTGAGGGTTCCTACAACGCTGCATGCAAGAGTCTGCAGGCGGCTGACGCCATTGAAGACCCCGTCAGGTAAAGAGTAGTCGCCTTCGGCTGTTATTTCTATGAGGTGAAGATACTCATAAGTTGTAAATTGGTTGGCGAGCAGAGATACGCCGTTTATAAACAGCCGCTTCACGTTGTTGGCTGCAGACATCTCTTCGCCGGCGAGCTGCTTTGTGTATTTCCTGAATAATGGCTCCCAGAAATTCTCATCGTTGAGGTCCGCAGCGGAGATATAGGCAGGTTTCGAAGAATCCAGAGCTTCAATATTCAACTCGAATTGTGGCCCGCGGTCGGCCCATTCGTAGGTGTCGAGCGTGTACTTATAGTTATTTGCAGCGTTAACACCTATGAAACGTATATAGCTGCCCATATTAATAACAGGATCTTCTATAACTATGCCGCCGTCGGTGCCGGCAACGGTGTATGTGCAGTTGTTTTCGGTCTTGTACTGGCTCCACGCCTGTGTCTCTGAGGCGGAGGCGCAGTTTACAATAAATGCGATGTTGGGGTTTACAACTCCTGTGCCGAGCGTGAGTGTTCCCTTGACATCGCTGTTAAGTGTCTCCAAATGGGTGATACCGCCGAAGATGTTATTAGGAAGGGTGTAATTACCGTTAGCTTCAATACCGATAATATGGACGTCTTCGTAAGAGTAGAACAGATTGTCTTGCAGTGTCACATTCTTGATATAGAGGCGTTTAATGTTGTCATTAGCCTCCATTTCTTGGCCGGCGAGCTGCTTGGTGTATTTGCGGAACAGTGGCTCCCAGAAGTTCTCATCGTTGAGGTCAGCCGTGGTTATAGCGGCAGGTTTTG
>JAFZXF010000034.1 GCA_017616915.1 Bacteroidaceae bacterium
CAGATGTTTTGCAATCTTAGCCATAGGTATGTAATTTAAAGTTTATAGTTTATAGTTTAAATTTTATAGTTCCATTCTAAATTTTATTGAAGGCCTGGTCGAGGTCGGCAATTATGTCATCGATATGCTCCACACCAATAGAGAGACGAACGGTCTGCGGAGTGATGTGCTGTTCGGCCAGTTCTTCGGGCGAAAGTTGCGAGTGCGTGGTAGTATAAGGATGGATTACAAGGCTCTTCACATCTGCCACGTTGGCAAGGAGTGAGAAAATCTGCAAGTTGTCAATAAACTTCCATGCATCTTCCTGTGTGCCTTTGATTTCGAAGGTGAAGATTGAGGCTCCACCATTGGGGAAATATTGACGATATAGTGAATGATCCTTATGTTCAGGCAGTGCGGGATGATTAACGCGAGCCACCTTGGGATGGTTGGCAAGGTAAGCAACAACCTTAAGAGCATTCTCCACATGACGCTCTATTCGCAGCGGCAGGCTCTCCACACCCTGCAAGAGAGTCCATGCGTTGAAGGGCGAGATGGCGGCACCGGTGTCGCGAAGCAAGACGGCACGAATACGAGTGACGAAGGCAGCAGGTCCTGCCACATCAGCAAACACTGCGCCATGATATGAAGGATCGGGCTTTGCCAGTGTAGGATACTTGTCGGCATTGGCCTTGAAATCAAATTTGCCGCCGTCAACGATTACACCACCAAGGCTGGCTCCGTGACCACCAATAAACTTAGTTGCGCTATGTACCACGATGTCAGCTCCATGATCAATCGGACGGATGAGAATGGGGGCAAAAGTATTGTCAACGATAAATAGCACGTTGTGCTTATGCGCTATCTCAGCGATAGCATCCAGATTAAGCACATCGGAGTTCGGGTTGCCCAAAGTTTCAGCGTAAATCACTTTTGTATTGGGACGGATAGCGGCCTCCAGAGCCTGCAAGTCGTTAACGTTAAGGATGGTGTAATCCACACCCTGAGTGCTAAGGGTATGAGTGATGAGGTTGTAGGTACCGCCGTAAAGATTATCGGCAGCAACGAGGTGGTCGCCCTGCTGCAGCACATTCTGCAGAGCATAGGTGATGGCTGCTGCGCCACTGGCCACTGCCAGTCCGGCCACACCGCCTTCAAGGGCAGCCACTCGCTCTTCAAAAATAGCCTGGGTACTATTGGTCAGACGACCATAAATGTTGCCAGGGTCGCGCAGGCCAAAGCGGTCGGCTGCATGCTGCGAATTACGAAACACATAAGAAGTGGTTTGATAGATTGGCACCGCACGTGAATCAGATGTGGGGTCTGCCGTTTCCTGCCCAACATGGAGAGCAAGAGTTTCTACATGAAATTTTTTGTTTGCCATTGTTATATATTTTTAAAAGTTAAATAATCTCTGTTTTCGGATGCAAAGGTACGACGACTTTTCATACCCCACAATACCACATACACGGCAAATTGACTACCACACTCATGGTATGCACCATAAAAACCCATCTTTTATACCTTATTAATAACACGCGCGCAACAAAGTTAGCTCCATTTATGCCCATTTTGCTTTTTTTAATATGCAATTAACGGATAATTACAACTAAATTCGTATTTTTGCAAAACAAATTAAGGACAATATGAGATATTCGGTAATTATTCCTGTATATAACAGGCCGGACGAACTGAAAGAACTGCTTGAAAGCCTTACCACCCAAAACTATAGCGAGCAGGAGTTGGAGGTATTGGTCATTGATGACGGCTCAAGCGTACGCTGCGACCAAGTAGTAATGCAATATACCGGCAGACTCAACCTGAGATATTATTACAAGGACAACTCAGGCCCGGGGCAGACACGCAACTACGGTGCCGAGCGCGCCGCCGGTGATTGGTTGCTGATTCTCGATAGCGACGTGGTGCTGCCGCCAAACTACCTTAAAGCCATAGATGCAGAGCTGGAGCGCGAAGATTGTGACGCGTTCGGCGGTCCCGACCGTGCCAACAAGGACTTCACCACGATGCAACGCGCCATCAACTATGCGATGACTTCTTTCTTTACAACCGGAGGAATACGAGGTGGTCAACAGATGAAGATGGACAAGTTCTATCCACGCTCTTTCAATATGGGCATACGCCGCGAGGTTTATCAGGCACTGGGCGGCTTCAGCCAGATGCGCTTTGGCGAGGACATCGACCTGAGCATACGCATTTTCAAAGGCGGCTACCGCTGCCGACTGTTCCCTGAGGCATGGGTTTGGCACAAGCGACGCACCGACCTCAAAAAATTCTTCAAGCAGGTCCATAATTCCGGCATTGCACGCATCAACCTTTACAAGCGTTATCCGGAGAGTCTGAAACTGGTACACACACTGCCCGCTGTCTTCACTGTAGGCTGTGTATTACTGCTGCTACTTTGCATAGTTAGTTGGCTATTCCTCATGCCGCTGCTGCTGTGGGTAGTGCTCATATTCCTTGATGCCACAGTTCAGGATAATGACCCTGAGGTTGGAATCACGGCTGTGCCGGCATCCTTTGTGCAACTCATAGGTTACGGCACCGGTTTTCTGCGTGCAGTATGGGAACGACTGGTGATGGGCAAGGATGAATTCAGCGCTTTCAACAAGAATTTCTACAAATAAAAGGGAACAAAATGGCTATAAGCCTCAAAAATAGGAGTGAAGACTCTCGTCCTCGTGAGCGGCTACTACATAACGGTGCCTCCAGTTTAAGCACCGCCGAACTGCTAGCCATACTCATCGGTTCTGGCACGGCTGAGAAAGATGCAGTACAGCTGATGGGAGAGGTATTGGAGACCTGCCACAACGACCTCACCGAACTAGCACGTATCACCTACGACGAACTCGTCGCTTTTAAGGGCATCGGTGAAGCAAAAGCCGTTACTATCCTCGCTGCTATAGAATTTGCTCGCCGCCGCATGGACGCAAAGCCCACAAAGAAAAGAGAATTCACTAACTCCGCAGAACTGTATAGCTTCTTCCGTCCACTCATGTGTGATAGACTGCATGAAGTGTTCTGGGTAATACTCCTCAACAATCACCTGCAATATCTCGATGATCGCTGTATCAGCCAGGGCGATGTGAAAGGTACGGTGGCAGAGCCACGTATGATATTCAACTATGTCGTTTCCAAGCAGGCACTCGCTTTCGCTGTGGCTCATAACCATCCATCAGGCAGTCTCATACCAAGCAGCAAAGACGACAACCTGACCAAACGAATCAGCTCCATTGCCAATGAACTAGGTCTAAGATTTGTTGACCACATCATCATTGCCGAGGGCAACAATAAATACTACAGCTATAAAGACAACGGAAAGCTTTGAAACACAAAAAGCATTAATAGATAAAACCACGATATGAATAAACAACAAATAGAAGAACGGATAGTAGAAGTGCTCAAAACGGTATATGACCCCGAAATACCGGCCAACATATATGACCTCGGCCTAATCTACCGCGTTGACTTTAACGAAGAGAACGGCTCACTGGATCTAGACATGACCCTCACTGCGCCGGGATGCCCGCTTGCCGATTTCATCATGGAAGATGTAAGGCAAAAAGTGCTTGGAGTGGAGGGCGTAAAGACTGCACAGGTCAACCTTGTGTTTGAACCCGAATGGACACAGGACATGATGAGCGACGAAGCTAAAATAGATCTCGGATTTATGTAACATTGAAAATTGTGACATTGAAGAATACATACTTTATAGCCGATGCGCACCTCGGCTCCTGGGCCATCAAGGACACGCGCGATAAGGAGAAACACCTCGTTCGATTCCTCGACAGTATCAAGGATGATGCCCACGCGCTCTATATGCTTGGAGACATGTTTGATTTCTGGCATGAATACCGATACACCGTACCACGAGGCTACACCCGTTTTCTCGGCAAACTGAGCGAACTAACCGACAAGGGAGTGGAGGTACATTTTCTCATCGGCAACCATGACCTTTGGATGCATGACTACCTACGGCAAGAATGTGGCGTTACTATCCACATGGAGAAGTTGCTACCTATAACTATCGGTAGCAAGCAGTTCTGCCTCGCTCACGGCGACGGTCTCGACCGCAAAGACTGGAAATACCTGCTGCTACGCGGCATGTTCCATAACAAAGTGTGTCAGTGCCTTTTTGCCTCCATCCATCCGCGCTGGGCTATGAAGCTGGGCTACGTGTGGGCTCGCCATAGCCGGCTCAAGCACGACGGGCAGGAGGGCATCCTGCTGCCAGAGGAAAAGGACCATACCCTCGCCTTTGCACGCCAATATGCAGCAGACAACCCGCAGACCGACTATTTCCTAATCGGCCATCGCCATGTGGATCAGGTCTGCGATTTGCCCAACGGCGGCCTCTTCATAGTGCTGGGCGACTGGATAAGCAAATTCACCTACGCCAAATTTGATGGCAATAATCTCACTGTAAACCATTTCAACCGATAACATACTATGAAAAAGATTAGCATCATCATCACCGCCATGCTGCTGCCTCTGTTCGCCCTCGGGCAGAACTACAGCAAACTTTGGAATGAAGTGGAGCAAGCACAAAACCGTGACCTGCCTCAGACGGCGCTCACCAGCGTAAACAAAATCATCAGCCTGGCCGACAGCAAGGGAAACAACGATCAGTTGGCCAAAGCATTGATAGTCAAGATGTGTCTAGTCAACCAAATCTCCAAGGATAGCGCCGAAACCATGTTACCCAAAGTAGAGAAGGTGTGCCGAAACCGCAAAACGGGCATTGACCGATGCACCTATCAGGCGCTACTCGGATGGCTATATAATTGCCGCACCACCGACCGCGACCCGCAGACTAAGAACAAAGCCCTGCAGGCTTTCCGCGAAGCCACATCCGAACCGGCAGCACTCGCCTCTGCCAAGAGCGGTAGCTATCTGGCTCTGCTCAAGCTCGGCGATGACAGCAAATACTACAACAATGACATGCTCAGCGTGATAAATCCATTCGTGGCCAGGCAACTCAAAAGCATGTATATGCCCGAGGCCGACCAACTGGCACGCGAAGTTATGGCGCAGGAAATAAAGTGGTATACTTCCCACCAAATGCGCGAAGCCGCCATGTTAGCCAAAATTGACTCGACCAACATTTTCCACGCCGCTGACAAGACATTCTACAAGCAGATAGTGGAAGACTATGGCGACTTGGAAATAAGTACCATAGCCTATTCATGGCTCTGCAACTGGCACAATAGCAAAGACGCATACCTACTTGGCAAAGAGGTGCTTAAGAAATATCCAAGAACAAAATATACCAATACTATCAAGAATATACTGAATAACATTGAGCAACCCACACTCAGCATCTATACCTATGATAACAACACATACCCCGGCGACGAGGTGAAACTCATCTACAGCTATAAGAACACTAAGAATGCCACCGTGCGCTATTACCGCCTACCCTACGCCTCAAGCGATACTGCATGGATCAACATGAAGGCGAAGGACTATCCCAAACTGGCGAAGAACGCCGACTATACACAACAACTGTCGCTGCGAAAGGGTGAACCCTATGAGAATTTCAAAGATACCCTTACATTTACAGTGCCGGAGCCAGGTATCTGGCTCGTGGAAGTGGGGGGCAGTGATTTCACAAGTAACTACTCAATAGTCAGAGTCTCACGCTTGGCAGTGATGCAACTGCCGTTGCCGAAAGAGAAGTTGAGAATCAGTGTGGTAGACTATAAGAACGGCAAACCTGTGCCCTACTCCACTGTCAAACTGTGCACACAGTATAGAGACTCCGTGAAGTGGCAACAGTATATTACCGACGGACGCGGTGAGTTGACGTTGCCCAACATCAAAGGCAGCACCGACATCTACGCCTCAACAGAAGATGACAAAGCGCTGGCTCCCGTTGACATGACTTACAGCCGTGCATACAATTGGAATCGCCACCATCACAACATAACAGCAAACATCTACACCGACCGCGCCATCTACCGTCCGGGGCAGCTGGTAAAGATAGGCGGTTTCGTACATGAGCAGGACGATGACAGTACCATCGTACTTCCGGAACAGACAATCGACCTTGAGGTACGCGATGTCAACAACAAGAAGCTGCAAACCATCACAGTGCTTACCGACCAGTTCGGCTCCTTCAGCACCGACTTCACCCTGCCACAAGAGTGCCTCAACGGAAGGTTCTCCATCCGCAGTAGTTGGGGTTACGCCTACTTCAAGGTAGAGGAATACAAGCGCCCGAAATTCAAGGTGACTATCAACAAGCCCATGGATGGCTATGTGCTCGGTGACACCGTGACAGTTACGGGAGAAGTGATGACCTACTCGGGGCTACCGTTGGAAAACATCGCTGTGCTGTGTAGTACCGAACGTAACCGCAGCTGGTGGTACCGATATGATGACGACGAAGCTCCGCTAACCGTTCGCGACACTGTCAAGACTGATGCCGAGGGCAAATTCTCGCTGTCAGTGGTACTCAGCATACCCAGCGGAAAGAGCGGTAGCGACAGCTACTGGAGACCACTTTGCTATAGCTACAACATTACTGCCAAAGCAACTGCAGACGACGGCGAAACCGAGGAGAACAGCCTGCGTATCTATGCCGGAAACACCAAGGCATTCGTCAGCACAGATATCCCCTCCGTCATCTGCAAAGAAAAGATGCCCGCCCTCAGCGTAACACAAAACAACGCTATGGGTGAGGCCATCAGCGGCGAAGGCAACTATATGCTTATATGCGGTAAGGACACACTCCGCCGCGCCACACTCCAGTTTAACCAGCCCAACCAACTGGATTTCATCAGTACCCTGCCCTCCGGCGAATACAAACTCCTGGTATTCCCCACCGGCGAGACCAACAAATACCGCGCCCACAGCACATCCTTCACTCTTTTATCAATGACTGATACCAAGCCTGTCGGCAACAAAGTCCTGCAGGTTTGGCACAGCAGTAGCGAGTTCAGCTACACCCAGCCGGTGGATATCCTTGTGGGCACCCCGCTCAAGGATAAGTGGCTACGCTACGACATAATGGCCAACGAGCGTGTGGTGGAGAGCAAGATTATCCAGCTCAGCGACACAGTGCAACACATCCGACTTAATTGGAAGGAGGAATACGGACGCGGAGCTCATATCATCTTTGCTCTCTATTCCAACGGCACCCTCCACAGCCAATCGTTCGTAATTACCAAACCTAAGCCTGACAAGGAGCTCCAACTGAAATGGACCACCTTCCGCGATAAGCTGCAGCCTGGCTCCACCGAACGATGGACTATGCATATACTCAAACAGGGCAAGCCAGTAGAAGCATCAGTCCTCGCCACTATGTATGACGCAAGCCTCGACAAGTTTGGCAAGCATAGCCTCCCCTTCGGCCTCAGCTTCGACCGCTACGTGCCAGAGATGACTTGGAACTCCAGCTACAACAATCGCTTCTCCGTGAACCTACGCAAGCCTTACACCAAACTCAGCGAACAGTCGTTCGACTTCACTGAATTTGACTGGGAAATATTCCGTGACAATCCATTTGAATATTATGGCCGTATCATGAGACTCGGCGCTGGAGTGAGGGTGAAGGGTTCCCAACGGCTCCGCGAAGTCGCAATGCCGATGGCCAAGAGCGCCAAAGTCACCAACTCCATGAGGGTTGAGGAAGATGGTATGGTTGCAGATATGGCTGCCGATGATGAAACGATAGAGGAGGAAACCGACATCACAGCCAACGTGGAGATGCGCAGCAACTTCAACGAGACGGCATTCTTCACCTCCACACTTCGCACCGACACCAATGGCGAGGCTGTCATCGAGTTCACCCTGCCCGAAAGCCTCACCTCGTGGAACTTCAAGGCATTAGCCCACACCACCGATGTCAGCTACGGCATGCTCGAGAATATTATCCTCGTACAAAAACCCATCATGGTACAGGCCAACATGCCGCGATTCCTGCGTAGCGGTGATGAGACGAGCCTCGCCGTCACCATTCGCAATAACACCGAACTCCCACAGAGCGGCAAGGCACAACTCGCCCTCATCGATGCTCAGACCGGCCAGCAGATACAATTGCTTACCGACAAGTTCGCTATCGAGGCCGGCCAGACCACAACCCTCAACTTCCCGTTCAGTGTCAGCGGCGACCAGTCGATGCTTATCTGCCGCTATGCAGCACAGACGAGTGAGTTCAGCGATGGAGAACAACAGTATCTGACTGTGCTCTCCGACCTGCAGAAGACCGTCACCACGGTGCCTTTCATGATTAACGACGGACAAACCCACACATTCCCGCTCGACTCGCTGAAATTCAATCCCAATGCCACCCATTCGCTGCTGACAATAGAATATACTGGCAACCCTGCATGGACCGCCATCAGCGCACTACCTTCTACAGTCAATTACCAAACCAAGTGCGCCACCCAGCTCGCCATCAACTACAACGCACTCACCCTGATGCGCCGGATTATCGCTTGCAATCCTCAGCTGGGTGATGCCATCCGCAATTGGCAGAAGCAGGACTCTGTTCCCAGCTTCTTTGCACAGCTGCAGAAGAATCCTGAACTTAAGATTGTAGCAATGGAGAACACTCCGTGGGTAGGTGACGCCGACCATGAGCGCAGCCGACTCGACAATCTCATGCAAGATGACAACACACTCAGTCTAAAGCAAGCTTCAATGCTCCACAAGCTAAAGGAGATGCAGACCGTCGAAGGTGGTTGGCAGTGGTTCCCCGGTATGCCCGCCAGCACATGGCTGACACTAGACATTGCCGAGATGCTTAGCTCCACTCGCGCTCTCTGCCCCGATGCTGCCGAGGAGATTGACCAACTTCTCACGCCGGCCATCCGCTTCCTCGATAAGGAGGCAACCGAAGAGGTAGCCTACATCAAGAAGACCAAACTCAAGTATGTACCAACCTCGTGGATGCGCTATCTCTACATCAAGTCACAGGCAGCAGGCTTCAATGGTCAATTATCAAAACCGGTTAAATACCTGCTCAAGCACTTGCAGAAGAGCTCCACCCGTTATGACCTCTACGACAAGGCCATGGCTGCCAGCATACTGAAGAGTGCTGGGCGCACCAAGCAGGCAGAGCTAACCTTGAAGAGCCTCATGGAGTACACCGTAAGCCGTCCCGACATGGGCCGATATTTCGACAGCAGTCGTGCTCCCTATTCATGGTCTATGTATAAGGTGCCCACGCAGGTGGCTGCCATCGATGCGCTCGAGAAGATCCGCCCGCAGGATAAACAGACCATCGACGAGATGCGCCTCTGGCTGCTCCAGAGCAAGCACACCCAGATGTGGGACGAGCCGCTCGCTGCAACCAAGGCTATCAGTTGTCTCCTCTCCGGCGGTATGCTGGCTGCACCCACCGCACTCCCCTCGCAGCTTGATTTGAATTATGGCCACTATGTGATACCGGTGCAGGAATACGCCACCATTGAACCTTTCGTACAAGCAGGCTATATCAAGGCCACTTTCACCGACAGTGTCGAGGCTAAATCCCTAACGGTGCGCCAGTCTGCCGCTACCGTTGAACAGCCGCTATCCTATGGTGCCGCCTACCTCCAGTCGTGGCTGCCCGCCATAGAGACTCCTGCTGCAGGCTCCGAACTTACTCTTACCTGCCAACTCTATAAGGAGACAGCAGGCGGATGGCTACAACTTGCTGCAGATGATAAGCTCCACAAGGGCGACCGCATAATGGTACGCTATGACATCGATGCCAGCCGCGACTTCGACTTTGTAGCACTTAAAGACGGTCGTCCAGCATGCCTTGAGCCCACCAGCACAGCCTCTGGCTATGAGTGGAAGAATGGCTGCTACCGCTCCGTAGAAGACGATGGCACCATTTGGTACTTCGACTCTCTGCGCAAGGGTCACCACGTGATAGAGGAGACATACGACGTTGACCGCATTGGTCGCTTCACCTCTGCATGTCCGCAGGTTCAGTGCCAATATGCACCCGAGTTCTCAGCACGAGCCCGTGCCATCACGCTCATTGTGGAATAAATGAAACGTATCCTAACCATACTCTTGACCCTTGCCGTAGTTACACAACCGTCTTCAGCAGGGGTTAAGGTGTGCAAACAACAGAACCTCAGCCGCTGGCATATCACCCCTGCCAACTACAGCGGCATCACTCCTATGGGCGATGACCGCTATGCAGTAGTAGATGACAAGAGTCCCACCGACGGCTTCCACATCTTCACCATCCGCCTTAACCCACGCACCGGCAAGATTACCCACGTCAGCAGCACTCCGCTCATCGGCAATCCAGAGGGTGATCCCAAAGCCGATTGCGAGGACATCGTGTATGCACACAACAATGTGTTTATCGCCCAGGAGGGCACCAGCACTGTACCCGAATACACTATGGATGGTCTTCCTACCGGTCGCTGCCTACAACTGCCATCTTGCTTCAACAAAGCAAACATCCAGAACAACGGCGGGTTTGAGCCCCTCGCCTACGGCAACAATCGATTCTTCTTAACTACGGAATGCCCGCTCCGCTCCGATAGTGCAACACATCGCATCTTCGTATTCGACTCGGCACTAAAGGTCTGCGACTCCATTATTTATCGCATGGATCCTCCCGAATTGAAGCTCAAGGCCAAATACTACGCCTTTGGCATCGCCGCTATGACTGCTATGCCTGACGGCCAACTGCTCGTTATGGAACGTGAGCTAAGTATCCCGCCCCGCTATGTCGGCGGCAAGTGCAGGATCAAAATCTATGCTATAAACGGTCAATGGTCAATCGTCAATGGTCAATGGTCAATGTTCAATGGTCAATGCTCAATGCTCAATGCTCAATGTAAGAAGCATCTCCTTGCCTCCTTCACCACCCACATTACCCGCCTCAACTACGCCAACTATGAAGGTATGTGCCTCGGACCTACGCTTGAGGACGGGCGCCTGACACTTCTGCTCATCAATGACTCGCAGGGTGGAGTTCGCAACGGACCATTCCGCCTCAAGGACTATTTGAAAGTTATCATCCTTGACGCGGAGAATCAATTTGTAGAGTAAATCAAGCTCTAACTTTTATCCTTTCAGTTTCTGAAAATACTGCTCCAGCAAGCGGTGGGCTGCCATGAAAGAAGTCTGCTGCCCAAGTTCTATGGAGTTCTCTGCAGCTATAAGGCGCTGCTCCATCTCGGGGTCTTGATAGAAGGAGTTGCGCAAACGCTGGTCGATGGTCTCATACATCCAATAGCGATTCTGCTGACGCCGACGACGGTCAAAATAGCCGTTCTCCTTTACAAAGTCGATGTACTCATAGATGCCGTCCCATATCTCCTTGATGCCGAGCCCGTAGAAGCCGCTGTAGGTATAGACGCGCGGAGCCCATCCGCTGTCGGGCAACGGGAAGAGGTGTAGGGCATTCTTGAAGTGACCCGCTGCCACTCGGCAACGCTCCACATTGTCGCCGTCACACTTGTTAATGGCTATTCCGTCGGCCATCTCCATGATGCCACGCTTGATACCCTGCAATTCGTCGCCAGTTCCGGCAACCTGGATAAGCAGGAAGAAATCCACCATCGAGTGGCAGGCAGTCTCGCTCTGCCCCACCCCGACCGTCTCAATGAATATCTTGTCGTAGCCGGCAGCCTCGCACAGCACGATAGTCTCGCGGGTCTTACGAGCCACACCGCCCAGCGAACCACTACTCGGGCTAGGGCGTATGAAGCTCTTAGGATGCACGGAGAGCTTCTCCATGCGGGTTTTATCGCCAAGTATGGAGCCCTTGGTACGCTCACTTGTTGGGTCTATAGCGAGCACAGCCAGCTTGCCGCCGCGCTCCTCCAACACATGGATACCAAACTCATCTATCGAGGTACTCTTACCGGCACCGGGCACACCGCTGATGCCGATGCGAACGCTGTTGCCGGCGAAGGGCAAACACTTCTCTATCACCTCTTGGGCCATAGCCTCATGCTCCGGACGTGTACTTTCCAACAGGGTCACCGCACGGCTCAGTATCGTGACATCACCACGACGGATGCCCTCCACATAGTCGGCCACGCTCAACTCACGCTTACGTACACGCGGGCGCACTTTCAGATAAGGATTGACAATACCCGGATTCTCAGGACTGGTCTGTACTTTCAGTCCCGCATATTCGGCTTGGTTTTCAGGATGATCCATGAAGAGTTAAGTATTAAATATTACCTGATACCCACCAGCACAGCAGGTTTGCGATAGTCGTTGGTTATCATCAGTATGCGGTAGCGGGCGTTCGAGAGGTCGCGGTATTTCTTCACCAGCGTCACCTTCATATCCACCGTCTCACCGGGGGCTATGGTTGTCTTGGGCAGAGCAACATTTATGGCGGGATGGAACACCTGCAGCGACCTTATCTCAAGGGGTGAGCGACCGGTATTGCTGATGCTCACGGTGCCTTTTACCTTGCTCTTTGTCGACTCAGGCATCACCAGTTCGTCTGTACTGAGCTGAATCACCGGGGCACGGTTGGAGCGCTCCACGGTGGCTGTATCGAAGAGCACGATGCTCACCGGTATCTCGCGGTCCTTAGCCACGCTCTCGCCCTCATAGCTGCTCACATACACTATGTCCTGCGTAAGGCCAAGGCTGTGATTGAGCTTGCGGCTGTCGAGAGTGATGGTGAGGTAGCCTTTGCGCCCTGGACGGAGCACACGCGGCGAAGCCTGTACCGTGAGGTATCCAGGCAGGTGGAGGAGGTTGGGCATGCAGTTCTCCTCTCCGTTGTTAGTCACCGCAATGGTGCGGCTCACCACGTCGCCATCGTTGACATAGTCAAACTCTATGTTGTCGGTCTGCAGGGTGAGCGGTCCGAAGCTTACGCCAAACTCCTCTCCCTCAGCTTTTGGCGCAGGCCGGCTGTATGCATCGTTAAGATTGATATACACCTTGCCCTTTACCTGCACGGTGAGCGGAGTGTCGCTTCCCTCGCAATATACCAATATGGCATGAGTGAAGCGGCCCACAAGGTCAGCCTTATAGCTCAGGCTCAGCAGAGTAGTTCCTCCCGCAGGCACCACCATAGGTGAACATGTGGCCTTAATCTGCGAACTGGATGGCACTATACGGCTTATTGTCACCGCTTTGGCAGAAGTATTCTTAAGAGTGAACGTAGTGGTATTCTCGGTGTAGAGCTTCAGCGTGCCCATGTTCTGGGTACGCTTGTCGGTGGTAAGCTGCGCCATACTACTTACGGGCACTATAGCAGCCATCGCCACCAGCAGCATTAGGGATATAATGTGTCGTTTCATTAAATTGGTGAATGATTTTCAGCTGCAAAGGTAGTAAAAATAATTGGAAAGTGAAAATTCAAAAATGAAAATTATCTTAAATCAAAGATTATTACTAAATTTGCCGCACAAAAACATCCACAATAATATAACACCATGCGCTTCATATCCTGGAATGTAAACGGACTGCGAGCCTGCGCCGGCAAAGGCTTCGCCAATGTTTTCGACCAACTCGATGCCGACATCTTCTCGCTGCAGGAGACCAAGATGCAGGCGGGACAGCTCGACCTTAACTTCCTTGGTTACCAGAGCTACTGGAACTATGCCGAGAAGAAGGGCTACAGCGGAACCGCCGCCTACTCGCGCCTTGTGCCGCTCAGCACCCGACTCGGTATGGACATTGAGCCCCACGACCACGAGGGACGTGTGCTCACCCTGGAGTTTCCCGAGTTCTACTACGTCACAGTCTATACTCCCAACTCGCAGGACGGCCTCAAGCGCCTCGACTACCGCATGGAGTGGGACGATGCCTTCCGCGCCTTCGTTTGCGAGCTCGACAAGCACAAGCCTGTCATCATCTGCGGCGATATGAACGTGGCTCATCACGAGATCGACATCCGCAATCCCAAGACCAACCTTCGCAACGCCGGTTTCACTCAGGAGGAGCGCGACAAGTTCACCCTGTTGCTCGAAAGTGGGTTCATCGACACTTTCCGCCACCTCAACCCCACCCTTGAGGGTGCTTATTCGTGGTGGTCCTACCGATTCAACTCCCGAGAGCGCAATACCGGTTGGCGCATCGACTACTATCTCATAAGTGAGCGATTACTACCCCGACTCAAGGATGCCCGCATCTTAAGCGAAATCTACGGCTCCGACCACTGCCCCGTGATGTTGGAACTCGATTTTTAGGCACCTCACGATAGCAAAAACTGAGAAAAACCATACCCTTACGCAGAAAAATCACCCATTCTCAATTAATTTTCAATTTTCAATTCTCAATTCTCAATTTATTTTCCTACCTTTGCAGTCGCAAAATCCAAAAGGAGAGGTGCTCGAGTGGTTGAAGAGGCACGCCTGGAAAGCGTGTAACCGCCGAAAGCGGTTCGTAGGTTCGAATCCTATCCTCTCCGCAAGGAGTAAGATTTAAGGGCAGTCGCAACAATGCGGCTGCCCTTAATCTTTGAATTTCCAAACTGGACTTAGATTATGTGTGCAGCATCATGCTGCCTGGACTTAGCCAACTATAAACTTTAAACTATAAACTTTCAACTTTATTTCAGCCTCCACATCGGGGCGGTGCGATTGAACTTCCTTGACTTTGTCTCCGACTTGGGAAGGAAGCCCAGATTCCATTGGCCGATGGTGTAGTCATACAGATAGGCCGAGTAGGTGCCATCGGGACTATCGTATACGTACCACTCTTCCCAGTCTCCCTGTCCTTTTTCCACGAAGACGAAGCCCTGTCTTTCCAATGCGGCTTTGATCTTGCTGACGATGTCCTCGTCGCTGACCCATCCGCCCAGATAGGCGCTAAGCAGGTTCTCGCCTTGTTCGGTTTCAAATTCGTACGCCTCGCTAATAGTGTGAGTGAACTTGAACACCATGTTCCAGGTCTGGGTGCCGTCCTTATAGTCGTATATGTAGTCCCGTTCATCCATATAAGGTATGCCTCGCTCCTCGACATACTGGCGCACCTCGCTCAACGAAGCGCCCCATTGCATACAGGGCTTCAGTTGCAGGGTGCGGCTCCTTGAGGCATCCCAGTCGGCAAATCCTGCCAGCGGTCCCGTGTATTTCCAGTCGAGCGACATCGATGCTCCTTCGGAGAACACCATTACCGGTACTGCGGGCTCAAGGTCAATCTTGGCGTCATAAATCAGGTAGTTATCATTGTTCTGCTCAATAACGGTCCTCTCCCAGAGGCTCACATCGACGTCCTTGCCTGTCAGCAGGGTGAAGAAACAGCCCTCCAGGTTGCCCCATTTAATGTCATTGCTTTCGCCTTCAAAGGTACCGCCCTCCAGATATCCCACCACGCAGGAGTCGGGCTCCTCGGGGTCGTAGATATAGCGCACCCTGGTCACCTTGCTTACTGTGGCGCCGAGGTTGAGTCCTACGGGAGCCTTTGGAGTGGTGAGCAACACGTCCATATACTCGTTGCCGTAGCCCATAACGCCATCGGCCTTTACGCTAACGATTGAGCCGGCTGCCTCGGGATTGATCTCGGCAGTAACCTTGTCGCCGTTCACCGTCACCTTCTTGATGGCGAGGCCCACAGCGTCGGTGTAGCTCACTGGAGCTGCGTAGTCGCGCTTCACCACTTTGAGGTCTGCCAGCGTCTCGGCATCCTCTATTGCCCAAACCTTCGAGTCGCCCTTCTCGTCAATGGTGGTCTGCATCAGCACCAGGGTGTAAGTTCCCTTGGGCACCCCTTCAGATCTGAGGGTGATGGGGCCGAGGTTGTCGTTTCGGTCTGCCAGTTGTGCCACCAGCCTGCCGTCTTCATCGTAGATGAGCGCCATCACTCCGCAGAACGCGGTTCCCCTGGATTGGCTGTAGAACTCAATCATCTTCTCGGTCATCCCGTTGCCGAAGGTGTTAAACATCGTGGTGGGATTCACTTTGATGTCCGCCGTAGCGGTCGTCTTACCGGCATCATCGCTGTCGGAGCAGGCAGAGAACATCGTCAATGCCATCGTGCAGCATAAGGCAGCTGCAAGCCTCATAATTTTCTTCATATTTTTATATAATGTAATACTCAAACTGGACCTAGATCTAATGCTCAATGACCGGTCAATGTTCAATGTTCAATGCTCAATGTTCAATGTTTCAAACTACCAAATATAAGTTCTCCTATCCTTCGGCAGGTAGAGCTTGTGGTTGCGTGTCACGCCATACAGCTCATACCACAGGTCGGTGTTCATCACCACTCCGTTCACCCTTATGCGGGCAGGTGAGTGCACATCGCTATTAATGAGTACATTCAGCTTCTCGGGGCCGTACTTCACGCACCACAGGTCGGCGTACGACTCATAGAACTTGCGCAGCTGTGCCTTGTAGTTCTCTCCCGAGAAGCCCTCGGCCTTGAGCTGAGCCTTGTATGCATCCAGGCAAGCGAGGAACCCGCCCAGGTCGGCGATATTCTCGGGCAGTGTGCGCTCGCCGTATCCGTACTGTCCGGGCATCTCGTCGGGGTCGAACTCCAGGTTGTTGTAGCACTTTATCATCTTATCCTGCCTCTCTTGGAACGCCATCATGTCGGCCACCGTCCACCAGTTGTGCAGCCTTCCTATGGCATCAAACTCCGCCCCGTTGTTATCGAAGCCGTGAGTCATCTCGTGGCCCACCACCGTCAGCAGGGCATAATCGTATGCCTCGGTCACATTCTCCTTTGCCATCGGCGGCAGCATCAGGAACGGATACATGAATATCGCGTTCTGCGTCGGTTGGTAATAGGCATTGGCAAGGGTGAGGTCGGTGGGCAGCGGTTTTCCATCCGAGCCTGTCAACGATGACAGCAGATTGCTGTTAAACAACTCCTGTGTGCCTATTAACGCTTTCCTCATCTTCGCCTTGCTGCGGCTGAGCACATGATACATCTCCACGAATGTCTGGCACCCTGAGATGTCGGGCAGGCCCTCGTCGTACCACTTGTCGGGATAGCACACAAACAGGAGCATCTTGTCGATTTTCTCCATCGCGCTCTCCTTGGTCGTTTCGCACATCCAGTCCACGGCCTGTATGCGCTTCTTCAGGGCGTCGTGGATGGCGTTTACCTTGTCCACGTAGCGCTGCTTGGTGCTCTCCGGGATATATTTCTTAGCCAGGGCATACGACAGCGGGTAGTTTATCGCCAATCGTGCTACCACCTTCAGGTCATCCGCACTTATCCTACCCTTGAAGGCCTCCAGCGCCGACTCGTTGGCAAACATCTCAAATTCCCCCCATGGCGAGAGCAGCAGTTGGTAGAGGTCGTCGAGCGACTTCTTGCCTAAGGATTCATAGAACGACAGCCAGTCCTTATGGGTGTACATCATCTCCGGATCGATGCCCATGCCCTCCGCAATCTGCTTAAGCACCGGGCAGTTGGTTGCCGTCACCTTGGTGAGCGTCTCCGCGTCGATTTTCTCCTTCACATAGGGGAGGCTCGGCTTTGCGCCCGCTGGCCTCAGCATGCCCATCAGCTTGCCGTCTACGTAGATAAGCTCAAACTCGTTGAGCGGCGATGCGCCGTCCATTGCCATCTCTCCTATCGCGTGGAACGCCTCTTCGTAGGAGGTGGGCTTCTTAATCTTCGCCTTCTGGGCATCGATATAGGCCTGCGAAGCCTCGGGCTGTGCGTACATGTTTTCCATCAAGTTGAAGAACCGCCCTATCGAGGGGTCTGTGTTGCGCAGCTCCTCCACTCGCTGTTTCATCACCGGGTCTGCATCATACATGCCGCCTATCGAGCCCGTTTTCACCTCGGGCTGATTAGCGAGCCATGTACCGTTGCAGTACTGGAAGAAGTCGTTACCCGGGTCAACCGACAGGTCCTTCTTCTCGTCCATCGGGAACGGCAGCGGATCCGTTGCCGACGGTGTGTTATCATCACTACAGGCCGTGAACAGCGTCACCGCCATCATGCAGCATAAGGCAGCTGCCCACTTGATAAATTTATCCATAATTTATTTGTCAAATTGTTAAATATTTCAAGTTACAAAAACCTTAAAAACCCCTGTCAATGGCATAAGTCTTTGCAGACTTTTGTAGTACTTTAAGTGAAGTGCCATCATAAGTAAACTTCTATGTCACTTACCCTTAAATTCATACACCTTCCCTTGTCAGGTTATGCCCTTGCCAGGCAAAAACATAAAAAACATTTTTCCTATACCGAGTTGGTAAGAGTAGTTGTTTTTCAGCGAAGCGGTGTTTTTGCTTTTGCTCGGGTTGCAATCCCGTAGGGATGATGGCTGTGGCTGTGAGCTTTGTGTGAGCTTGCTCACAAGCAAAGGATGCAGGCATGACATCAGAGACGAAGTCTCAACCTGGGCAAAAGGGTTTTCTTTGTTTTTGTTCATTATTCCAA
>JAFZXF010000035.1 GCA_017616915.1 Bacteroidaceae bacterium
AGACATCTCTGCCCAGTTTGCCTGCAACAGAGTGAACGCGAGTGGTCTCCAGGCTTTCGCTTAGTGTAAGCGGTGGCAGGATGGAGGGAATACGGCGTGCCATCATAGACTTGCCGCATCCTGGACTGCCCACCATGATTATGTTATGTCCACCGGCAGCAGCTACCTCAAGGGCTCGCTTCACATTCTCCTGACCTTTCACGTCGATGAAATCGTTATCGAAAGTAATCTGGTGTTCGGCAAACTCTTTGCGTGTGTCTACCTCGGTAGGTTGTAGCGAAGGTTTGCCGTTAAGGAAGTCGAGAACCTCCACCAGGTTGCGGGCGCCATAGACTGGGAGTCTGTTGACTACCGCAGCCTCTCGTACATTGCTCTCCGGGACAATAAGGCCCTTGAGTCCCATCTCGCGTGCCTTGATGGCTATGGGCAGGGCGCCGTGCACAGGTCGCACTGTACCATCGAGGCCCAGCTCGCCTACCATCATGTATTGCTTGAGTTCGGCAGGCTCCACTCGATCGCAGCATGCAAGTAATGCAACCGCTACAGGCAGGTCGTAGGCCGAGCCCTCTTTGCGGATATCTGCCGGTGCCAAATTGATAGTATATTTCTGCACCGTCATGCTGCCTACGGTATTGCTTAGGGCAGCGGTAATGCGTTCAAGGCTCTCCTTGACAGCGTTGTCGGGCAGGCCTACGATAGTTGTCTTTGTTCCTCGCGAAGAATGAACCTCCACCTCTACGGGGATGGCTTCAAGGCCGTCAAGGGCGGCAGAGTATATCTGTGCTAGCTTGCTCATAATAATGCTGTGACCTTTGGTGTTGTGATTATGTTTTACTTGCTATTGGTATATGAGTGTCGTCAATCGGGAAGGATCAAACACGTCTTGTGCAACCCTCATGAGGTCGGCGGCACTTACGTCGTAGATTCTTTGGCATATCTTATCCACATCGCGATGTGTGGCAGTGAGAGCAAACACCTTACCCATTGCGAGTGCATAGCTCTCAAAGTTGTCGCCGGCTATCAGTATCTGACCCATCAGTTGGCGCTTGGCCATCTGCAGCGTGCGGTCGCTGAGTGGTGTACTGCATAGGGTTTCTAATTCGCGGTGTACTAGACTGCGGCAGCGCTCCACTTTGCTCTCTTCGCACCCGAAATACACGCTCCATACTCCGGAGTCCTGGTAGCTGAAAGTGTTGCTCTCTACATTATATACCAGTCCTCGTTTCTCGCGCAGGCTGACGTTGAGCAGCGAGTTCATACCCGGTCCGCCAAGGATATTGTTGAGCAGGAAGAGCGCAGTCCTGTCGGGGTGGATTATGCTGTATCCGCGGTTGCCGATTAGCACATGTGCCTGATGGGTGTCGCGGCAGCTATTACGTTCGGATGCTTTGTATGGCGGCAATTGCTGCATAACACTGTTGACAGGTATAGCCTGCAGATGGGCGGTATGTTTTTCCACCATCCTGACTACGCGGTTGAAATCCACCTGTCCCAATACGAAGAAAGTGGTATTGTTGGGAACATAGTACCTGCGAGTGAACCGCAGGGCATCGGCGGTTGTGTAGTCGCGCAGCCGCTGTGCGCTGCCCAGTATGTTCCGGCCTAAGCTGTGACCCTGGAAGAGCATTTCCTCAAACTCATCGTATATCAGTTCGGCAGGCGAATCGTTATAGCTGTCGATTTCGTCTATGATGACTTCCACCTCTTTGTCGATTTCGCGCTGTGGATATACGCTGTGGAACACTATGTCGCTCAACAGGTCAACAGCTCGGGCAAAATCTTCGCGTTGCACCGTAGCATAGAATACCGTTATCCCCTTGTTGGTAAAGGCGTTAAGGTCGCCCCCTACGCGCTCCAGTCCGTTGCGGATATGCCACGAGCGGCGACGCTCTGTGCCTTTGAAGGTCATGTGCTCGCAAAAGTGCGCCATGCCTGAGTCGGGCTCATCTTCATTGCGTGTGCCCGCCGCCACTATGTAGCCGCAGTAAACGACATTGGTGGTCGAAGGCTCATGAATTAGGCGTAGCCCGTTGGGGAGAGTATGTTGATGAAATTGCCTCATCTCATTGTTTCTTTATTGCTTCACGGAGTATGCCATAGCATACATTCTCATCTGCTTAAGCATAGCCAGTAGACCGTTGGAACGGGTTGGCGACAGATGCTCGGCAAGACCAATTTCTTTTATGAAGTACAAGTCGGCATCGAGAATTTCTTGCGCCGTATGTCCTGATAGTACCCGTATGAGCAGGCTCACAATGCCCTTTACTATCAGAGCGTCGCTCTCGGCACTAAAGGTAAGAATACCATTCTGCTCATTGCATACCAGCCAAACGCGACTTTGGCAGCCATCTATCAGATTGCTTTCGTTTTTGTCTTTCTCGGGTAGTGGCTCCTGCTCGTTGCCCATGTCAATGAGCAGTTGGTATCTATCCATCCAGTCTTCCAGTTCGCTAAACTCCGCTATTATTTCGTCTTGTATTTCGTTGATGGTCATATTGGAAAGTTCAAAAGTTTTAGAGTTCAATAATTAATACCCGTAGATTACCTGCAGCATTGTCTGCCCCACGGCTTTCAGGGTGTTGATGTCAATGTTTTCTGGCGTGTCTTTTACTGTGTGCCACGTGCTTCCGAAGCTGTGCTCCATATTTGGGTAATACGGAATAACATCGATGGTGGGGATCATCGCCACGCGGTTCAGCGGCAGATGGTCATCGGTGATGCCGCCACCGTCGCTATCCACAAACACGCTGCCGTAGCCTGCATCCTTAGCCGCTTCCCACACGTATGTCACTACGCTGGCTGCATAGTGCTGCGAGAATAGTTCTTTATAGAATGCGGCCTCTTTGCCGCCCACCATATCCAAGAGGATGCCAAAGCGGAAATCTGTTCTGTGAGGATTATTTGCCCAATACTGTGAACCGAGACACCACGTATCTTGCTCATCACCGTCAAAAGCGGTCTCCCATTCAGGCAGTCCGGCATCTTCGGCATCAAAGCATACGAAATCCACGCCGACTGCGGGAGCTTGCTCCTTGAGTTTCCGGGCTATCTCTATCATCACCGCCACACCGCTAGCTCCGTCATTGGCGGCCATCACGGGAGAGTGGTGATTATTTGCATCGGGATCGTTGTCGGCCCATGGGCGACTGTCCCAGTGGCTACATAGCAATATACGCTCCTGCAGCTCTGGCTTGTATGAAGCAATGATGTTACACCCCTTGAATTTCTGCCCATTGTAGAGGGTAAACTCGGCATCTTGTCTGCTCACTTCGCAGCCTGCAGCCTTGAAAGCCTCCTCTATATATTGAGCACAGTCGGAATGAGCCTTGCTGCCCAGAGTGCGAGGTCCGAAGGCACATTGTTTCACAATGCTTGCCATCGCGCTGTCGGCATCAAACTCCGGCACCTGCACAGAGTCTTGTCCTGTCGGCTCTGTAGTGGTGGCTTTGTTGCCCTTGCAGGCTGCGAGACAGCACGCTGCTATTACACAGATTACTATATATGTATTCTTCATTTTTCTTTTATTTCTTCTGCACTATCTCCATTACCCTGAGGAAATTGCCGCCCCAGAGTCCGCGGATGTCATTAATGCTGTAGCGGCGCTTGAGTAGCTGTCGCGTATAGTTGATAAGTTCTGAAGCACTGGCCAGTCCGACTACACCGCCGTCACCGTCAAAATCAGTTCCGAGACCAACGTTCTCTATGCCCATCACCTTCACGGCGTGGTCCAGATGCGCCATTGCGTCGATGATAGTCGCCTCGCCTTCCTTTCGCAGAAATCCGGGATATAGGGTTATTTGCATCACTCCTCCCTTACGGGCCAGAGCACGCATCTGCTCATCGTCCAGATTGCGAGGGTGGTCGCAGAGAGCTCGGCACGAAGCATGGCTGCACACTATGGGCGTGGAGCTCAGTTCCAGCGCATCGTAGAAACTGCGTACTCCGCCATGTGAGAGGTCCACCATCATTCCTACGCGGTTCATCTCTTTTACCACTTCGCGGCCAAAGGCACTAAGTCCTCCGTGCTCGTTATTGGTGCGGGCTGCCGAGTCGCATATATCGTTGTCGCCGTTATGGCAGAGTGTCATATAGACCACTCCTCTCCGGCTGAAACGCTCCACGTTGCCCAGGTCTTTGCCGATGGCATAGCCGTTTTCTATGCCCCGCATTATCGCCAGCTTGCCTTCGCTCTTCAGGCGCATCAGGTCAGCGGGAGTGTTTGCCAGTCCCACTCCGGGAGCAGAAGCAATACGTTGCTCAATGCCGTCGAGCAGTTCATGAGCCTTTCGTGTGGCTTGCTCCAGCGAGGCGTCATCGCGCTCGCCTTGCGGCAAGTAGGCAGCCATGATGCTGGCATCCAAACCTCCGTCGCGCATCTTGCTGGCATCAACCAAGATGCGGTCATCGCGCTTTGAGAAGTCGATGTCTTCGTGGAAAAACATAGGGGTGTCACAGTGGGTGTCGAGCGTGAGCACCTGTGTGTGGATTGCTTTCGCCTCCTTATATTCCGTTGCCTCATCTATGAGCCAGCGAAACAGCGGCAGCATCTTGTCCTCCGGTAGGCAATAGAAACTCTCCGGATGCCATTGCACTCCGATTACCGACTTGTATTCAGTGCTCTCGATGGCCTCCACCACTCCGTCGGGACTTTGTGCAGAGACTCTCATTCCCTTGCCGGGCGTAGCTACTGCCTGGTGGTGGAACGAGTTAACCTCGATTCGTTCACATCCGAAGATGCTGCGCAACGTGGTTCCCTCTTCAATCATTACCGAGTGGGTGGCAATGTGGCGGTCAGCCTTCTGGGAATGCTTTAGACATTGACCATTGACCATTGACCATTGAGTATTGAGCGTTGAATATTGAGCATTTCCCAGGTCCTGAATGAGTTTGCCCCCGAGAGCGGCGGCCATCACCTGAATGCCGCGACAGATTCCCAACACGGGCATCTGCTTGTCCAGGGCGCGGCGCATCAGTACCAGCTCCTGCATGTCGCGTTTGCTGCATATCCCGCCCAGTCCTTTCTCGGGCTCTTCGCCCAGGAGCAGGGGGTTGATGTCGCCGCCACCGCTGAAGATGAGAGCATCTAAGCGGAGCAGCAAATCGTCGAGTTCATCGATAGATTCGCTGGCAGGGACAATCACCGGCACGCCGCCGGCCATGCGTACACTTTCATAGTAAGCCTCTGCCAGCTGACTGCCGTATTCGCCGAAGTTGGCAGTGATTCCCACCACCGGTTTGCGGCCGGCATCGGTATTGCGGCTCGCAATATCATAATATTTCTTTTCCCAAGATAACATCTTATTCTCGTATTGGCCATGGGCCATTAATCATCCTTTTCTCTCCTTCTTCGGAAACCAACCCTTCTCCCCGCGTTTGCGCTGTTCAAAGAGTTCCTTGATACTCCACCAACAGCAGAAAGCGAACACCCCGAGCACACTCGACAGCAACGGGCTCTCCACTATCAGGGCCGCAGCCGCAGCTGCAACGCCCACGAGCAGGAAAGCCCACCAATAGCGAGTGCCCGTATGGTACTCAGCTTTTATAACTATAGGGTGAAAGAGGCCGATTATCAAGAAGCTGCACGCTCCGACAATCAGCCCAAGCCAGTTAAGCGCCTCCATGCGCTAAAATTTTATAGGCAGCTGTCGCCCGATGCTCTGCTCGAGCGAGATGAGCGTCTCGGTGGAGGTAACGCCGGGTATTTGCTGAATCCTGTCGTTAAGGAGCTCCATCAGGTGCTCGTTGTCGTAGGCATACAACTTGATGAGCATCGTGTAGTTGCCCGTGGTGAAGTGGCATTCCACTATCTCCTGTATGCGCCTGAGGCTTTCCACCACATCGTTGTACATGCTGCCTCTCTCCAGGTTGATGCCCACGTAGGTGCAGGTGGAGTATCCGATAGATTTGGGGTTAACCCTGTAGCCTGAGCCGAGGATCACGCCTTTCTCTATCATCTTACCCACGCGCTGGTGAACCACTGCACGTGATACTCCGCACACCTCTGCCACTTCGCTGAGGGCAGTGCGTGCATCCTTACTGATAATATCGAGGATTCTTAAATCCAGATTGTCGATTTTTACTGCCATAATGTATTCCTTTTTTCTTTTTGTAAAGACAAAAGTACAACTATTTCTTCATTCCCACCAAATTTTGTTACAAAAAACAGCTTTTTTGCGCCCTTTTTTCATCTTTTTTGCCGAAAATGGGCTGAAAAAACGAAAAAAGTCTGTCCACCGTATATATATAATAAGGTATAGGAAAAAGCAGCTAAATTAACTTGACTTCGGTGCTTTTGCAGTGTAGGTATCGGCGGTCAAAGTCGGAGTTGCGCCCCTAACATCGGCCGTGCTCATCAAAGATGTAGATATATTTCATTAAATCTCAATATTGTAATAAGAGTTTACGATTCCCGTGATTGTAGGGATGTTCTGAGTGCCGACATTTTCCACCCTAATATACACCGGCGAATTGTCATTATCAGAGAGAGTGGCCTTGTACCAGTCATCATCTTCATAACTTACAGTACACCATGTGCCGGCTTTCATGTTCTTACCCAGAAATATTTCCCAGCCAAGGAAGTCTTTGTGAGCGAATGCGCCAGAGGAAAGGCTGTCAATCTTTTCTTGTATCTGTTTAGAGCATCTGCTGTTGTATTTCTTGCAGAACTTGGCGTAGTTGAACTTCTTGGTCAGCATATCCTGATAAAGCTTCTGGAGGATACCCGTGCGAGCCGCAATGCTCATAGCGGGCCGATATTGCACATTATGCGGAAAGCCCTCGCCGTGTATACCTGCCTGTACTGCATGTGCTCCGATATATTCACCTCCAGTCTTTTGGATACTCGTATGAAATGCCGGCCCATCCGGCGGTAGTGTAGTGGTTGTAGATCCTCCCTCATATCCAATGTCCGTCAGCGACTTAGAGCACGAGGCTAGCAGAACGATGCCGGCGATGAAGCTTAGTGTTTTGATAGAAGTTTTCATAAGGTATAAGTTTTATTATTTTATTTCGCGGTCAAAGTTACGATTAATAGTTGAGATAATTATGTCACATTGCTTTTGCGAGCTCGAAGTTCTGCTTCATATAATTCGCAAAGTCTTCGGAGCTCATCGGCGATTGCTGCGATGCGGCTATTTTCCGTATCTTGCGTTCCGTCGATTCTTTGTGAAATTGATTGAAGAAAGTCATTCCCCATCGATTTTATGTTTATCAACTGCAAAGGTAGTGATTATTTCAAACGTAGCAAACTTTTGAGCATAGATTTCACTTTTTTATTGAACATTGAACATCGAACATCGAACATTTTTCCCGTTTTTCCTGCTATTCGCACACAAAGTGAGGCTGTTCGCCCATAATTTTAAGGCGTTCGCAAACAAAATTATAGCGTACTCCCGCTGACAAAGTGCGAAGAGAAATAAATTAACTTCGATCTCGCAGCGAGAAAGCACGTGCGGAAAAATTTTCTGTGCCCTTAGAAATGAAATTGAAAGGCCTTTCAAATAGAATTGAAAGGGCATCCAAATAGAGTTGAAAGCGCTTTCAAATGCAGTTGAAAGGGCATAAAATTTTTTTGAGAACGTAATAAGATGAAATGAGTACGTGATAAAAACTTTTGAGTTCGTAGTTAATATGTTTCTGTACGCGCTAAATTCTCGCGCGTACATTATTATATTATGTGACATCGTGATTATATTATATGACATCGTGCAGATGATCGGTTGAATATGTCGCCGGTGGGGCGGCGCTATGAGAAAAATTTGCCCAGAATAGGAGTGTCGGGGATGCGTTTCGGGCAAATTGAAGTGGGGAAACGTCATTTTTTTGCGAAATCATTTGGTGCAGAAAGAAATTATGTGTAATTTTGCGCCCGCAATCGTAAAGAATGCGGCAAACGAACTGAAAAATCAATTTTAAAACAAGTAATAACAGATTAAAAGAAATTATGATTATTGTTCCATTAAAAGAGGGCGACAACATCGAGAGGGCGCTGAAGAAGTTCAAGAGAAAGTTTGAGAAAACCGGTATTACTAAGGAACTACGCCGTCGTCAGCAGTTTGACAAGCCTTCTGTAAAGAAGCGCCTTGCCAAGGAGCACGCTGTGTATGTTACAGCTCTCCGCCGCAACGAGGAATAGAAGTACTTTAAGAAACGTCGGTTATGGCCGACAATTTATAACTGAAGTCTGGAGGAAAAGATAAGTCTTTTGCCTCCTTTTATCTCTTTTTGTTATATAGTCTCTTTTGGATTGCCCCATGTTCTCTTCGCCCACCGACTCCTCACAGATAGAGCGCTTCGTGACGTATCTGCGCGCCGAGCGCCACTACTCCGAGCAGACCATCGAGGTGTATGCTCCGGTGCTGAACGGCTTTGCGGACTTTGTGAGCGGAGCCGACTGGACAGAGGTGCGGAGCGAGGACGTGCGCGAATGGGTGGCGGTGCAGATGGAGAAGGGAATGTCGCCGGCAACGGTGAATAAGAACCTCAGCGCGGTGAGGTCGTTCTTCCGTTTCCTGCTGATGAGCGGGGTGGTGAAATCCGACCCAACGCGACTGGTGAGAGGACCGAAGAAAGAGAAGAACCTGCCCTATTTCGTGAGGGAGAAAGAGATGGACAACCTGTTTGACAGGGTAGAGTTTCCTGACGATTTCACCGGCAAGCGCGACCGCCTGATACTGCTTATCTTCTACTCAACGGGCATCCGCCTGTCGGAGTTGGTGGGACTTGACATCGCCTCCATAGATTTCTACACTTCCACCATCAAGGTGCTGGGCAAGCGCAACAAGGAAAGGATAATCCCCTTCGGCACTGAGCTGAAGGAGGCTTTTGAAGAATACCTGCCGCTGCGGGCGCAACAGCCTCATGCCGACGAGACGCCTGCGCTGTTTCTCGGCGAGAAGGTGCCGCGCATCACGAAGTTAAAGGTGGGCCAGATAGTGAACCACTGCCTGTCGCAGGTGACGACGCAGAAGAAGCGCTCGCCACACGTGTTGCGCCACAGCTTTGCCACCGCGATGCTAAACAACGGCGCGGAGATAGAGGTGGTAAAGCAACTGCTGGGACACGAGAGCATCGCCACCACGGAGATTTATACTCACACTACTTTTGAGGAACTGAAGAAAGCCTATATGAAGGCGCACCCGCGAGCTGAAGAGGATTGACCATTGAACATTGAGTGGCATCAAGGTTCAATGACTTTCACGGAATCGCGGTTGATGATGGTGGGAGTCAGCAGCATGGTGGAATGCAGATCGCCGTTTTGCCTCATGCTGTTTACGAGCATTTTGATGGCGGCGATTCCCATGCTGGCTACCGGTTGCGCAACTCTTGTGACGGGCGGATTGAGATAATCGATATAGAGATTGTCGTCAAAAGAAATAATCGAGATGTCGTCGGGAATGCTTAGGCGATGCTCGCGAATGGCGTGGAGAGTGCCGAGCATAATGGTGTTGCTCATCGCGAAGATTGCCGTGGGACGCGGCGTGAGATTGAGCGCAAACTGTCCTTCGATGTAGCCGTTCTCGATGGTGAAATCATTGCCAATGACATGGAAGGTGCATTGTTCGCCGGAGTCGTCGATGGCTTGCTGGCAGCCGCGGATTCGTTCACGGTTGGTGATAGAGAATACGGGGCCCTGAATGCACACTATGTTGCGGTGACCCGACTTGATGAGCATCGTCATAGCGTCGTAGGCACCTTTGAAGTTGTTGGTGGAAACGTAGGAAAGGCCGGCGGACTCGAAATATCTGTCAACCTGGATGAGCGGTATGCTGCGGCTGATCTTCTCCAGCAGGCGCGAGTCTTTCCCGCAAGGTGCGACGATGATGCCGTCAACACGATATTCCTGCATTTTGCGCAACGCGCTCTCCTCTTGCAGCGGGTCATCCTGGGTGTCGAAGAGGATGACGATGAGGTCGGACTTCTTCGCTTCCACGCTGATGGCGCTTGCCAGAGCGGCGAAGAACGGGTTGCTGATATTGGGCATCACAATGCCAATTGTCTTCATTGGCTTTTTGTGCAGAAGTTGCGCAATCATGTCGGGGCGGTAGTTCAATTCCTGTGCAGCGGAAATGACGGCGTCGCAGGTTTGGCGATTGATGCGGAACTCTTTGCTCTTGCCGCTGAGTACTCTGGAGATGGTTGTTTTTGACAGACCGGTGTAGGTAGAAATGTCGTTCAGTGTGATTTTCTTTGTGCGCATAAAGTAAATGAAATTTGTGCCAAATTTAAGGCAAATTTTCGGTATAAACCGATAATTCCCGAAGATTTCTTCATTTTTGTTTGGTTTTTGGCATAATTTTGCGCTAAAGATGTAAATTTCGCAACAATACAAACAAAATAATATAATAAATAATAAGGTATGAAAAGAATTTTTAAAAGAAGTCTGTTCGTCGCTGTCTTTGCTACAGTAAGTGTGTGTGTCAGCGCCGGAATACTTAGCACGGTGACTATGAAGAAGGATACTCTGCTTGACAAGATAAAGGGCGGCTGGGCAGGCCAGACTATCGGTTGTGCGTATGGTGGTCCAACGGAGTTTCAGTATCGTGGAGTGATGATTCCCGATAGCCGCGTGATAGAATATCCTGACGGTCATCTGAAGTACTTCTTTGAGCATGTGCCTTCGCTCTATGACGATATCTATATGGACCTTACCTTTGTGGAAGTGTTTATGCGCGAGGGACTTGATGCGCCCGTAACATCGTTTGCCCAAGGCTTTGCCTATGCAGATTATCCGCTATGGCATGCCAACCAGTTGGCACGTTACAATATCCGCCGCGGTATTATGCCTCCGGCCTCCGGCCATTGGAAAAACAACCCGCACGCCGACTGCATCGACTTCCAGATTGAGGCCGACTTCGCTGGACTGATGTGCCCGGGATTGGTAAACTCCTGTTCGTCGATTTGCGACAGAATTGGACATATGCTCAACTACGGCGACGGCTGGTATGGCGGAGTATTTGTAGGTGCGATGTACACTCAGGCCTTTATTGAAAAGGATATAGAGACCGTGGTGAGCAAAGCCCTCACGGTTATTCCGGAGGAAAGCAAATTCTATAAGTGTATCAGCGACGTGATAGCCTGGCACAAGCAATACCCGGATGACTGGAAGAAGTGCTGGCAGCTGTATAACGACAAGTATAGCAAGGACGTAGGCTGCCCGGAACTTATACTTGCTGCCGGCAATATCGACGCCACTATGAACAGTGCCTATGTGGTGATGGGCCTGCTTTACGGCGAGGAGGATTTTGGTAAGACAATGGATATCGCCACCCGTTGCGGTCAGGACTCCGACTGCAATCCGTCCACTGCTGCCGGTGTGCTGGCTACGATGATAGGCTACAGTAATATTCCCGAGAAATGGATGCCGAATCTGCGCGAGGTGGAAGACATCACATTCCCCTATGTGACACTGTCGCTTAGCAAGACTTACGAGGTAGTGAACGACCTCGCAATCAAGGAGATTCTCCGCAATGGCGGTGAGGAAACTGATTCAACAGTGACAATAGTAGTGCAGGCTCCGGAAAAGGTCAAGCTGGAGCAGTCGTTCCCCGACATGAACCCGCACGAGATGGCAAACAATATTGAATACCTCGGTACTGACAAGTCGCTGCAGAACACGTTTAAGTTCCGCGGCAAGGGCGTGGTAGTGCATGGTGGCATCAGCGGCGCGACATCCGACTATGAAGCACAGCTTGAGGTCACCCTTGACGGTAAGGTGGACAAGGTGATGGTGCTCTGCACTGACTATCGCAAACGTACCGACGCCCTCTATTGGAACTACGAGCTGGAGGATGGACTCCACACGGTAACGTTCAAGTTGCTCAATCCGAAGGAAGGAGTGAATATCAAAGCCGAGAGATTGTTCTACTACACATCGTTCAGCAACGATACCATTCCTACGCTGCAACCGGTGACGTATGAAGGCCTTGGCGATGCAAACAGTGGCGGCACGGCTGCGGACTTCGACAATGACGGTATCCTCGATTTGTTCTTCACTGGTTTCTCCATCGGAGCGCATGTGTACAAGGGCACCGGCTCGCTGGATGACAGTCAGGGATATAAGGAAGTTGCCGACATCGGCGACATTCGAAAGGTGAACAACTTCGCATACGTGATGCCCTGTGACTTCAACCTTGACGGTAACGTCGACCTCCTGGCCTTTGATGCCGACCAGAGTAACTTTCATACTAACGACCGCGGCGACGAAGGTATCTTTCTGGGTGACGGCAACGGGAAGTTCACGTTGCTCAAAATGCTGGCGTATCAGTCTGACGGGCAGACGCTGGATGCAAGTTTCGATTGGAAAAGAGTAAAGTCTGCTGACATAGCAGACTTTAATAATGATGGTTTGCAGGATATAGTGGTAACTTCCGACCGCATCGGCTATGCCATAGTGTTTATGAATATGGGCGCTGTCGGTACCGGCCAGGCGTTCAAGAAAGTTACCTACGACAGCAGTCTGCAGATAAGAGTGAGGAATAAGAACAAGAATGCATGCATGGGTTATGTGAAAGCTTACGATATGAACAGCGACGGATATATGGATTTCGTCCTGCTGGGCTCCATGATGACCGAGAAGGCATACTGCTTCCTCAATAATCCGGAGAATCCCGGTGAGTTTACCTACGTGGAGCTGCCAATGTATCGTGACCGCCCATCGTTTGATATTGCCGATGTCAACAACGACGGATTGCCCGACATCTATATGGCCGGCGACTACAGCAGCAGTGAAGGATGGGTTAATCGCATCTTCACGCCGGTGATAGCGGAAGACGGCACTATGTCCTTCAAACTGCTTTGCGGCATGCCGTGGCAGAATAATGACATCCTGATGGGGTGGCGCAGTTCCGCTTTTGTTGACTGGAATGGCGATGGCTATGCCGATCTTATAGAAACGGGACGCTCCGACACGGAGAAGGAGGACGAGACAAACCTCGACTCTCGCGCCTCGAAGATACGTATCAACTTCGGTGATGGCACCGCATGGGCAGAACCAATACTGACCGCAGGTTCCAATGCCAATGCAGTTATTCTTACCGATGTGGATAATAATGGCGCTATCGACTATATGAGAAACGGTACTAACGATCTTGCAGTCGATATCAAGGGTTTGCAATATGGTACGGGAGAGATAGCAACACTCACCGTCAATCCGAACGAAAATACATATAGTATTCAGCCGCCAGTGCTAAACGATGTGGCGGTTGAGGACACAGCTGTTGTGCTCTCATGGAATCCTGCAGAGAGCGCTCTGGGCAATGAGACTTATGAGTATGTGGTGTTTGATGAAAACGGTAAAATTGTTGCAGGCACCAACATGGTCGATTATACTACTGGTAAACGCAAAGCTCTCACTGCAGGCAATGCTTGTCAGGCGAAGAAGATTAGGCTCTTCCTTCCAGGAGGCAAATATACATACGCTGTGCAGGCAGTGAGCACCGCATATCAGGGTTCAGCGTTTACTAAGGGCGAGTTCCAGCTTGACAATGCAACAGCGGTAACGTCGGCTAAGCGTAGTGACAAGAAAAAAAAAGAAGTCTTCTATACCACCGACGGAGTAAAGACATCGGCCTCAAAAGGTAAGAACCGTGTGCTCATAACGTCAGAGGGCAAGAAAATAAAGGGATAGTGCTTGAGGAAAGAGCATAAGGGAATAGAAGAAAGTATAAACAGAGAGATAGAATTTGGTTTATCAGAAGTTTTTTCGTAATTTTGCCTCATAATTGCGAACAAGTACCAGATTATAATCTCAAAAAAGTATATTTATGGCAACAAACGACAAACCAAATCAGTTTCAGATTACTGTTCCCACTGAGGTAGAGGACGGAGTTTACTCAAACTTCGCCGTTATTACCCATTCGTCTGCCGAGTTTATCATGGATTTCATCCGAATGCTGCCTAACGGGGGTAACCCCAAGGTTAAGGCTCGAGTGGTGATGGCTCCCGAGCATGCTAAACGGCTTATGTATGCGCTGAACGATAACGTGGCCAAGTATGAAAAGGTAAACGGTCCCATTAACCTGCATGACCGCAGGCAAAATCCGCCCTTCTCCGGACCTCAAGGTGAAGCATAAGTTTGAACTGCGACTCCCGTCTTTAAGGCGGGAGTCGTTGCTTCGCGCGCGCGAACATTATTTATTATATATAGGGAAGAACTACATTTATATATGGGAGATTAAGAATTCCGGTATGAAAGGGATGTCTTTTGTGCGGTGCGGAGTCATTTTTGACGCCTGCTAAAATGTGAAAAAAGTGTATTTTTGGCATAAAAACGTGCCGCGAACCGCAACAGAAATGTTAAAAAATCATAAATCTTACGCTATTTTTGTCGTTTTGGGAGCTGTTTGTGAAATTTAAGGCCTTGAATCTGCTCTATTTCAGAAAAATGTTGTAATTTTGCCGTCCCAAATGGGCTTACTATGCCCTGTGCCGTCGTGCACATACCTAAAAATGGATATAAATAACAAATAATAATAACTAAAAATTAAACAAAATGCCTACTATCCAACAGTTAGTAAGAAAAGGCAGGGTAAAATTGGAAGACAAGAGCAAATCTCCGGCTCTGGACTCATGTCCTCAGCGCCGTGGTGTATGTGTGCGTGTCTATACAACGACTCCCAAGAAGCCTAATTCTGCCATGCGCAAGGTTGCGCGTGTGCGTTTGACAAATTCAAAGGAGGTTAACTCCTACATTCCCGGTGAGGGTCACAATCTGCAAGAGCACTCTATCGTAATGGTAAGAGGTGGTCGTGTAAAGGACCTCCCAGGTGTTCGTTATCACATTGTACGCGGCACTCTTGACACTGCCGGTGTTGCCGATCGTACCCAGCGTCGTTCGAAGTACGGCGCAAAACGTCCCAAGGCAGCAAAGAAGTAATTAACTCAAGGTTAAGGACGAGCGGAAAGGTTGAGTAAAGCACCAGAGGGCGCTTGAAGAAGACAAGAAGCACAACCCAAACCGAAAAACGAAGAACAAAATGAGAAAAGCAAAACCAAAGAAAAGAGTAATCCTCCCTGATTCTGTGTTCAACGATCAGAAGGTGACCAAGTTTGTAAACCATCTGATGTATGATGGCAAGAAGAACCTTTCTTACGAAATCTTTTACAAGGCTCTTGACATAGTCAAGGCAAAGATGCCGAATGAGGAAAAGAGTGCACTTGACATATGGAAAGACGCTCTTGACAGGGTTACTCCGCAGGTTGAGGTGAAGAGCCGCCGCATAGGTGGTGCTACTTTCCAGGTGCCGATGGAAATCCGTCCCTCCAGGAAGGAGTCTATCTCTATGAAGAATATCATCAACTTTGCCCGTAAGCGCAGTGGCAAGAGCATGTCGGAGAAACTGGCAGCTGAGATCATGGATGCTTATAATGAGCAGGGTGGCGCATTCAAGCGCAAGGAGGATCTTCATCGTATGGCAGAAGCCAACCGCGCATTTGCTCACTTCAGGTTCTAAGATAAAAGAAGAAAACCAATAAATGGCA
>JAFZXF010000036.1 GCA_017616915.1 Bacteroidaceae bacterium
AGCGTCGGTCTTCTCGGCAGGAAGAATGGTGAACGCCTGGGCCTCGTCGGCAAAGCCGAACTCAGCATTCATACCGGCGTAGTCATACCAGTCGTAGCCGTCGTAAGGAGTAGTGGCATCCCAGGTCTGGCTTGCATAGTCTACTGCCTTCCAGTAACCGTTCTCAGATACTGACTTCAGAGCGAAGGTGCTAGCACCAGTGGTACCAATTGTACCAAGTGAAGCAACCTGGGCTTCGGTCAGGGCAACATCCCAGAAGCGTAATTCGGAGGTATTGATGCTCTTCTCCTCGCCATCGTTGTCTGCGAAGAAGAGAACTCCACCGTCCAGCTGCCAGTGTACGGATGCGGGCTGTGAACCGTTGTCTGTGCTTTCGCCTACCAGTGCGCCATCAATATAGGTGCGAACATGGAGATTATCGGCAACAAACATTACACGGTACCACAGATCGGGCTTCAGTTCACCATGATATCCGAGACCCTGGAAGTTCAGGCCAAGCGCGCCCTTATTAATAAAGAAGCTAGCGTCGCCATCGTTGCCGAGTTTGTTCGAGAAGAATGGGATGTAACTGCTTACATCCTCAGCCATAACATCGAACATCAAGGTGTAAGTACCACCAGTAGCAGCAGTTGAATTCATCAACAAGCTGGAACCTGCAGGAACCTTCACGGCACCATTGGTAGCGGAAGGACCTTCAATAGCTGTGATGTTGGCATCAGCCGGAGCAGTGTAAGTTGTTACACTAGCCTCACTATGGGTAGCGGGCAGCAGAGTGCCGGTACCTGCCAACAGGTTGTTAGGATCGTCGAAGGTCCAAACACCCTTTGCAGCAGGAACATCCTGTACAGTAACCTTACCATCCTCAAGAGTCCAAACGAACTCGGGAGCATATACGTAGTTGTCCTTTACGTAAGCACCATCGGATACACCCTTGTCTTCACCTGCATAGAGCCAGAAGTCATTGTAAGCGTTCTTGATGATGTAGCTCTTACCTGCCTCGGGAGCAGAAGGAGTAGCTGCGATCTCCCAGTAGTGAGCCTTCGGAGTGATCTCCTCCTCAGCCAGAGCCAGAAGTGCCTCAGCATACTTCAGCATCTCGTCATACTCCTCAGCGGTAGTAGTGATGTCATAAGGACGAGCCTTGATAGCTGCGGTAATCTCTGCAACTGCCTCGGCAATAGCAGCCTTGGTCTCGTCAGAGAGCTTTGACTCAGCAGCAGTGTACTCTGCTACGCGGTCAGCTACAGAAGTAGCAAACTCGTTCAGACGATCGAAAGAGGTCTTTGCCTTTGCATCGGCGGCCTTTGTAGCCTCGATCAAAGCTGCGGCATCATCATCGCTTATAGGAATAAGTTCCCACGCGTTGTACCACTGGATAGCCTCAGCGATGTTATCGGTGATGGTGGTCCAGCCGTATACAGTACCGCGCTGAGCAATCTTCTCCGGATCAGTGTTGTTGCGAACGCAACGACTAACCGCATCGTCGGTCTGGTCTGCGATGAAGAACTTGCCTACACCGTAGATCTTCACAAGCTGTGCATTGACAGGAGTCTCGGTACAGGTCGTTACCTCACCATACCAGCTGTCGCCGTCACCAGTGTTCAGATACCAACCGTCAACTGCGTTCTGCATGTCATAACCATTAGTTACACCATCCTTAGCAGTGAACTTGAAGAGGAAGTGAGCGTTGGTCTCATCGAACTTGTCAGAGTAAACTGCGGAAGCGCCGCTTTCACGTACTGCCTCAGGAGCAGTGTACATTGCTGCGGGAGCACCGAACTTCTCTGCATAAGCTGCATACTTGCTTACTACATAATAGTATGCACCGTCAACAATAGGCTGAACGTCGGTGTTAGCTGTGCTGTAAGCCTGCGACAGGTCGGCAATCATACCCAACTTAGCCTCGGGATCAGCACCGCCCATCGTCTTAGCCTGAGCATACAGAGTGGTGAATGCGTCAACATTCTCCTGCTTGCAGTAGCCGGGAGCGTCCTTAACCTCGAAGGTAGCGTTCTTGTACTGAGCAATTGCATCAATCAATGCGTTGTTTGCAAGAAGCTCGAGATCATCCTCGCTGATAGTCTTCAGACTCCAGGTAACTTCCTGGAACGGCTTGCCGTTCTCACCATTGTAAGCCCAAACGATGTTCGGACCATCGTTGTCGCCATTGGGGTTACCCTTCGGGCACATAGTCCAGTTGTTAGCCTTGATGAAGGCAGAACCGGTGCCGGGATAGAAGTTGAAGGTTGCAGTATAGGTAGGATCAGTAGTTGACGGGAAGTTACCGCAGAACTCGGTAGCACCGCCAGTATACAGACCAGTTGCCAGGTTGTAGAGATAAACTACGTTCTCTTCACCACCGTCAACAGCCTTGAAGACGAACTTCAGATCCTCGTTGCTGTACTTAGCCCATGAGAGCAAACCATTGGAAGCATTGACGAACATGGCCTTTTCTTCCTTGTTGTTCTCCTTGATCTTGGCATTGTCGTTGATCAGCACATAGTATGCACCGGGAACAACGGGATTAACCTCCTGAACCTTTTCGTAGGCTGCAGCAAGGTCATTGATAGCCTTGTTTACAGTCTTGCCGTCAGCATCTGTGGGCAGAGCCTTCAAAGCATTAACAGCAGCAGTGTAGCCTTCGAAGTTGGCTGCGTTGTATAAGCCAGGATCGGTGCCTGCAGCAGCACTCTCTGTGTCGAACTCATAAGCTTTGAGTGCAAGCTCAGCCATGCGGCTTACATCGTTGCCCTTAGTTGCCTCATAGAACAACCAAGCAACATCCTCGCGCCAAGGCTCAAGGGCTGAATTGATTACGCCTTCGTGATTCTGGATACCAATCTTGAAGTACCTATCCATGATTTTAGCACCAGCGGTAACTACGAAGCTGTTATCAACAAGTTCCTTGCTGCCACCTACAGAGGTGCGGCTGTCGTCACCAGTAGCGGTCGGAGCCAGGATAGTGAACTTCTGAATCTCTTCGGGGGTAATTGTGAACTCACCGTTGAAGCCAGCATAGTCATACCAGTCGTATGCATCATACGGAGTGGTAGCATCCCAAGTCTTCTCACCATAGTTGACGTACTTCCAGTAACCCTTTGCCTCCTCATTCTTGAGAACGTATGCGGTGTTACCGTCAATCAACTCACCGGGAACTTCCTCTACTGTCCAAACTGAGGGAGCAGCGGCAAGAGGATTAACAGAGGGAACAGTACCGTTACTGATAGAAAGATATACATCCTGGTAAGCATTCTTCAGTACATAGCTCTTGCCTGCCTCGATAGTAGCACTCGGGGCAGTAGCAATCTCATAGTAGCTGGCGTCGCCGGCAGCTTCGTTGAGCTGACCAGCCAGAACCTTCAGGTTGCTTACGTCCTCATTGGTGCCGTTGTTGGCAGCAACCTTAGCCTGAGCGTCGGCAATAGCCTGCTCAAGAGCAGTAACCTTCTCAGCAATGGCAGCATTGTAGATAGTTTCTGCAGTAGCCGTGTAGAGCTGGAACTCACCAAGTGCGAAGTGGTTAGTCTTACCTGTGCGGTTGTCAATAGCCACGGTCGAGGTGAAGCGTACATACTTGTACGGGGCGTTCATGTGAATTGCCGGATAAGTGTAGAGTTGTCCCTCTGCCAACTTATCGCCGTCAGTAACCTCGGTGTTAATGAAGTTCCAAGTCTGACCATCGTCGGAGCCTTCAATAATCCAGCTCTTCGGAGTGTCGGCCTTCATGTAGCCACCAGTACGCGGAGCGATGGTGAGATACAGATCTGCAGTCTCCTTACCTGTCAGGTCAACCTGCAGATAGGAATCACCTGAGGGATAGCTCGGCCAGGTCTCGGTAGTCTCTGCGAGAACACCGTTAACCAGCTTGGTCAGTGACAGTGAGCTTGCATTAGAAGAGAGATTGCTTGCATCAGACTCGATGAGACCAGTGGTACCCTGAGTGTAGCTAACGTTCTCGTTGAGAGTGTTAGTTGCATCAGCAATCATCTCCTTCAGAGACTCAGTAATCTCTGCCTGCTCCATAGCATCCCAGTCAGCGTCCTCTACCTTATACAGATACCATGCGGACATGGAGGACCAGCTGGTGTACCAACCTACGATCTTACCGCTTGCACCAGAACCACCGGAGTTGCTCTCGGGATGGTAACTGATACTGTAGGCAGTGCTCTTAAGCTCAAACTGAGACGGACCCCAAGTAGCGTTGTAGGTAATCTTCTGCTCTGCAGTTGCAAGAGGCTCTGCAGCAGTCCAAACGCCCTGCGAAGCCTTTGAGCAATCGGTAGGAGCGGTTACGTATGCCTGAGTAGCATAGTTCTGGATAGTGAAGTTGCCGCTTTCGAGCTTCTTAATCTCGAATACCTGCTTCTTGTCAGCGCGGTTGAAGGTCTTCCACTTCAGGTAGTCGCCTACCTCATCAACATAGAGACTCTTCTCTACACCCTGCTTCTCCACGAATAAGGGATCAGCATTAACGATGTAGTAATAACCGTCGGTAATAGGATTAACATCAGCACCCTTCAGAGTATTGTAAGCTGCAGCCAGGTTATCGATAGTCTCACGATATTCCTTCTTGCTTGCATCCTCGGCAATCTTATTAGCAGCATCGAGAGCTGCAGCATAAGGAGCTACAGTTTCGGGGCTATAGAAACCAGGATCGTTGCTTCCTTCGGTAGGCAGATCGCCGTAAACCTCAAGAGCCTTAGCGAGCTCACCCTTAATATCCTTAACAAAGCTAGCCTCAAAGAACTTCCATCCTACATCCTCGCGCCAAGGCTCGAGAGCTGCATTGGTGTTCTGAGTACCCAGCTTGTAGTACTTGTCCTTAACGGTAGCAGCTGCGGTGAGAACATAAACGCCTTCAACATCACGATCCTTATTTACAGAGGTGCGGTTGTCGGTCTCATCAGCGGTAGCTTCAAGGATAGTGAACTTCTGGGCAGTAGCGGCTGCACCAAACTCACCATTGAAGCCAGCATAGCTGTACCAGTCATAGCCGTCATAAGGAGTGCCGTCGTCAAAAGTCTTGCTGCCGTAGTCAACATACTGGAAGTAACCGTCTTTCTCTACAGACTTCAGGATGTAAGCACCATAGGTGTCTTCAACCATGTCGTCGGTAGCCTCAACGGTCCAGATGTTAACACCGCTCAGAGCGTTCGGAGTGGCAACAATACCAGTGTTTGCATCAAGATACTTGCCGTTGTAGGCGTTCTTCATAGCATACTTCTTGCCCGGGATAGGCATAGTAGCTGTTTCTGCAAACTCCCAGTAGCCACCGGGATAGAGGAGGTCTTCTGCCTCTTCGTCTGAAATCTTGTGGAGGAACCACTGGTTAACACCAAACTGGGCTGCCTCAGAAGTGGAACCCCAGATGCCTACCTTACCAGTTGCATTGGGAGAACCGTTATGGTTGTTAGCAAGACCGTAAGCATAGGTCTCAGAATAGATGGCGAACTTGCCTGTTGCTTTACCCATCTGAACAAACTTCTGAGAAGTTGTAGCCTCTGCGGTAGTGGTAACGTCACAATTATACGCGCCCGTACCCTTATTAATATAAGTACCGTCAGCTACGTTGTAAACCATCCAACCATCGGGAGCAGCTTCAAACTTGTATATTTCGGTCTTGTCCTTCTTGCTGTAAGCCTTCCACTGAACGATACCATCTGCATTGTACAGGGCGTTCTTGTCCTCATAGTTGTAAGGACCGTCGCTGTAGCCAGGACCATTACCTGCGGAGGTGATGAAGTAGTAACCCTCAGTAATAGGATTAACTTCAAGGCTGCCTACTGCTTCCATGAGATCCATATAAGCTTCAGCTCTCAGGTCGGCAGTTGCATTCAGAGCACCCTCTGCAGTTTCGATAGCCTGTGCATAAGCCTCAACAGACGCTGCGGTATAGGTGTTAGGATCGTCGCCACCCTCAACACTCTCGGGCAGAGAAGCGAGGAGAGCATCCAGACCCTCAGACATCATAGCCTCAATAGTAGCATCAGCTACCGGGCTCAGACGCCAGGTCCACTCAGCATAAGGCACGTTGCCTCCGCTAGTACCCTCACCATTATAGCCCCATACGTAGGACGGACCATCCTTGTCACCATTGGGGTTACCCTGCGGGCAGTAGGTCCAGTTGTTGGCCTTGATGTAGCAAGAACCAGTACCTGCATAGAAGTTGAAGGTTGCCGGGAACTCGGGAGCAGCAGTTGCACTGGCTACACCGCAGAATGAGGCGGAACCACCAGCGTAGTAAGCGTTCTCTGCGCTCTGCAAGTTATAGGTGCCGTCTGCATTGGCAGTAACCTTGAAGACAAACTTCAAGCTGTTCTCCTCATACTTGCCCCATCTAACTTGCAAGGCGGAGGCATCGACGTACATAGCCTTGGGTTCCTTACCATTAGCCTTAATCTTTGCGTTGTCGCAGAAGAGAGTGTAATAGCCTTCAGTCAGCTCGTTCAGAACCAGATAACTTGCGGGCCTTGCAATCTTCTCGTAAGCTGCGGAAATATCGTCAACGCTTGAAGCATCAGTCAGGCCAAGAGCCTTAACCTCGGAAACAGCTGCGAGAACCGGATCGAGAGTCTCTGCGGGATAAGCGCCGGGAGCGTCGCTGCCTACAAGACCATCAAACTGTGCGATGATGTCTTCCAACTCAATATAGGTGTGACGAGGAACAGCCTCAGTGAACTTGAAGTTTGAACCATCATCACCCCAGTTATTGGTGGTGCGCCATACGCCGAGATAGCTGCTTACGTCGTTGATGTAAGCTGTCTCGCCATCAGCAAAGCGGAAAATCTGATGACCGTTGCCAGTGGGGCTGTACTCGAAGATGAAAGTACCAGCGGCATCACCGGCTGCCAGACGGGGATTACCCTCACTGGTAGCAGGACCAATGGGTTTTTCCTTACCGGCGGCATAGTTGTAGAGATTGAATCCGAACGGATCGCCAACCAAAGCGAACAGATATTCGTTGGTCACCTCTGTAACCTCGCCAGCAACATTGTTGATGTTGGTGCCATCAAACTTACAGTTCTTCTCAGGATTGCGAAGAACAGCCATACGATACCAAGTAGCATCACCGAAGCTCTTGCTGTACTTGAACGGAAGAGCAGTTTCGTCAACAGTGTAGGTGCTGGTAACATTGTTGCCATCTGCACTTACGGTGACTACTGCCGGGTCAAGCACTACTCCTGCATAGGGCAGGGTCAGAGAGATGTTGGAACCAACAACGGAAGCACCAGCAATGCTGTACTTCACATCTTCGTCAGCTCCGACAACACTCCAGTTAACGTCGGCAATGTCAAGATCTATGTCACCAGCCTCGGTGAACATCAGACGGTTACCGTTGTCCTCGGTGCCCCAGCCGTTGCACGGCCATGAGCCGGAGTTGTTGTTGTTCAGGGTGTTACCGCCGGTTTGCCCGTCGCTAACGTCCTTGAACTTGAATACGTAGTCTCCTGTCGGATTGCCTGCCATCAGAAGCGACCATAGGTACTCATCTGAAGCAACCGTTCCGAAAGAGCCTTTAGGACTCAAGAACTGCCCCTTCGCCACATTGTAGAGAAGGTAGAAGTTCTTGTAAGGCACCACTGCCCACTGGTCAGCGCCGGGTGCGGTGCTGCAAGCTCCAGTGTTGTCAACAGTGCCTTCGCTCTTGAAGTCCGACACAATTCCTGTTTCGCTTGCGCTAAGAACAATCTTACCGCGCGGAGCCTGAATCGTGTAGACCTTGCCAGCGCTGATGCCTTCGAGCGTGGTAATCACGTCGCCAACAGCAGCGTTAGCACCACCCACTCCCACCAATAGCAGGAGCAGGGTGATCAGAGAAGTAAGTACTCTTTTCATTTGGTTAATAATTAAAGTTAGTAAAAAGGTTAATTAAAACTTTTATTTGTCTCATTTTTGCAAATTGCAGGTGTAAAGTTAGGGTTTTATTATTAAATAAGGTGAAAAAACACCCAAAAAAGTGCTTTTTCACCCTAAAAAAAGCGGTTTATATCTTAAAAAATGTCTTTTTTCTACAAAAATTGCGTTTTTTAATCGCTGATGATGATGTTGTACAACGCCACCACATCGGCGCTGTTCACCTCACCGTTGCCATCAACATCGGCCTGAGTGAGTCCAGCTCCCGACTGCGGTCCGAGGATGATATAATTGTACACTGTCACCACATCGGCAGAGTTGATTGAGAAGTCACGGTTCACATCGCCCAGAGGCACCGGCTCAAAATCAACCGGGCGGAACATCCAGGCGCAAAACCACCAGGTGGTGCCTTTGGTCACTTTCACGTCCAGACCCGCCGGTCCCATCAGATGAGTCTTGCCGTCGGCGCTGCAGATATCGTAGCAGAGGCGCTTCCTGACATTGTCGTTGGCATCGTTGGTCCAGTAGTTGAGGTTGTTCTCAAAGCGGTTGAGAATCTGCAGGTTCACCGGAGTGTCCGACCACACGTGGTTGCTCTTCTCCAGCGTACTGAGATACTTGCCGTTACCCACGTTCTGCAGCTGCCAGAAGTCGCCGTCGCGAGTCAGGTGGAAGATGTAAGCTGTGTTGCCCAGCATCATCGGCGACTTATACACATAGTTGTCGCCGGCAGCGTAGGTCATCGCCACTCCAGTTCCGGCCGTATTGGCATCGGCAGCAAATCCGGAGATTACGTAGTAGTAGCCGCCGTCCTGTATCGGATTGCTTTTTGCCATACAGATGTTGTAGGCTTCCTCAATAGCGTCGCACAGCGGAGCGAGCACTTCGTTGCTGTCCTCTTCGCGCTCAATGGCGGCTTTACCGGCTTCCACAGCAGCGCCCAGCACATCCACCTGACCAATCGTGGTCACTGCGCCACACTCCGTTCCGTCAACGTATGGTGCCTCGGTGTCGAGCAGCGGAGTGGTGAAGCTGATGTAAGTGGTGTCACACTGCTCCACCAGCTTGTGAAGCCTGTCCTGCAGCACAGTGTATTTTCCCTTGCTGGCTGAGAGCAGTATCGACTGGTTGGCAGCGAAGGCGCTGTCTTTCTCCAGCAGTTTGAAGGTCTCCGGTCCACCCTCGGCAGAGAAGTTGGTCAGCTCGGCGCTGTGGATAGTTCCCTGTCCATCACCCTGAGTGGTCTTGACATATACAAAATACTTCACCGGCACGTTAGGATCCAAGTTTTTGAAGTAGGGCGTCAGGTCGTAGTTGAGCGTCACAGGTTCCTTGAGCAGGTCGTCCTCCAGTCCCACTATCACCTTGTCGATAGGCAGTTTGGTGACCGGGAAGCTCACGTCGGGAGTCTCAGCATCGGTGGCTGTGGCATAGCCCACCACGAGGCTGTACTCTGAACTCTTGCTATAGTCGAGATTGATTTTCAGTTCGTGAGTTCTGGTGTCAGCTTTCTCGCCGTCAAGGTAGATACCGAGGTCGAAGAACTGTCCGCCGCTGGTCTGCTTCACGTGCACAGCCACGGTGTTGGTACCTTGCAGGTTGAGCGCAGCTCTTGAGGAGGCTGATGCCTGTTGGTTCTCGTAGCTGGTGGTATAGCCAGAGAGGCGTATGGCGCTCACTCCGTTGAAGTATATCTGGCAGTCCTCGTCGTGGTAGAGCTTGAGGCGCAGCTTCTTACGCTGTTCCTCTGTGATGTTGAGCGGCAACTCATAGCGTAGCCAGATGTCACTCGTTCCCCATCTGGTGTTGACTACCATATTTTCGAATCCCGGAATACCGAATCCGGCCTTGCCGCTCTTCCATCCTGAGTCGTCGAAGTCAGCGGATTCCCAGCCTTCGCCCGGGTCAGAGGTCGTGTATTTCCATATCAGCGGCTGCACATCGGCTGACGGCATCACATATTTCAAGTCATCGGCGTAGTCGTCGATCACATGGCGGTTGGCGCGATACAGATTCATCGTGTCGCTCTTCATCAGTCGGTCATAGGTCATGAATCCGTTCAGTTCCGACTCCACGTCGGTAATCTGGGTATATACCGCTGCGGAGAGTCCGCTCTTGATCTTGTGCTGGAAAAGCATCTCGCTGTAGGCGGCGTAGGTGCTGTCGTAAGCGGCGGGAGTCGATACGTAGCCGTACACACTTCCCGCTGCGCCCCACATGTGGCCTTCCACCGCCATCTGCACACCGCCGTACTCGCCCACAGCACAAATCTGAGTGTCGCTGGCGCTAAACGACGGAGCCGGATAGGAGTGGATGTCCTTGATGTCACCGTGGCCGGTGAGATTCCAACCGCTGGCCTCGTCCACGAGGCGCGTGTCGTCGAAGTTCTTGATAAGGTTCACGTAGTTCTCGGTGTCGTGCTGTCCGCCCGCCTCATTGAATATTACCCAAGTGGTGATACTGGGCGTGTTCTTGAGGTAGTCGAGCATTGCGAGCAGTTCCTTCGAGAAGTATCCGGCGTTGTTGGGGATGTCCTTATAGCTGCCGCCATAGTTCATTCCCGGCATATCCTGCCAGATCATCAGTCCCAGCTTGTCGCACCAGTAGTACCATCGCGCGGGTTCCACTTTGATATGCTTACGGACCATGTTGAGGCCCACTCGTTTCATGGTGATGATATCATTCTTGAGAGCCTCCTCGCTGGGCGGCGTGAGATTGCTCTCCGGCCAATATCCTTGGTCGAGGCATCCCATCTGGAAGATGGTCTTGTTGTTGAGCTGAATCCTCCATCGGTTGCCCTCTTTGGCCATGCCCACTTTGCGCATACCGAAGTAGCTCACCACTTCATCAGAATTTCCCATTCCATCGCGGAGATTTACCCGCAGGTCATAGAGGAACGGGTGGTCGGGACTCCACAGGTCGGGGTTGTCGATTTTCAAAGCCATCGGCACACCTGCTTTGCCCTCGGCAGTGGCCACTTCTACCGGTCCGTGCATCACGCTCAGGCTCACGGTGGCGTTAGCGGCATCGTCGCCGGTAGCGTTGGCGGTTATCAGCACTTGGCTGTTGTCGAGATCGGGCACTATCTTGAGGCCTGACACATAGGTCTTGCCCACAGCCTCCATCCACACCGTCTGCCAGATTCCTGAGCAACTGGTGTAGAAGATGCCGCCCGGGCGGCTCACCTGCTTTCCTCGCGGGTTGGAGTCTTTGTCGGTGGGGTCATATACTCTCACCATCAGCTGCTGCGGAGTGCCCGGCTTAGCCTTAGCGGTGATGTCGATGCTAAACGGATCGTAGCCGCCCTGATGAGCGCCTACGGAGTCGCCGTCGAGCCATACGGAGCATTTCCAGTCAACGGCGCCGAAGTTGAGTTTCACCCTTTTGCCCTCCCAGCTGGCAGGGATGGTGATAGTGCGGCGGTACGCCATATTCTCGATTTTCTGCTTGATACCGCTCATCGCACTCTCAGTACAGAAGGGCACCAGGATCTCCTGCCAGCCGGTGGTTGGCAGCGAGCTCCAAAGGCTCGTGGTGGTGCAGAAGTTCCACACACCGTTGAGGTTTATCCATCCCGCCTCGGCGCTGCCCTGCTCCATGAATGAGTTGCGCCAGGCGCCCACTCCTGCGGTGAGGTCGGTGGTGCTCTCGCCCATCTGCGACACTCTCACCATCTGCGGTCTCGGGTATTCCTTGAGCACATTGTCGGGTGTCACCTCGTCGGCCCATCGAGTCTTAATGGGCACACTCTTCATCTGCCAATCTGCCGTGGCCGTCAGCGACAGCATCAGCAGCAGACTTGCAAATCCTGAAACAAAAAATGTCCTTTTCATTATGTTTGATTTTGAATTATCTAGTCTATAGTTCAACGGTTTGCAAAATTACATTTTTCCCCGCACATGCGAACCAAATAAATATGGAAAAATATCCTTTGCACAACTTTTTTATCCGCTTTTGGCACAAAAATAACCGCCTCTACCGACTCGCAGAGAAATAGATTTCCTTCCGAACCGGAAGACAAAGAGCCGCTTTTTTCCCAAAATCAGAAAAAAATGCGGCTCTTTAATAATTAATAAGGTAAAAGGCTTCGTTTTCTCGTTTTTTTTTCGTTACTTTGCACGCCAAATATCAACAAACAATAATAAAGAAACATAATCATGACTGAAAAGAACCAATTACCCACAGTGAACGAGGTGTTCAGCTGGATGCGCAAACTCTATGACGAGAGCTACGCCGGACTGACACGTACAGAGAAGAACGAGCAACACATGTATGGCACGATGGTCACCACGCCGAGTGACAAGAAATTCATCGTGCGAATGCTGGACGAGACCAGCCAGGTGCGCGACAAGCAGAAACTGGCACGCCGCGTGAAAGACCTCATCGACCAGTATGGCATACCTAAGTTCCTCAGCACGAGCGACCACGCACTGTTCTGGATGTACCAGAAGTTTGCGTACCTGCCCCTGTTTAACTGGGCTGCCGTGCCAATCGTGAAGTGGAGACTGCGCCGCGACACCAGCCGCGTGATTATCGACGCTGCACGTCCCAAGCTGACCAAGCACCTCGCCACCCGCTTCCAGGAGGACATCGGCCAGAACGTGAACCTGCTCGGAGAAGTGGTGGTGGGCGACGGCGAAGCCGACAAGCGCTACTATTCGTACCTCGAAGCACTCAAGGAGCCGGACATCAACTATATCTCTGTGAAGATTTCGGGTATCTACGCACAGACCCACGCCCTGAACTACAAGGAGAGCATCCCCGAGCTGATGCGCCGTATGTCGGAACTCTACCAGACCGCCATCGACTATCCGTATGTGGACCACGAGGGTAACAAGCGGGCTAAGTTCGTGAACCTCGACATGGAGGAGTACAAGGACGCTCACCTCACGATGAAGGTCTTCAAGGACGTGCTCTCGCTGCCGCAGTTCAAGAACTACGAGGCAGGCATCGTGGTGCAGGCTTATCTGCCCGACGCATGGCACTTCCAGAGCGAGCTGCTGGAGTTTGCCCACAAGCGCGTGGCTGAGGGCGGTTCGCCCATCAAGATGCGTATCGTGAAGGGCTGCAACCTCGACATGGAGAACATCGTCAGCGACCTGCGCGGATGGCCCAACCCCGTAAGGCCCGACAAGACGGAAGTGGACGCAAACTACCTGCACGTAATAGAGCGCGGACTGCTGCCCGAGAACGCCAAGGTGCTCCACATCGGCATGGCTTCGCACAACCTGTTTACCATCTCATACGCCTACCTGCTCACCCAGAAGTATCAGACGCCGAAGGATTGCTTCTGCTTCGAGATGCTTGAGGGTATGGCCAACCACGTATGGAGAGCTCAGAAGAAGCTGGGCAACCACGTGATTCTCTACACTCCGGTGGTGAAGAAGGAGCACTTCCTCAACGCCATCTCCTATCTGGTAAGGCGTATGGATGAGAACACCGCTCCCGACAACTTCCTCACACACTCCTTCTCGCTTAAGCCCGACACTCCGGAATGGAAGGAGCTGGAGCAGCAGTTTATCAACGCATACAACATGAAGGACACCATCACGCATATCCCAACCCGCACCCAAGACCGCAACAAGCCTTACGAGGGACAGGAGCCGCAGGACGAGATGATCAACGAGCCCGACACCGACTTCGACCGCGTATGCAACCAGCGCTGGGTGGAGGATATCTTTGAGAAGTGGTGCCCGAAGGGCAGTGCTGAGACCAAAGAGGCCGCTAACTGGGGCGACTGGAAGCCGGGCGACCTGCTGCCCACTCAGATTGGCAGCGAACTGGTGTTCAACGACGACCACGCCAAATATTTCGACCGCTCACAAGAGGGCGACGTGCTGGTGTGCGAGATGTCAAGAGCCAACAAGGAACAGACCGAGAAGATTCTCGACATCGCCGAGAAAGACCCGGGCAAATGGCGCGAGACCAGCATCGAGGAGCGTCATAAGATAATGTATAAGGCTGCCAACATCCTCGGCCAGATGCGCGGCGATCTCAACGGAGCCATGTGCGCCATCACCGGCAAGACTATCGAAGAGGGCGACGTGGAAGTATCCGAAGGTATCGACTACTGCCGCTTCTATACCACCACGATGAAGAAGTTCGCCAAGCTCGACGACATCGAGATGAAGGCCAAAGGCACCGTGCTGGTGCTCTCGCCGTGGAACTTCCCGTGCGCCATCCCCTGCGGCGGCGTTGTGGCAGCTCTTGCCTCCGGCAACACCTGTATCTTGAAGCCCGCAACAGTGGCCGCGCCCGTAGCATGGCTCTTCGCTAAGGCCTTCTGGGAGGCCGGCGTGCCCAATGAAGCACTCCAAGTGATTATCACCGACCGCGAGGCCACTCCGCTGCTCACATCCTCACCAGTGGTGAAGCACATCATCCTCACCGGCGGCACCGAGACAGCACAGACCATAGCACACGCCAACCCGCGCAAGCCGCTCTCAGCCGAGACCGGCGGTAAGAATGTGATGATTCTCTCCGCAAAGGGCGACCGCGACCACGCCATCATGAACGCCTGCCGCTCAGCCTTCGGCAACGCAGGACAGAAATGCTCGGCATGCTCGCTGCTGCTCGTGGAGCGCTCTGTATATGAAAACGCCGAATTCATCGAGAAGCTTAAGGACTGCGCCTCATCGCTCAAGGTGGGCGGCGTATGGAACGCCGGCAACATCGTAGGCCCGATGATTACCAATAAGAACGACAAACTGGAACAGGCATTCACCCTGGAGCCGGGCGAGCGCTGGCTCATCGCTCCCGAGTTTGTGGATGAGAAGAAATACATCCTCAAGCCGACGGTAAAGATTGACGTGAAGCCCGAGTCGTTCACCTTCCGCACCGAGCTCTTTGCACCGCTGCTTGCCGTAGCTCCCTACGACACTCTGGAGCAGGCCGTGGCATTGGTGAACAGCCTCGACTACGGACTCACCAGCGGACTGCAGTCGCTCGATGAGCAGGAACAGCGCTACTGGAAGAACAACGTGGATGCAGGTAACCTCTATATCAACCGCGGTATCACCGGTGCTGTAGTAAATCGCCAGCCTTTCGGCGGCATGAAGCTCTCAGCCTTCGGTCCTGGTCTGAAAGCCGGCGGCCCCAACTACTGCGCACAGTTTATGATCATCACCGACAAGGCCGACAGCACCACCGACTGGCGCAAGAGCTATGCTGAGTGGTATGAGAAAGAGTTTAAGCATGCACGCAACATACAGCCCAAGATTCGCGGCGAGCAGAACGTATTCCGCTACCTGCCGCTGAAGAACGGCATGGTGCTCCGCCTCTTTGGCGACGAGACTCTGGAGCAGGTACAGATGGTAGAACTCGCAGCTAAGACAGTGGGCACACCGCTCACCATCTCAGCCGACAGCGACAACCCGCTGCTGGCACAGCTGCAGGGCAACATCAAGCGCGAATCGCTGAGTGACTTCTGCAAATCGATGAAGCAGTATGAGCGTGTACGCACCATCTCGCAGCAAGTGCCCGACGAGGTATTCGAAGCTGCCGCACAGTGTGACCGCTACATCGCCCAGTCGCTGCCAGTGAAGAACGGCCGCATCGAGCTCGCCCTCTACATCAAGGAGCAGTCGATTGCCAACGAGTATCACCGCTACGGCTCACAGATAGAAGTGCCGGTAGTGGAATAAAGTATAAATGTCAAAAACAACGATTAACAATCAAGGATATTGAGCTCTCACCTTATGATTACATTCTTTAAATCTCCCGCCGGCACCATCGTTGCCGTGCAAACGCAGCAGCAGCTGCCAAAGCAAAACATCGACGCCCTCTGCTGGCTCCTGGGCGAAGCAGAGGTACTGAACACCGACAAGCTGGACGGTATCTTTATCGGCCCGCGCCGCGAGATGGTAACGCCCTGGAGCACCAACGCCGTGGAGATTACACAAAACATGAACATCGTGGGAATTGCGCGAATGGAGGAATACTTCCCCGCAGCCGGCGAAGACGCCGACTACGACCCCATGCTGCAGCGCATGTACCACGGGCTGGACAGTACAATCTTTGACGTAAACATCAAGCCGGCTCCGATAAAAATCATCGAAAACATCGAAGAATACAACGAGGAGGAAGGTCTCGCACTCTCACCCGAGGAGATAGAATATCTCCACAAGGTGGAAGGCCAGTTGGGCCGCAAACTCACCGACTCGGAAGTGTTCGGCTTTGCGCAGATCAACTCGGAGCATTGCCGCCACAAAATCTTCGGTGGCACCTTTATCATCGACGGCAAGGAGATGCCCTCGTCGCTCTTCGCCATGATAAAGAAGACCACCAAGGAGAACCCGCACAAGATACTCTCGGCTTACAAGGATAATGTGGCCTTTGCGCAGGGACCGGTGGTAGAGCAGTTTGCGCCGCAAGACCAGAGCACCAGCGACTACTTCATAATAAAGAATATAGAGAGCGTCATCTCCTTAAAGGCTGAAACCCACAACTTCCCCACCACGGTGGAGCCCTTCAACGGAGCATCCACCGGCACCGGCGGTGAGATACGCGACCGTATGGGCGGCGGCGTAGGCTCATGGCCCATAGCGGGAACCGCCGTATATATGACAAGCTATCGGGATGCCAATCGTCCGTGGCTCTATCAGAGTCCCGAGCAGATACTCATCAAGGCTTCCAACGGCGCCAGCGACTTCGGCAACAAGTTTGGCCAGCCCCTTATCACCGGCTCCGTGCTGACCTTTGAGCACCAGGAGAACGGCGAGAAATACGGCTACGACAAAGTAGTGATGCTCGCCGGCGGCGTAGGCTACGGCACCAAGCGCGACTGCCTCAAAAAAGAGCCCCGCAAGGGCAACAAGGTAGTAGTGGTAGGCGGCGACAACTATCGCATCGGTCTCGGCGGCGGCTCGGTGAGCTCCGTAGATACGGGTCGCTACTCCAACGGCATTGAGCTCAACGCCGTGCAGAGAGCCAATCCCGAGATGCAGAAGAGAGCCTACAATCTGGTTCGCGCCCTCTGCGAAGAAGAAGTAAATCCCGTAGTGTCGATCCACGACCACGGCTCAGCAGGCCACGTGAACTGCCTCTCAGAACTGGTGGAAGAGTGCGGCGGCAAGATAGACATGACCAAATTGCCCATCGGCGACAAGACTCTCTCGGCTAAGGAGATTATTGCCAACGAGAGCCAGGAGCGCATGGGACTGCTCATCGACGAAAAGCACCTGGAGCACGTACAGAAGATTGCCGAAAGAGAAAGGGCGCCGATGTACGTGGTAGGCGAGACAACGGGCGATGCCCATTTCTCCTTTGTACAGGGCGACGGAGTGAAACCGTTTGACCTCGATGTAGCGCAGATGTTCGGCCACTCGCCCAAGACAGTGATGGTGGACGAGACAGTGGAGCGTACCTACAAGAACGCCGTTTACGAGCAGAGCAAGATAGCTGAATACCTGGAAGCAATGCTGCAACTGGAAAGCGTAGCCTGCAAGGACTGGCTCACCAATAAGGTGGATCGCTCGGTGACCGGCAAGATTGCCCGTCAGCAGTGTCAAGGCGAACTTCAGCTGCCGCTGAGCGACGTGGGAGTGGTGGCTCTCGACTATCGGGGCCGCAAAGGTATCGCCACAGCTCTTGGCCATGCCCCGCAAGCCGGTCTGGCAAGCCCCGAAGCGGGCTCCGTGCTCTCAGTATGCGAAGCTCTGACCAACATCGTATGGGCACCGCTGGAAGAAGGACTCGACAGCATCTCGCTCTCCGCCAACTGGATGTGGCCGTGCCGCTCGCAGAAAGGCGAGGACGCACGTCTCTACAAGGCGGTGGAAGCGCTGAGTAATTTCTGCTGCGATCTAAAGATAAATGTACCCACGGGTAAGGACTCGCTCTCTATGAGCCAGCAATATCCCAGCGGAGAAAAGATTATCTCGCCGGGCACAGTGATAGTAAGTGCCGGCGGTCAGGTAAGCGATGTTCGCAAAGTGGTGAGCCCCGTGATGAAAAACAACGCGAAGACCACCCTGCTACACATAGATTTCAGTTTCGACAAGCTACGCCTCGGCGGTTCGGCCTTTGCGCAGAGCCTCGGCTTTGTAGGTAGCGATGTGCCTGAGTGCAAGAATCCAGAATATTTCCGCTCTGCATTCAACGCTGTACAGGAACTGATAGAAAAAGGACTAGTACTGGCAGGTCACGACATCTCCGCGGGCGGTCTCATCACCACCCTGCTCGAGATGTGCTTCGCCAACGTTGAGGGCGGAATGGAAATTAATGTGGACGGTTTCAAGGAGCCCGACCTTGCGAAGATTCTCTTTGCCGAAAATCCCGGTGTGGTAATCCAGATTGCCAACAGCGACAAGGCTACTGTAAAGAAAGTACTCGACGATGCAGGAGTGGCCTTCATAGAGATTGGCAAGCCTGCCGAAGAGCGCCAAATCCTGGTAAGCCAGCAGGGAATCACTCACCTGTTTGGCATCGACTACCTGCGAGATGTGTGGTATCACACTTCCTACCAGCTCGACACACGCCAAAGCTTCAACGGCCAAGCTGAGGAACGCTATAATAACTATAAGGTGCAGCCGCTGGAATTTGCTTTTAACAACGATTTCACCGGGAAATTTGCACAGCTAGGGATAAGTCCCGACCGTAGGGAGAAAACCGGAGTCAAGGCAGCCATCATCCGCGAGAAAGGTACCAACGGAGACAGGGAAATGGCCTACGTGCTATACTTGGCAGGCTTCGATGTAAAGGATGTGATGATGACCGACCTTATCAGCGGTCGCGAAACCCTCGACGATATCAACATGATAGTGTTCTGCGGCGGATTCTCCAACTCTGACGTGCTCGGCTCCGCTAAAGGCTGGGCGGGAGCATTCCTCTATAATCCGCGAGCAAAGGCAGCACTCGACCGCTTCTATGCCCGAAAGGACACTCTCAGCCTCGGAGTATGCAACGGCTGCCAGCT
>JAFZXF010000037.1 GCA_017616915.1 Bacteroidaceae bacterium
ATTAAGATTGTGGAATTCAACGAGCGGGATATAGTTCGTCATCCCTTGGTGAAGCATATCGTGGCAGCCTACGAGTCACGTTAGTGTGTTGGGCTCGTAAGCGCGCCATTTGGCAATGAGTGCAGAGAAATCTGCGGGCCATTGACTGTCGAAATGCATGCGTGCGCCTGTGCGCGGGTGCGTAAATCCTAATGTACGTGCGTGAAGCACCTGACGCGGACAGAGGGCGAAGCAGTTCTCTATATATTGCCGGTATTTCTGTGTCCGGAGTCCTTTACGAATCTCCATTCCTCCGTACTTGTCATCCGCAAAAAGCGGATGTCCGATGTGCGCCATGTGAACACGTATCTGATGAGTGCGCCCGGTCTCCAGCCTGCATTCCACCAATGTCACGTAGGGGAAACGTTCCAGCACCTTCCAATGCGTAACGGCCTCTTTAGCCTGCGGACACTCTTCCTGATCCCAAACACGATAGATTGTTCGGTCGCGGTTGTCACGGGCGAGTGCGCCCTCTATTGTACCGCTGTCCTCGGCGAAAGTGCCCCATACGAGTGCATTGTAACTGCGTTCGGTCGTATGGTCAAAAAATTGTTTGCCAAGATGCGCCTTGGCTTCGGGTGTCTTGGCAATGAGAAGCAGGCCGCTGGTGTCCTTGTCAATCCTATGAACCAATCCGATGGACGGATCGTTCATGTCTATCTGACGGTTGGCTGCTGGGTGCTCAAAATGCCATGCCAGGGCATGCAGCAGTGTATGTTCGTAATTGCCATGCCCCGGATGCACTACCAGACCGGCCGGTTTGTTGATCACCAGCACGTCCTCATCCTCATATACTATGTCCAGCGGAATATTCTCCGGCGTAATAGTGTAGTCGTGCGGCTCATGGTCCAGTAGTACCTGAATGATATCACCGGGTTTGACTCGATAGTTGGAAGCAACCGCTTTCCCGTTCACCCACACATTACCTGCATCTGCAGCTGTCTGAATGCGGTTGCGGCTGGTGTTGGTCATATGTTCGGCCAAGTACTTGTCCACGCGCACTTTGCCCTGACCCTTGTCCACCTCACAGCGCCAACGCTCCCAGATGTCGTCTTGTTCTATTTCTAACGCTTCGCTATTCACTTACATCAAAACCACTCATCTTCTGTATGATTCACAGGCCCTCCACCGGTAACTGCTTTTTCGATGTCCATTGTTAATTTCAATGCAACCGTTTCGCCTTCGATGAGTTTCTCTCCCGCGGCCGGTATCTGTCGATAGACGAACAAGGGGGCTCCGTCTTCCTCCACTGCCTCGTCACACGTCACCGCGCCTACTGTCAACCGATGGCTAAGCAACACCCGGCGGGCATCTACAGGGGACATACCAATGACATTGGGCACTTCCACTTGCTCGGTACCGCGACCAAATCCTACTACCAGACGCACCTTGGTCCCCATGGCTATTTTCTGTCCTGGCTGGATGCTCTCGCCTTCCGCCTTGACATCCAGCACCAGGTCACGATAAGCAGAAGGCTCATAGTCATAGATGCTGTCCACCACCAAACCGATGCTGCGTAGCGTGGTCTCGGCCTGACGGTAACTCATATCCTGTAAGTCCGGCATAACCACCTGAGGCTTACCGCTGGCATTGATGGTTACATAGACGATACGTCCCTCCTTGGCATGGCTTGAACCCTTGGGCGTCTGCTCTACTATCGTACCGAAAGGCACCTTGCGCGAATACGTAGAGTCAATCACCTGTATGCGCAGTCCCTGCCCCTGTAGAGTGGTCTCAGCCTCCGCCAGATACATGCCGGTTACGTCAGCCACCTCTATCTCCTTGCCATGCTGGGTGTAGCCACGCAACTGTAGGATCAATACTACCAGCAACAGAATGCCTATGATGACTGCTAAAACGATGTTTCCGCCTATGAATTTCAAACCAGACTTGTCTAAAACATGTTTATTTGCCATAAAATGTAAAATTGAGTGCACAAAATTACAATTTTTTTTGGATATATGCAAAAAAAGCAGTACTTTTGCGCTCGATTTTCGCAAAAAGGCGAATCGCGAACAATTTTTTAAAGCTTTAAAACGTAGATTTATGAAGAAAATGCTTCTTATCGTAGCAGTTGCATTCGCTGCAATCAGCTGCTGCGGCAACAAGGGCGGTGAGCAGAAGTGCTGCGACAAGTGCTGCAAGGATAGCGCTTGCTGTGAGGCTGCTGCTGATAGCGCTGCTGCTGTAGAGGTAGTTGAGGAGGAAGTCGTTGAGGTTCCTGCTGAGGCTGCTGCAGAGTAATTTGTTGCTCAATTAAGGTACAAAACCTGAAAAAGAAGCGCTCATAAGGGCGCTTTCTTTGTGCCTTTTTGTAAAAAAAAACAAGAAAAGTTTGCATATGTGCGAAAAAAGCCGTACCTTTGCAGCCCATTTCACCTAGAATGGAAGGGGCTATTTGGTTTTGACAGCAGGTAGAATGGTTGTGTAAGCACGCCGAGCAATGAGGCAATGCTCGTAAATATCGCTTCAACATATAACTGGCAACACTTCTTATGCTCTCGCTGCCTAATCGAAGTATAGTAGATTAGCATCTTCGGGTGCCAGGCACCTGAACGAGACGTCGCTCCAAGCCGGGTCTGTGGGCTGAAAGGATATAGCGGCGCAGGAATACACAGAATAGGTCTTTTAGACTACGATAAGAGACTGATAGCTGAAGGCTGAATGCCGAAAGCACTAAGTAGTTAAGCCGGCGGTTGGTGGCTTGGGTCTTGCCAACGGACGAAAATTCAGGCCAAGATAAGCGTGGAGAAAGCACAAGTATTCCTTGTTTGGACACGGGTTCGAATCCCGTTAGCTCCACTCGCCCGAGCTACGGCTCAATACGATTCGCGACCTCGTCGCTCATATGAATCTTCGCCGTGCTCTGGCTCTCCGATTAAAACATCGCTTCGCTAGCGTTTTAATCGGTCTTTGAAAACAACTCGGGACGTAAACCAGCGAAGCGTTTGCGGACCGAAGAGGAGGAGTGGCGAAGCGCCTCGACTCGCAAAGACGAACCCTTCGTCGGAGCGAGGCCACTTAGCGCAGCCCGCTCCGACGAAGGGGCACTAGCTCATCTGGTAGAGCGTAACGTTCGCAATGTTAAGGTAAGGGGTTCGAGTCCCCTGTGCTCCACACAATGAACCCTCACATGGGGTTCTTAGCCAACAAAATCAAGTATCAGCATGGCAGTAGAAATCCGAGAAATCCATTCCAGACGTGACTTGCGCAAGTTCATTGAGTTCGCCAATGACTTGTACAAGGATTGTCCATATTATTGTCCACCGTTGTTCTTCGATGAGATGAATTGCTTCAATCCGGAGAAGAACCCTGCGCTGGAGGTATGTGAGTATCAACTCTGGATGGCCTATCGTGACAACCAGCCCGTGGGACGCGTGGCCGGTATCATCAATCGCAAGGCCAATGAGAAATGGGGCTTCCGCCATGTGCGCTTTGGCTGGTGGGATTTTATTGACGATATGGAGGTGAGCCATGCGCTGTTGGATACGGTAGCAGCATGGGGTAAAGCACGTGGAATGGACGCTCTAAACGGACCTGTCGGTTTTACGGACTTTGACCACGAGGGGCTGTTGCTTGAGGGATATGATTATCTGGCTCCGATGGCATCGCTATACAATTATCCGTACTACGTCAAGCATGTAGAAGCGTATGGACTGGTCAAGGAAGCGGATTGGATAGAGATACAGGTGTATCCGCCAAAAACATGTCCGGAGCGTCTGGATCGTATAGCAGAGATAGTGAAACAGCGCTCGCATGTGCGTGTGGACAAAGTGAAAAACTCGCGTGAATTGGTTCGCAAGTATGGCATTCAGTACATGGATGTGATAGACGTAGCCTACCAGAAGTTGTACAACTTCCAGCCGATGACGGTCAAACAGAAGAACTACTATAAGAACATGTACTTCCCCATTCTCAACTTTGACTTCGTGACCCTGGTGGTCAACGACAAGGATGAGATTGTGGGCGTAGGACTCGGTATGCCGGACATCTCTGAAGCATTGCGCAAATGCAGCGGTCACTTGTTCCCCTTCGGATGGTATCACCTCCTGAAAGCACTCAAGGCAAAACAGATGGATGCGTTTAATCTGTTACTAATAGCGGTGCGTCCTGACTATCAGGACAAGGGCATCAACTCGCTGTTCTTCCAGGACCAGATACCCTATATCAACCAATACGGTATCAAGCGGATGGAGACGACGGCCATTCTGGAGACCAATACGAAGAATATAGCCAACTTTACGCAGTTTGACCATAAACAGCACAAACGTCGTCGTGCTTATATCAAGGTGATAGAATAGTGAGGGAAGATCACACGGCATACGAAACAGCGTTGTCTGCTCTTAATGAGTATATCGCAAGCCATGCGATGCGTCACACGCCGGAACGGGAGATGTTGCTGGAGAAAGTCTGTGCATTTCATCAGCCTTTCACGGCTGAGCAGTTGTGTACGGTTAGCCGGGAGCTGCATATATCGACGGGAACGGTGTACAATGCGCTATCACTATTCGTTTTGGCTGGCATTTTGCACGTGAATAAGCGCGAATATGGTCAAGTGGCATCCGAGTATCAGTTGATGATTCCGCGCCGCTCCTACACGCAGTTGATATGCACCAAATGCGGTCGTGTGGCGGAGTTCCACGATAAAGCCTTGGAGCGACTGATACAGACACGTAAGTACTCTAACTTCACGTTGCGGAACTACGGACTGAATGTGTATGGCGAATGCAAGGTGTGCCGCAGATCCAAAACAAGCAGAAAAAAGGAACAAGCATAGAAAGAAATGCCAACCACTACAATATATTGGATACTATTCTTGGCTATTGCCATCGCCAGTTGGCTGGTCTCGTACTCGCTCAAGCGTAAGTTTGAACGGTATTCCAAGGAGTCCTTGCCATTTACAGGGTGTGAGATAGCGGAGCGAATGCTTCGGGAAAGCGGGATTAAAGATGTGCGTGTTAGCTGCGTAAGAGGGCATCTGACTGACCATTATAACCCAGTTACGAAGACGGTCAATTTGTCAGATGCTGTCTATCATGGTGCGAATGTAGCAGCAGCAGCCGTGGCGGCACATGAATGCGGCCATGCTGTGCAGCATGCTAGAGCTTATGCCCCGTTGCAAATGCGGTCTGTGTTAGTGCCTGTAGTGTCGTTGAGCAGTCAGTGGGTAAGTTGGATCCTCTTGATGGGGATGTTGTTGCTTGGCTCGAATGCCGGACTGGTGCTTTTGCTTATAGGTATCGCCTTGTATGCAATGACAACCTTGTTCTCATTTATCACACTGCCTGTTGAAGTAAATGCCAGCAAGCGTGCTGTCAACTGGTTACAAGAGGCAGGTATCACTGACCGTTACACCTCTGAGATGGCAAGCGATGCGTTGCATAGTGCCGCCTACACATATGTTGTAGCCGCACTGAGCTCGCTGGCTACACTGGTATATTATATACTTATCTTCCTCGGAGGAAGTAGAAAATAATTTTTTCCTTTAAGAGGAATTACCGGGCCCCGTAGCTCAATTGAATAGAGTGTCAGATTCCGGTTCTGAAGGTTCTGGGTTTGAGCCCCAGCGGGGTCACAGAAGCTTACGAAGCGTAAGCGAAGAAAGGTCTCTCCGCGTTCAGCGGAGTCACATTGTCGGAAGCGGCTCGCCTCAGTGAATTCGCCCTGCGAATGGAGGCGGCTCGCGTTTCTGCTTTTATTTCTTTAGTTTGATATCCACAATGATAGGATCGTGGTCGGCGTAACGGTGGAGTGATTTATCCTTCATCTTATATGCCCCGTGCTGATAATACCAGTCGGCATTGACATGCCATGGCCGCACACGGATGACCTGAGCTTCCATCGACGGGGAGGCAAA
>JAFZXF010000038.1 GCA_017616915.1 Bacteroidaceae bacterium
CATCCTTGATGGCGCTCTTGATGGCTCCCACCGTTGCGCAGGGCGGCAGTCCGAATGTTTCCATTATCTCCTGACCGTCAACGGGGGGTTGGAAATTGCGTATCTTATCGCGATTCTCAAGGTCTATGAGTTTCTGCCTAACCAACAGGAAGTTGTCGCGGAAGCGCTGCTTGCGTTGCTCGTTGCGACTGGTGATATCAGCCTCGCACAAGGTCATGAGGTCATCGATATCGTTGCCGGCATCGAAGAGCAAGCGGCGCACAGCACTATCGGTAACCTCGTCGTCGATGATGGCTATAGGACGCATGTGGAGATCCACAAGTTTCTGCACGTATTTCATGCGCTCGTCCATCGGCAGCTTCATGCGGCGGAATATGCCGGGCACCATGCGGCTGCCGATATAGTTATGGTTATGGAAGGTCCATCCTTGGGCGGGACTGAACACACGGGTACGCGGCTTGCCTATATCATGGAGCAGAGCTGCCCACCGCAGCCATAGAGAAGTCTCAGATTCTTCAATCCTTCCATCCTCCATTTTTTCAATTCTTCTATCCTTGGTCACATTGTCGAGCACCTCGAGGGTGTGATAGAAGATATTCTTATGGCTGTGGCCGTTGCGCGTCTCCTTCATATCCAGAGCCGCCAATTCGGGGAAGATAAGTTCGAGGAGTCCGCATCGCTCCAGTTCAACAAAGCCGATGGACGGCACCGGAGCCATGATAATCTTGTTGAGCTCATCGATGATTCGCTCCTGGCTGATGATGCTTATGCGGTCCTTGTTGCGACAGAGGGCTTCGAAGGTTTCTTCTTCTATGCTGAACCCTAGCTGAGTGGCAAAGCGTATGCACCGCATCATTCGCAGCGGGTCGTCGCTGAAGGTGATGTCGGGATCGAGCGGGGTACGGATAATCCTGTCCTCAAGGTCCTCCTGTCCATAAAACGGGTCGATAAGCTCACCGAAGTGCTCGCTATTGAGACAGATGCCCATAGCATTGATGGTGAAATCACGACGCTCGAGGTCATCCTGCAATGTGCCGTCCTCCACGATGGGTTTGCGCGAATCGCGGCTGTAGCTCTCACGGCGTGCCCCTACAAACTCCACCTCAATATTGTGCCACTTCACCTGAGCGGTACCGAAATTGCGGAACACGCTCATGTGTGCCCCGCGCCCCAGCGCCTTGGTCAGCGCCTCAGCCACGCTGATGCCGTTGCCTACCACCACAACGTCGATGTCCTTGGAGGGACGCTGAAGGATGAGGTCTCTGACATAGCCGCCTATGAGGTAGCACTCCACATGCAACGCATCGGCCACCTGGCTGATGTGGTGGAAAATAGGAGCGCTAAGGCTCTGGCAAATCTCTTCGTGAGTGGGTATTTGCATGACGTATCGGCTTACGGCGGCCAAAATTACGCAAAAAAATCCTAATTATAACCTCCGACTCCCAATTTTTTGCTACTTTTGCAGATTATTATCCTATTCGGTGAAACTAAAACTTCCAATCTACTATCAGATGAAGAATAATTGGCTCCTGAGCATCATGCTCATCGCGGCTGCAATGACGTCATGCGGACGCGGCCAAGGTCAGGCCGGCGACGATGCCGACAGCGACAACCTGCGCGGCTGGCAATGGATTGCGGACGCCCGCCGCTGCCTTGCCGATAGCGACTTTGTGGCAGCCCGCAACTGTATCGACAGTCTGCGCACCAACTGTCCGATGGCTCTCAACGCACGTGAGCAGGGCATACTGCTGCTCGACTCCATAGAGCTGGGCGAAGCACGACAGCAGCTCAAGCAGGCCGAGGCGTATGCCTCGCGTACAGACCTCAACATCTATGCTCGCGACTCGGCAGACACTGAGCTGGACCGCGCCGTCACAAAGGTGCGTTTCTATGAGAAAAAGCTGACCCACGACATCGCCAACCACCAGAATCACTAAGCCCGGGGACAAATAAAAAAAGGCCCCAGCGGAGCCTTGGAGGTACCTAGCAGATTCGAACTGCTGTACACGGTTTTGCAGACCGTTGCCTAGCCACTCGGCCAAGGTACCATGAAATTCGGGGGCGAAATTACAACTTTTTTCTGTACCCGCCAAGAATAAATGACGTTTTTTGGAAAAAATAGCATCGAAGAGCAAAAAAAGAGCTAATTTTGCATACATGACTAAAGAATTAGTGCAACGTGTCGCCAACACAATCGAGGCCCACAGACTGATAAAAAAAGGGGGCCGCGTACTGGTTGCTCTTAGCGGGGGTGCCGACTCGGTAGCCCTGCTGAGGTGTATGATGTCTTTAGGATATGATTGCGAGGCGGCTCACTGCAACTTCCATCTACGCGGAAAGGAGTCACAGCGCGATGAGAGCTTTGTCAACAAGCTCTGCGGGCAGCTTGGCATAAAGCTTCACACGAGGGATTTCCAAACCTCCGACTACGCCTCGAAACACGGCATCAGCATTGAGATGGCTGCCCGCGAACAACGATATGCCTTCTTCGCGGAACTGATGGAAGGGGGGAGATATGAGGCTGTCGCTGTGGCTCATCATCGCGACGATAACGCTGAGACCATACTGCTCAACATTATCCGAGGCACCGGACTGCAGGGGCTGACGGGCATTCCTTATAGAAACGGCGATATAGTAAGGCCGCTGCTCGATGTCGGCCTCGAGGAAATACTGGAATACCTCCGCTCTATTAACCAAGACTACGTCACCGACAGCAGTAACCTGGTTGCCGACGTAAAGCGTAACGTGGTCAGGCTACAGCTTATGCCGCTACTGCGCCAGCTGAATCCCTCAATATCCGACACGCTACTGACCAATGCCGACAACGCCCACCGGGTACAGGATTTTATCCGTAAGGAGGCATATAATATAAATAAGGTAGAGATAAGCGATGACACCTATGCCATCGAAAAGGATGACATAAGGGACTTCATCCTGCTGTTTGAGATAATACATCCTCTTGGCTTCACACCAGCCCAGATAGCAGATATATGGAAAAACATCGACGGACAGCCGGGCGCCATATACAGAAGTGCCACCCATGAGCTGCTGCGCGACCGCAGCCAACTGATGATAAGAAAAATACAAAAGTACTACAGTCTGGAAATTCGTTATTCAACTGTTGACATCAGCGACATCACCACCATTGACAAGAGGCCCGAAGTTGCCTACCTTGATGCCGACAAGGTGGGTAGCGACTATGTAGTACGGCCTGTGGAGCGTGGCGACCGATTCATCCCCTATGGCTGCAATGGCAGCAAACTGGTGAGCCGATACATGATAGATCATAAGTTCAGCGCCTTTCAAAAACAGCAACAGCTAGTCCTCTGCAAAGGTAACGATATAGTGTGGCTGGTTGGCCAACGCATCGACAACCGCTTCAAGATTGATTGGGGACAAACAAAAAAAGTCTTAATTGTAGAAGTGTATTCAGATAAAAAGTTGTAACTTTGCACCCCAAAACCAAAAGAGAATTCAAAAACACCAAAATAACGAAAAGAAATCATTTATGAAAAAGTTATCCCTATTTGTGGCAACTCTTGCCCTAATGCTCAACGGCCAATGGTCAGCAGTCAATGCTCAAAGTATCAGCGAAATATGCATTGAGAACGATCACTTCGTATTGGCTGACGACGCTTGCTGCTCCTTCAGTGCGGCAAAAGACAAAAAGAACAAAGCTCCTATCGGTGCCCCAAGAGCGGGAGTGCCCAAGAGCCCCATCTACAACGACAAAGCTGCCATGCTGCCTGCCGCAAAAGATGAAGATAACTGGTTTATAGAAGTGCCTGACAGCATCCTGGGTCGCCTGCTTCTTGCTGTGACTCGCTTCACCTCCACTCCCGCCGGATTAGGAATATACGGTGGCGAACAACTGCGCCAACAGGCTGTGTACTTCGAGAAGACCTATGCCAACGGCAAGGACGCACTGCTGCTGCGCAAGAATCAGCTATATATGCACGCCGACACTATCGACGCCATTTCGCGTGCTGTCAACATCAGTAGCAGCGACCCCATCCTCGCCATATTCAAGATAGAGGACACCAAGGACAAGAAATACAAAATCAACATCTCCTCCATCCTGCTGGGCAATGATGCCTTCAGCCTCTCCAACCAAGAAAAGCAGAGTGCCGGCATCTCCATGCAGAACCCGGGAGCAAGCTATGTGGAGAGCATCCACTCCTATCCTATCAATACCGAGATTAGCGTAGTACGCACCTTCAACACCAGCCGTGGCGGATCGCTTACCTTCGGCATGAACACCTCGTTCCTGCTATTGCCCAAGGAGCCTATGCGTCAGCGCATCTTCGATCCCCGCGTAGGATACTTCACCGATGATTACTATCTCTTCTCCGATGCTCAGCAGTCAGTGGAAGAGCGGGTGTTCATCACTCGCCGTCGCCTTGAGCCCAAGAACGACGAGGACGCACAGCGCCAGCGCAACGGTGAACTGATAGAACCCAAGAAGCAGATTGTTTATTACATCGACCCGGGTACTCCCAAGCAGTGGAGACCTTACCTTATTCAAGGAGTCAACGACTGGAATGCCGCCTTTGAGCAGGCAGGATGGAAGAATGCCATCGTAGCCAAAGAGTGGCCGGAGAACGACTCCACCATGTCGATGGAGGATGCCCGCTATTCATTCATAATGTACCTGGCTTCCGACATAGCCAATGCATACGGTCCGCAAAACCATGACCCGCGTTCCGGCGAGATTTTGGAGAGCCACGTGGGATGGTATCACAACGTGATGAAACTTGTACACGACTGGTATCAGGTGCAGTGCTCAGCCGTTGATCCCGAAGCCCGCAAGGCCAAGTACAGCGATGAGCTTATGGGCGAACTCATACGCTTTGTCTCCTCCCACGAGATTGGACACACGCTCGGACTTAGGCACAACTTCGGCTCGTCGAGCACAGTGCCTGTAGATAGTCTGCGTTCCAACACCTTCCTTTCCAAGTGGGGACACACTCCATCCATCATGGACTATGCCCGCTTCAACTATGTAGCACAGCCTGGTGACGGCGTAGAGGTAAAGAATCTCTTCCCACGCATCAACGACTACGACAAGTGGGCCATCGAATGGGGCTACAAGCCAATCTTTGATGCCACCTCCGCAGAAGATGAGCAACACGTACTGCAGGCAGAGGTAACCCGCCGTGTCGATGCTGACAAGCGCCTGTGGTGGGGTGATGGCGAAAGGGGAGTTTTCGATCCTCGCTGCCAGACTGAAGACCTCAGCAACGATGCCGTTAAAGCCAGCACCCTTGGTATTGAGAACCTCAAGCGTATCATTCCCCAATTGGCAGAATGGAACTACTGGGGCAATGATGTAACAAGCGACAAGGTTCGCGAGATGTACAGTCAGGTAATTAACCAGTACTACCGCTATATGATGCACGTAGTCAACAATCTCTTCGGCGTTAACAACACCACCATCGCACCTGAGCAGCAGGGCAAGATGATTGTAATCCCGCCGGTAGAGAAAGCCAAGGCCGTCATCCCCTTCATCAAGGAACAGCTCTTTAAGAAGCCCGAATGGATGGTTAACGTGCCCTACGCCGACCGCCTCTTCGCCAACCCGGATGCACAACTTCAGAGCATTGCCGGACGCATACTTCCCTCTCTCATTAGCAGCTACAGGTTTGGTCAGCTTAATCCAAATTACGGCGTCGCCAATTTCCTCAACGACCTCAAGGAGGGCATCTTCAAGGATTTCAACACCGCTAAACCGCTGGATAGCTATGACCGCTTCCTGCAGCGCAGTTTTGTCAACACACTTTGCAACGAGTACACCTCCAATCGTGCTTCAACTGCCAACGACAATATCGCCGCAGTGCTGGTAACACTCAAGGACCTTGACCGCCGCCTAAAGAATGTAAGCAACGCTGATCCTGTTACCGAGGCACATTATGCCATGTTATCCGACAAATTGCAACGTGCTTTGACAATAAAATAAACAGTTCTTTAACGCCGGCAAACAGTTTATGAAAATATTTTATGAAAAGTTTTGTCGGTTGAAAAAAAATATCTAATTTTGCACCCCGTTAATGGCAGAGGCCCGTTCGTCTATCGGCTAGGACGAGAGATTTTCATTCTCTAAAGAGGAGTTCGACTCTCCTACGGGCTACACGCCATGATGCGAGATAATGAAAAATAGATAAAAGATAAAACATTAAATTTCTAAGATGGCTAATCACAAATCTTGCTTAAAGAGGCTGCGCCAGGCAAAAAAGCGCACCGAGCACAATCGCTATTATGCTAAGACTATGCGCAATGCAGTAAGACGCCTGCGTTCTACCACTGACAAGGACGAGGCTCAGAAGATGCTGCCCATCGTGCAGAAGATGCTTGACAAACTGGCAAAGACCAACATCATCCATGCTAACAAGGCTGCAAATCTTAAGTCTGGCCTTGCTCTGCACGTCAACCAACTGGCATAAACGAAGTGGACAGTCCGATGACTGCGGACTGAAAACCACCCAACCTCTCTACACAACGGACAACAATAAAAAGCTTTTGGCGCATTGTTGTCCGTAGTTTGCGTTTCTAAACAATCAGTTATTATAACCTTGAGCCTTATTACTATAACATGACTGAGGGTCTGAACATTACTAATCTGCATGATGTTGTCGTATTGTTTGCCGGTGACTCCGGCGACGGTATGCAGTTAGCAGGCAACATCTTTTCCACCGTATCGGCTACGGCAGGTAATAGCATCAGCACTTTTCCCAACTATCCTGCCGACATACGTGCTCCGCAAGGTAGCCTGACCGGAGTAAGTGGTTTTCAGGTACATATCGGTGCCGAGCAGGTCTATACGCCCGGCGACTTGTGTGATGTGTTGGTGGCAATGAATGCCGCAGCTCTCAAAACACAGTATTGCCATGCAAAGCCTAATGCCACTATCATTATCGACACCGACTCCTTCCAAGCAGCCGACCTTAAGAAGGCAGCTTTTGCCACTGATGACTATCTGGGCGAGATGGGCATAGACCCCGACAGGGTTATCAGCTGTCGCTTGACCCAGATGGTGAAGGATGCTCTCGCTGATAGCGGCATGGATCAGAAAGCCATGATGAAATGCCGCAACATGTTTGCGCTGGGACTGGTATGCTGGCTTTTTGACCGCGATTTGAATACGGTATTCAACTTCCTGCGTGAGAAGTTTAGCAAAAAGCCTGCGATAGCCAAGGCGAACATCAAGGTTGTTCAGGCCGGTTACGACTATGGACACAACACTCATAGTGCCGCAGCCAACGTTCACAGGATTGAGTCAAAGCACAAGGTGCCCGGCCGCTATATGGATATCACCGGTAACAAGGCTACGGCTTATGGCCTCATAGCCGCAGCCGAAAAGGCCGGATTAAAGCTATACCTCGGCTCATATCCCATCACTCCGGCAACCGACATTCTGCATGAACTGTCGAAGCATAAGTCTTTGGGAGTTGTTACGGTGCAATGCGAAGACGAGATTGCAGGCTGCGCCTCAGCAGTGGGAGCTTCTTTCGCCGGAGCCTTGGCCGTTACTTCCACCTCTGGACCTGGTATCTGTCTCAAATCAGAAGCCATGAACCTCGCAGTAATAATGGAGCTGCCGATAGTGGTTATCGATGTTCAGAGAGGCGGTCCCGCCACAGGACTACCCACCAAATCAGAGCAGACCGACTTGCTGCAAGTGCTATTTGGCCGCAATGGCGAGAGTCCGATGCCGGTTATAGCCGCCACCTCACCTACTGATTGCTTTGATGCTGCTTATGATGCATGCAAGATTGCCTTGGAAAACATGACGCCGGTGGTGCTGATGACAGATGCATACATAGCCAATGGTAGCGGAGCTTTCCGCCTGCCAGAGCTTAGCAAGTATCCCGCCATCAAGCCTCCCTATGTGCCCGAGGAATTGAAGGGAACCTGGACTCCCTATCAGCGCAATGAAAACGGTGTTCGTTACTGGGCAGTGCCGGGCAGAGAAGGCTTTGAGCACATACTTGGCGGACTGGAGAAAGACAGCCAGACAGGTGTCATCTCCACAAATCCAGAAAACCATAACCTGATGACCAAACTGCGCCAACAGAAAGTGGACAACATTTCCGTACCGGATGTAGAGGTGCTGGGCGACAAGGACGATGCCGAACTGCTCATCGTGGGCTTTGGCGGCACCTTCGGTCACCTGCATGCAGCGATGGATGAGATGCGTGAGCAGGGCAAGAAAGTTGCTCTGGCACACTTTAAGTATATTAATCCTCTGCCCAAAAACACCGGCGAAGTGCTGAAGAAATATGATAAGGTAGTGGTGGCCGAACAAAATATGGGCCAGTTTGCTGCCTATCTCCGAATGAAGATTGATGCTTTTGTGCCATACCAGTTCAACGAGGTGAAGGGACAGCCTTTCATCGTCAAAGAACTAGTGGAAGCTTTTACAAAGATAATTCAGTAAAACTCAAGTTATGACTCACACAGCACAAGAATACAAGAAAGGCCAACCCCGCTGGTGCCCCGGATGCGGCGATCATTTCTTCCTCGCTTCACTACACAAGGCAATGGCAGAGATAGGTATAGATCCGCATAACAACGCCGTTATTTCCGGCATCGGATGCTCTAGCCGACTTCCCCACTATATGGCCACTTATGGAATGAACACCATCCACGGTCGTGCGGCTGCTATCGCTACGGGATGCAAGGTAGCTAATCCTGATCTCGAGGTATGGCAGGTCAGTGGCGACGGTGACGGGCTGGCTATCGGCGGCAACCACTTCATACATGCCAATCGCCGTAACATAAACATCAATATCATACTGCTCAATAACCGCATATACGGTCTTACCAAGGGGCAGTATTCACCTACTTCCCCTCGCGGTTTCGTCAGCAAATCAAGTCCCTATGGCACTGTGGAAGACCCATTCCGCCCCGCGGAACTTTGCTTTGGGGCACGCGGCCATTTCTTTGCCAGAGCCGTTGCTACTGATGCCGCCGGAACGGTGGATATCCTGAAAGCTGCACAGCAGCATAAGGGCACCGCAGTATGCGAGATTCTGCAGAACTGCGTTATCTTCAATAACGGCACACATGATTCCGTTTACTCTAAGGAGGGACGCGCCAAGAATGCCATTTATCTGGAGCACGGCAAGCCGATGATCTTCGGCGAAAACAATGAATTCGGTATTATGCAGGAAGGCTTTGGTCTCAAAGTGGTTAAAATAGGCGAGAACGGCATCACAACTGATGATTTACTTGTCCACGATGCCCATTGCGAGGATAACACTCTGCAGCTTAAATTGGCAATGATGGAAGGTCCCGACTTCCCTATAGCCCTTGGAGTTATACGAGATGTGGAAGCCCCCACTTATGATGAAAGCGTATATCAGCAGATTGAGGACATAAAGACCAAGAAACCCTATCATTCCTTTGCCGAGCTGTTGGAGACTAACGATATCTGGACTATAGAATAGAAGATATTCGGACTAAAATACACTATCAAAAAAGCCTGCAAAATAGCATTTGCAGGCTTTTTGCTTTATGAAAAAGGAGAATAATCGATTTTCCACAAAAAAACTACGTTTTTTTACTCTCGGATGTTGGCTGTTTCAAAAAAAAATCGTACCTTTGTACGGATAAAAAAGAAATATTCTTCATGAACGAGAAAAACACTAATTCTGCGAATTATTCTGCATCAAACATTCAGGTGCTTGAAGGACTTGAGGCCGTGCGCAAACGTCCTGCCATGTATATTGGCGACATTAGCGAAAAGGGACTCCATCACCTTGTCTACGAAACCGTTGATAACTCTATTGATGAGGCGCTGGCAGGCTACTGCACCCACATCGAGGTGACCATCTGCGAGGACAACTCCATTATCGTACAGGATAATGGTCGAGGCATTCCGGTGGATCTCCATGAGAAAGAAGGCGTAAGTGCCCTGCAAGTCGTAATGACGGTGCTCCACGCCGGAGGTAAATTCGATAAGGGTAGTTACAAGGTCAGCGGCGGTCTCCACGGTGTCGGCGTAAGCTGTGTGAACGCCCTTTCCAGCCATATGATATCGCAGGTATTCCGCGATGGCAAGATTTACCAGCAGGAGTATGAGATAGGCAAGCCTCTATATGATGTGAAGGTGGTAGGCGAAACCAATCTGCGTGGCACACGCCAGCAGTTCTGGCCCGATGACTCCATCTTCATCACCACCGAATATAACTACAACACTCTAGCAGACCGTATGCGTGAGCTGGCTTTTCTGAATGCCGGTCTTACCATCAAACTCACAGACCTCCGCGACAAAGACGAAGAGGGCAACCCCAGAACAGAGACATTCTACAGCGAGTTGGGCTTGCGCGAGTTCGTACGCTATCAGGACTCTATGCGTACTCCCCTCATTCCTGACGTTATCTATATCAAGACTGAGAAAGAGGGCATCCCCATTGAGATAGCTTTCGTTTATAACACCGGCTTTAGCGAGAATCTTCACAGCTACGTTAACAATATCAACACTATCGAAGGCGGTACTCATCTGCAAGGCTTCCGCGCCGCTTTGACCCGCGTACTCAAGAAGTATGCGGAAGAGACTGCTGCCAAGCAAATCGAGAAAGCCAAGATTGAAATTTCGGGAGAAGACTTCCGCGAGGGACTCACCGCAGTTATCAGTATAAAGGTTGCTGAACCCCAGTTTGAGGGTCAGACTAAGACCAAACTTGGTAATTCCGAAGTAATGGGCGCTGTCAATCAGGCTGTGGGCGAGGCTCTGAGCAACTACCTTGAGGAGCATCCCAAGGAGGCCAAGATAATTGTGGACAAGGTTATCCTTGCAGCCACAGCACGTATCGCTGCCCGCAAAGCTCGTGAAACCGTACAACGCAAGAATCCTATGTCTGGTGGTGGACTGCCCGGTAAGTTGTCTGATTGCTCAAGCAAAGATCCTGCCGAATGTGAAATCTTCCTCGTGGAGGGTGACTCTGCAGGTGGTTCGGCTAAGCAAGGACGCTCTCGTCGTTTCCAGGCTATCCTGCCTTTACGCGGTAAAATTCTAAATGTGGAGCGTCAGCAGTGGCACAAAGCTTTTGAAAGCGATGAGGTCAACAATATTATTCAGGCATTGGGTGTACGGTTTGGCGTGGACACTGAAGATAGCAAGCAGGTCAATCTCGAGAAACTACGTTATCATAAGGTTATCCTTATGACCGATGCCGATGTTGACGGCCGCCACATCAATACGCTCATCCTTACATTGTTCTTCCGCTACATGCCCAGCCTTATTGAGCATGGCTACGTATATCTTGCTACCCCGCCCCTCTATCGCTGCAAGATTGGCAAGAACGAGGAGTATTGCTACAACGACAATCAGCGTCTTGACTTCATGCGTCGCTACAATAACGGTTCAGAAAAAGGTGTCACCACTCAGCGCTACAAAGGTCTCGGTGAGATGAATCCGGAGCAGCTATGGGAAACCACGATGAATCCGGAGAACCGCTTGCTCAAGCGCGTGACCTTGGACAATGCTGCTGAGGCCGATCATACGTTCTCAATGCTTATGGGTGAAGACGTAGACCAGCGCCGCGAATTTATTGAGCGCAATGCCAACACAGCAAACATCGACGCCTAATCTTTATCATTACATCGTCAGCAAACTTGCAGGCCATTTTGAAAATCAAGAAGCTCAGGCTCTGGCAAGGATAGTTGTCGAAGATATTCTTAATTTGCCCTTCCCCCACGTTTTGGCTGGCATCAGTCCGGCCATCAGCGTGCAGGAGGGGCAAAAACTTGACTTATGTATTCAGAGGCTTCTCGCTGATGAGCCAATACAACACATCATTGGTCACTGCATATTCTACGACCGTCCATTCGTCGTCAATCCTTCCGTTCTCATTCCTCGTCCCGAAACGGAACAGCTAGTGAGTATGGCACTTAATCTGCCCACATTGCCCAAGCAGGCTGTAGTGATGGATGCCTGCACTGGGAGCGGCTGCATAGCCGTTTCTATCAAGGCAGAACGGCCAGAATGGCAGGTCTTTGCCTGTGATGTGTCATCTGATGCGTTGCATGTTGCTGCACAAAACGCTAAACTCCACAATGCGGACGTTGTCTTTTCGCACTTGGACATTCTATCGCCAGAACGGCCAGAGGGCCCATTTGACATTATCGTCAGCAATCCCCCGTATGTTCTTGATAAGGAAAAACCCTCGATGAAATCGCAGGTTTTGAATCACGAGCCGCATCTGGCGCTATTCGTTTCCGATGATAATCCGCTTATCTTCTATCAAGCTCTCGCTGCCTGGGGGAGACAAAGTCTCCGTTCCGGCGGTTGGGTATTAGTGGAAATTAACCCACTTCTGAGTTCAGAAACCTTACAACTCTTTGCTCAACAGGGATTCATTAATTGCGATATCATCACTGACATCTTCGACAAGCAACGATTCATCCAATGTCAAAAGTAAACAATCTGCCAACAGAGGCCGAACTCTACGCACGATTCACCCGTCAGTGCTCATTGACGGAATATGCTCCTGCCGACATAAAGACCAAGGTCATTAGGGCAGGGCTTGATGCCCCTACAGCCGAACGGATTACCGACCGACTAATTGATGAAGGCTACATCAATGTGGAGCGATACATACGGGCTTTTGTTCACGACAAGTTTGAACTCAACCATTGGGGATGCCATAAGATTAAGATGGCACTAGCGAAAAAGGGTATTCGCGGCACAGTTGTGCAGCAAGAATTAAGAAAGATTGATTCTGACAGGTATCAAACCGTGCTCGCAGACTTATTGCATACCAAGAATAAATCTCTTCGCGTTGATAATGAACAACAGCGTTTCCAGAAACTCCTTGCCTTCGCTGCCACTCGCGGTTTCGAATTAGATGTTACTTATCGTGTTCTAGAAACAATGATAAGGACCTCGGACTAATTTAGTTACTAATCACCATGCGGTTACTGCCATCGTAGGCTATGTGATAGCGCTCTAAAGGACGACCGGCATCACCGCCAACCACCAGTCCTTGATTGTTAAGACCATATTTCCGTTTACAACGCGAACAATAGGCCATACCATTCTCCTGCAAAGCCACACTGCGGGTTACATTGTCAACATGGTAGCAGTTTGAGCATACAAGGTCGAAGCACACAGCGCTTAGACCATCAGCATTCATCTCAGGAATGTTTGCCATACCCACAATAAAACCATTGATACATTTGTATTTCTGATAATACAGCGTATTGTCTGTGATGGGATCTGACTGCGACATCGTCAGCGACGCAAAATTCAATGTGCTAACTCCCAAGCTGATAGTACAGAACTCCCCCGGGCTTGTAAGTGCGTTCTTAAGTGGAGTCATTGTCATGACCTTATCATAGGTGAAACTGGCCTTATACTTGCTATAGGCGGTATAAGTCTCATCCTTACTGCAACTGCAGATGAGTAACAGTGCTATCAACAAAGCATTTTTACGCATCCTCATTCCTAATTATTCATTTCTCGTTACCAATCAGCTTCCGCTCCGCAGCCAGAGTTTTGTCAAAGCCGAAGCCACTGATAATCTGCTTCATCAGTGCTGCCACCTCTGTAGTGCACAGATTGCCGATGGAGCCCTCGTGAGTATGATTGATTTTCTTGTCCGGAACAAAATTACCCGCCTCAATCTCCAGGCCTACCTGCTTGTAAGCATCGCGGAAAGGAATGCCCTTTACCACTCGCCTATTTACCTCCTCCACACTGAACATAGCATCATAGCGTTGGTCGTCGAGGATGTGCTCGTTAACCTCCATACGATTCACAATATATGCAGCCATATCCAGGCAATCCTCCAACTCACTGAAGGCAGGCACGAACAGCTCTTTTATTACTTGTAAATCGCGAAAATAGCCACTAGGCAGGTTATTCATTATCAACAATATCTGTGCGGGCAGTCCTTGGAGTTTATTACATTTGGCCCGCATCACTTCAAACACATCCGGATTCTTCTTGTGTGGCATTATAGAAGAGCCTGTGGTGCATTCTGCTGGCAGTCGAACAAAACCGAAGTTCTGCGAGTTAAATAAGCAGGCATCGTAAGCCATCTTTGCCAGTGTGCCTGCTACTCCAGCGAGAGCGGAAGCTACATTGCGCTCCGTCTTGCCCCGCCCCATCTGGGCATATACCACATTATAGTTCATCGAGTTGAACCCAAGCAATTCTGTCGTCATTGTCCTGTTGAGCGGGAACGACGAACCGTAGCCTGCTGCCGATCCGAGCGGATTGCGGTTGGCCATTTTGTAGGCGGCCTGTAGGAATAGCATATCGTCGGTCAGGCTCTCGGCGTAGGCGCCAAACCACAAGCCAAAACTGCTGGGCATAGCCACTTGCAGATGGGTATAGCCGGGCATTAGCACACCCTTATAGCGCTCGCTCTGCTTCTGCAGTTCGTCAAAGAGCGTCTTCACTTTCTCCACAATGTGCATTAGCCTGTCGCGTGTGAACAGCTTAAGATCCACCAGAACCTGATCGTTGCGGGAGCGACCTGAATGAATCTTCTTACCTATGTCGCCAAGTCGGCGCGTAAGCATCAGCTCCACCTGTGAATGCACGTCCTCCACATCGTTCTCAATCTTTAACTCACCATCCTCTGCCAACTTGTAGATTTTCCTCATTTCATCGAGGAGTTTGGCCAGTTCGTCCCTGCTTAGCAAGCCTATACTCTCCAGCATTGTGATATGGGCCATTGAGCCCATCACGTCATACTTGGCCAAGCACAAATCGAGCTCTCTATCCTTGCCTACAGTGAAGTAGTCAATCTCCTTGTTGACCTCTACACTCTTTTCCCACAGTTTATTTGCCATAACTTAGTTGTTGTAGTCAATTCTTGATAGCATTTCGGCGATACCATCAGCAGCCTGCTGCAGTGGCTTGCTCACCATCTGACGGATAAAGAAGTTCAGCTCCGCCCTCAAGGTTACACGGATGGCTGCAGCTTCCTCACCATTAGCTACCACCTGAATCCACAGGTTCAGCGGTATCGGTGTACCTTGTCCCTCCATCTTTACACATTTGGGTTCTTCGCGTTCCACCACCTTGAGGCAGATATCGCCCATAGGACTACCACCGAATGTTATCGTGTCACGGTCGAAACTCACGTTCTCCAGATATTGGGCTACCTGGCTCACCTTATCCTCGCCCACTTGTTCAGCCATCTTGGCCTGAGCGTCTGGCTCAGCCATACGCTCCTTAAGTGCCTGCAGGTTGCTTAGGTCTGACACTTTTGCGAACACAGCCTCTTGTGAAGCCTGTACCTGCTTTATTTTGCTTACAAAATCACTACCCATTATTTCTTCCAGTTTGCGGGGTCTTTACGCCACTCGTTAAGCGTGGCATGCTGATCCTCTGTTATATAACCTATCTGTGTGGCCGCTGTCACAACAGCCTCATAGTTGGTCAGCGTAACCAGTTTCACATTTGCACTCTTGAAAGCCTGCTCAGCCACGGGGAATCCGTATGTGTAGGAAGCTACCATTCCAACCACCTCGAAGCCTGCTGCCCTCAATGCCTCTACGGCCTTAAGGCTACTGCCTCCTGTAGAAATCAGATCTTCCACTACCACCACTTTGCTATCCTCGGGCAGTGTGCCCTCTATCAAGTTGCCCATACCATGATCTTTAGCCTTGCTGCGCACGTAGCAGAAGGGCATTCCCAATGCATCGGCCACAAGGACACCCTGTGCGATGGCACCTGTAGCCACACCTGCCACACTGTCTGCCTCGGGGAAATACTCCTTGACTAGCTTGGTGAGATTATCCTTCACAAAGGTACGCAACTCGGGGTATGACAGTGTTTTACGGTTATCACAATAGAAGGGAGACTTCCACCCGCTAGCCCAGGTGAAAGGATCTGTCGGCTGCACTTTGACAGCCTTGACCTCTAGCAGTCGGGCGGCAAATTCAGTATCTACATTTTTCATCTTATACCTTATTTATTATTTTGCGCTGCAAATTTAATAAAAAAAGGAGTAAGGAGAAAAGGAGTAAGGAGAAAAGGAGAAAAACACGGATGTTTTTTTACTTTATTTGTTGTTTTTGTTATATAAATCGTGAAATGAAATAGATTGTCAAATTGTCAAATAAAAAAACTTTTTTCGTTTTCGTTATCGTTATGGTAAAAAAAATGTTCAATGTTCAATGTTTTTCGTACCTTTGCCCAAAATTTTCATCGCACAAACAATGCAACAGTCAACAATCCTTGACGTTCGCGGCCTCACCAAGCGCATAGGCAGCCTGGTGCTGATGGACAACCTCAGCTTCAGTCTTGCCGAGGGTCACAAAGTCGGCATCATCGCAAAGAACGGTGCCGGCAAGAGCACATTGCTCAATATCCTGTGTGATGACGAGGACTACGAGGCTGGCTCCATTGTGTGGCGGCGCGACCTGAGAGTGGGCTACCTCAAGCAAAACCCCTGGTATCCCGAGGAACTTACCGTGATGCAGGCCTGCTTTGCTCACGGCTCAAAGATTGCCGACAATATGCAGGCATGGGATTATGAACCACGCGTCAAAAAGGTGCTCACCACATTAAAAATCACTGATTTCAACGAAAAAATTGGTCATCTGTCCGGCGGACAGCTCAAACGTGTTGCATTGGCCAATATCATCCTCTCCGAGCCTGACCTCCTGGTGCTTGACGAACCCACCAACCACCTCGACCTTGAGATGATTGAATGGCTCGAGCGCTATCTGCAGCAAACCACCATGTCGCTCCTTATGGTCACCCATGACCGCTACTTCCTTGACCGTGTGTGCAACGACATTCTCGAGCTGGCCGACCATCAGGTCTATGCCTATCACGGCAACTACTCCTACTACCTTGAGAAGCGCCAGGAGCGCATAGACCAGCGCAATGCCGCTGCCGAACGGCTCGGCAGCCTATACCGCAAGGAGCTTGACTGGATGCGACGCTCGCCACAGGCACGCGGCCACAAGGACAAATACCGTGAGGAGGCTTTCTATAAACTTGAGGAGCGTGCCCATAACACCTTCCGCGAGGACAAAGCGCGGCTGGAGGTTAAAAGTAGCTATATCGGAAGCAAGATTTTTGAGATGAACTATGTCTCCAAGGCTTTTGGTGACAAGGTGATACTGCGTGAGTTCTACTACAACTTCGCCCGCTACGAGAAACTCGGCATTGTTGGCAACAACGGCACTGGTAAAACCACCTTTATCAAGATGCTGCTCGGGCTCGTCAGTCCCGACAGCGGTCGTATCATCGTTGGCCAGACCGTTCGCTTCGGCTACTACAGTCAAGACGGCATGCAGTTCAACCGCCAGATGCGCGTCATCGATGCCGTGCGTGAGATAGCCGAATACGTGGATCTCGGCAAGGGGCGCAAACTCAGTGCCGGACAATTTCTGCAACAGTTTCTTTTCCCTCCAGAGACCCAGCACAACTATATCTACAAACTATCAGGTGGCGAACTGAGACGCCTTTACCTTTGCACTGTGCTGATGCGTAGTCCTAACTTCCTCATCCTCGATGAGCCCACTAACGACCTTGATATTGTTACCCTGCAGGTGTTAGAGGAGTATCTACGCGAGTTTGAGGGTTGTGTCATCATTGTGAGTCACGACCGTTATTTTATGGACAAAGTGGTTGATCACGTACTAGTCTTTCAGGGTAACGGCAAAATCAAGGACTTCCCAGGCAACTACACCCAGTATCGCGACAGCGTCCTCTCTCCGCAAGACGACTCCGTCTCTGCGGGCGACACCACCTCATATAAACGGGCAAAATTACTCGATGAAACCGCAGGAAAAAGCACCTCACGACCCAAATCGAGCACAAAAGAGCGCACTCCCCAACAGCGGCGTCTCAGTTATAAGGAAAAAAGGGAATACGAACAGCTCGAGCGCGATATTGAAGCTCTCGAGACAGAGAAATCGCATATTGTTAACGCTTTAAGCAGTGGTACCCTAAGTGTGGAGGACATCACTGCCTATTCCAAGCGCCTGCCAGCACTTGATGCCGAATTAGACGAGAAATCCCTCCGCTGGCTCGAACTCAGCGAACTTGCCGGATAATGTGACTGGTAACATTCCTTATCGTGCCAAGCGGGCGAACTCGGCTTTGGCTTTGGCAAGCTGGGCCATGAAGTCCTTATTGTTCATAAGGGCAGGAAGGACCAACGCTCCAACCATCTGGCCGGCCTTTACATCACTGTAATGATGGAAACCGACTATCCAGCGGCTGTCACCGAAGTCCAAACCGCGCTTGTAGAGCTGATTCTGGCGAGCAGGATTAATGCAGGCAAGAACCATAGATACCGCGACGCCGGTGGCACTGTGACCCGAGACATAGCTGCCATTATAGCGAAGGCCTTCCTCATCTTCTGGAACAGACGTGGGCTCGTTGTAGAGAGCATAGGGACGCATGCGCATATAAGTGTTCTTCGTGCAGCGGGTGGCATAGCTTCCGGCATCCTCTTTCATCGTTGCAATAAGCTTGTAGATTTCCGGCGTGCGCTCCTTGGAAAGCGACATGCCGAAAGCCTCGGAGAATACCTCCAATAGATTGCCAGTACTGGTATCGGCATCCTTAATTGCCTGCTTGCCTCGCTCAGTGTCTCTGAGCGTCTTTCCATATTGATACATGTGGAAGTCCTGCTCAAACAACAATGTGCCAAATGCGGGGGGAGGACCAATAAAGGTGGTGTCGAGAGGAGCTTCTTCCTTCGTCAGATAGTGGTTAGACTGTCCGTAGGCAAAAACTACGAGGAACAACAGCGCGATGGTGCTAATAGTTTTTTTCATAATTATAAGTTTATTTGATAATTATTTATATTATTCTCTACCCTACCTCACTACCTCGGTAAATTCGGGCTTGGCCCCAGGAGCGGTGCTATGGGTGACATAGATGATGGTGGTGGCTTCCTTGCCATCCATGCCGCGACTGCGAACGGAAAAACGATAGTCAGTGCTGGTGGCAGTAGTGCGGGTTCCGACCGTAAGCGGAGTGCCGAGAGGGAACTGATAGTCAGAGCAGGCAGCGGAGAACACAGCGCAGTCGGCCTCGGTAACAGGGCGCTGCTCACTATACTCGGGTAAAGGTGTGACGGTGCCTGCCTTATATCCTTGCTCCTTTAGAAAACGGTCAATCTCGGCGGGGGCGGCGGCCAAACGTGCAGCACGCACACCATAGCCCTGACGCACATCGGCAGCAGAGAGAGCTTTACGGAGGGCCTCAGAGGAGGTGTTTAGGCCTCCGCTACCGAAAGTGCAGAAGGGCACTACGGCCTTACCGGCGAAGTCATAGTCGCGCACCAATGCAGCAATAGGCATCGCATAGGTGCCGAACCAGATGGGATAGCCGACGAACACTATATCATAGTCGGCAATGCGCGACTGGACAGGTTTAATAGCAGGCAATTGACCGCTCTTCATCTCTTCGCCACTACGCTGGATGGTAGCTTGAAAATCGCCGTCATACGGCACTACGGCCTCAATGCGCTCGATGTCGGCGCCAAGCTGACTACACAGTTCTTCGGCAACGGCCTGAGTGGTGCCGGTCTGGGAGTAATAGAGTACTAATACTCGCTGCTGAGCGCAAGCAGTAGCGGTTGCAGCAGCAAGTGCAAGGGAAAAGAGGGATTTTTTCATACTATTGAATGTTAAAAAGTAACTATTATTTTTTAGTGCGTTTCACATTTCTTTTCTGATGAGGGGTAGAGGGGATTCTATTGTGGCGAGGAGTCGGCGCATTGAAAAAATAGCTGCGCTGGCGCTTCTTTGCCTCGGGATCATGAGCCGAGAACACGGGCTGCAGATTATATGGGTGGACACCAGAGTACCATGTGACGGTACTCACCGTCATAGGCGTAGGCGTAAAATCCTGGACCTGTTCAAGATGGAGACCAAGAGCACGTGTCTTACGTGCCAGTGTAGCCATATCCTGTTCAGTGCATCCGGGATGTGACGAAATAAAATATGGTACTATCTGATAGGGCAATCCGTGATGTCGACAAACGGAATAGAACAACTCGCTGAAACGACGGTAAAGCTCAAAGGAGGGCTTGCGCATGAGCTTCAGCACATGATCCTCGGTGTGCTCGGGAGCCACCTTGAGACGACCGGAGACATGGCGAGTAATGAGCTGCTCTACATACTGCATCGCAGAACCAGAACGGTCATGGTCCATAGCATGAAGCAACAAGTCATAGCGAACGCCACTTCCGATAAAGACATGGCGTACTCCGGGCACCCCCTCAACGGCACGGTAGACGGCAAGCAGCGGACGATGGTCGGTATTGAGATTAGGACACACAGCTGGATGGATGCACGAAGGGCGGTGACAGCGTTCACAGAGACTGCGGTCGCGCCCTCCCATCATATACATATTGGCGGAAGGACCACCGAGGTCACTTAGGGTGCCATGAAAATCGGGCATACGGGTAATCTGCTCCACCTCTCGGAGGATGCTCTCACGGGACCGACTCATGATGAACTTGCCCTGATGGGCAGAGATGGTGCAGAAAGCGCAGCCGCCAAAACAGCCACGATGGATGGTGACCGAGTGACGTATCATCTCATATGCGGGGATGCGCTTGTCGCGATATTTGGGATGCGGCAGTCGAGTGTAGGGCAAATCGAAAGAGCGGTCAATCTCAGCGGTGGTCATTGGCGGGAAAGGTGGCTCCACAACAACACAGCGGTCACCAACGACCTGCAGCAGCCTGCGGGGACGCAACGAATTGCTCTCCTCCTCGATATGACGGAAATTCTCGGCATAGAGACGACGGTCAGCAAGGCAGGATTCGTGCGAGTTTAAGATAATTGAGAATTCAGAATTCAGAATTGAGGGTTCGCTTAATATGACAGTTTGGGAAACAGGATATTTTAGGAGCAGCTGATGAAGGTCAGCGGAAGACGCGAAAGCATCGTCGCGACCATGCAGGAGCTTGTCCTCAATGAGGCGAATCAGCGCTATGGTAGGCTGCTCACCCATTCCGTATGTAATGACGTCGGCACCGGAGTCGATGAGAATGGACGGACGGAGCTTCTTTTGCCAATAGTCGTAATGGGTGAGACGCCGCATGGAAGCCTCGATGCCACCTAGCACTACAGGGACATCGGGCCACAATTCCTTTAAGATGCGGGTATAGACAATTGTGGGATACTCTGGCCTCAGGTCATGTCGTCCATCAGGACTATACGCATCCTCAGAGCGTAGACGACGGGCAGCGGTGTACTTATTGACCATCGAGTCCATTGCTCCGGGCGAGACACCGAAGAAATAGCGAGGCCTACCAAGTTTGCGGAAATCGCGGTAGTCACCGTGCCAGTCAGGCTGCGGCACGATGGCGACACGGAGTCCGAGGCTCTCAAGCAATCGCCCTATGACGGCGGCACCAAAAGCGGGGTGATCGACATAAGCGTCCGCACTAAAGAGAATGACGTCAAGCTGAGACCAACCACGCTGTTCTACCTCTTTCTTAGTGGTGGGAAGCCATTGAGTATTCAACATTGTTATCTACTCGTTTAATTTCTATTATTTCACTCCGATGAAGAATTTGGAGGACGCGGAGCCAATTATAGAATTGTAGATAGCTACTACGTCGGCGGAGTTAACGTCCCCGTTGCCGTCAACATCGGCCTTATCAGCGGTGATGCCGCTTTCTTCGCCAATGAGAATATAGTTGTAAACGGCTACCACATCGGCAGAGTTGACGTTGCCGTTGCCATCAACATCAGTCTTGTTACCAATTGCACGAAGGCCGCGAAGAACGATAGTGAGCCCGGTCTCGACGCCTTCAACAGGACCGCGGTATGTATCTGGATCTATGACTCCGGTCTGTGCGCCAATGCCTACTCCGTCAGTAGCCACCACATACTCACGGCCAGTCGAATAGGCCGTGAAAGCGGGGAATCCGCTACCGTGAAGGCATCCGGCAATACCATTACCGTTGAGCGGAATATCGGTGATTTCTGTGGGGAACGGAATTACCAACTCATAGTCCTCGGAATCGGTATCACCCTCCGGGTTGCCAATCCAGATGATGCAAGGCTCGCCAGCAGCAAATGACTCCTTGTCGTATAACTCTATTGTAGTGATGAGCTCACCGTCCTCCTCATGCTGGGTCATCGACTTAACAGCAAGGGTGCGGACATCATCATTTAGGTCGGCCACCGACTCAAGGTTGAATGGCACACACATGATGTCGGTGTAGTTATAAAGCACACTTGGATAGACTATCATATCGGCCTTGTCG
>JAFZXF010000002.1 GCA_017616915.1 Bacteroidaceae bacterium
ACCGGCTTTAGATCTAGGTCCAGTTTGAAACCTGAAACCTGAAACCTGAAACTTGGAACTTGAAACTTGAAACCTGAAACTATTGTGCGCGAGATATCGTTTTGGATACTAGTGTTACTGCTTGCTCCGCAGCTTAGGCTGGCGGCGCAGGATGATGCTCAAGGACCCCCCACTTACTCCCCCGAGGGGGAGAAACAACCCCCCACTAACTCCCCCGAGGGGGAGAATAAGCCTCCCCTCGGGGAGGTTGGAAGGGGTTCAATGTTCAATGTTCAATGTCCTAAGGAGTCTTCGACTATGCTGGGACTGAGCGGCGTGACACAATGGGACACATATCTGTCGAATGAGCGATATCATGGCGGGGGACTGACAATACTTTCGCAGATCAGTAGGCCTACCCATTGGATGCAGCGCCGACTGTATGTGCAGCATCTCACCCAGGGCAATCTGGCAACGGCGAAACCGCGCTCTGACAAGCATAATACCATCTCGGGATTCTTCCATTGGCAAGTGGCGTGGCAGTACCACTTCTTGGGAGTAAGGAGTAAGGAGGATGGGAGTAAGAAATGGGAACTGAATGCCGGAGCCGGTATCCAGACTCGGCTGGGCTTTGTCTATAACACCTTGGGCGGCAACAATCCTGCCTCGGCAAGGGCGGCTGTCAACGTTATCGCTTCAGCACAGGCTCGTCACCATTTCGGCCTATGGCATAAGCCGTGCACCGCTACGCTGCAGGCGGATATCCCACTCACCGGACTGATGTTCTCGCCCGACTACGGCCAGTCGTACTATGAGATTTTCTCGCTTGGCCACTACAGCCACAATGTGCAGATGGTTAATCCCTTCCGTGCCTTCCAGACCAATATGTTGCTGACGCTGGACTGCCGCCTGAAGGCTCGCACCGCTATCCGCCTCGGATGGCAGGGACAGTATATGCAGTCGGATGTCAACGGCATAAAGACTCAGGACTTCTACAACAATCTTATCATCGGCTTCGTCCGCTATATGTAACAGCTAATGGTTCGTAATCTCTACCATATTATATATTTGTGTGTTGTGGCGGTGCTGAGTTCTTGCGTTACTGAGAGCGAGTTCAGCAATACCCCTCGTGGCAACCTCGATGCGCTGTGGCAGATTGTTGACGAGCACTACTGCTTCTTCCCTGACAAGGCTGCCGAGTACGGTCTCGACTGGGATGAGTGCCACCGCCGCTATAGCGAGATGCTGGTGCCGTCGATGAGCGGGGAACAGCTTTTTGAGGTTTGCGGCAAGATGCTCGGGGAACTCCGCGACGGCCATGTTAACCTCGCCTCATCATTCAATACTGCTCGCTACTGGGACTGGTTTGAGAATTACCCCGTGAACTTCAGCGACTCATTGCAGCGGGTGTATATCGGCACCGACTATCGCCTCACCTGTGGCATCCGCTATTGCATCTTCCCTGACAATATAGGATATATCTACGTGCCGTCGTTTGAGGGTAGTGTGGGCAATGGCAATCTGGATGCAATCTTCTACTACCTGCGACTATGTGACGGTCTGATAGTGGATGTTCGCAATAATGAGGGCGGACTGATAACGATGGCTCAGGACCTCGCCTCGGGGTTTGTGAACGAGAAAACAACGGTGGGGTATATCGCCCATAAGACCGGCGCAGGGCACAATTCGTTCTCCACTCCTGAGGCAGTGAAGATAATCCCCTCGGATGGGATGCGCTGGCAAAAACCTGTGGCACTCCTCACTAACCGCCGCACCTATAGCGCTGCCAACGCCTTTGTGATGTATATGAAAGACCTGCCCAACGTAACCATCATCGGCGACCGCACCGGGGGTGGTGCAGGAATGCCTTATAACAACGAACTCCCCAACGGCTGGACAGTGCGTTTCTCGGCTTGTCCCACATACGACATCCACATGCAGTCCACCGAGAACGGCATCGACCCACATCTGAGGGTGGATATGCAGGCTTCAGACTTTGCCAAGGGCGAGGACACCATCATCGAGACAGCCCGTCAAGCATTAAAATCATCTGCAAAGCAGTCAAAATAGAGAATTATTTTCGCTGCGAAGTGATTTTTTTGTGTATTTCATTCCCAATTGCTAATTTTTTACTAACTTTGCACCCGCTAAGTCGAATAAGGCTTACGTACAGACATGGGCGAGTGCTGTACGGCTAGCTCCCTTCGAATCCCCCAGGGCTTGACCGCAGCAAGGGTAGTTGGTTGTAGCAGCGCGATGCAGACAGCTTGCCCACCCGCCTCTTTAGCTCAGTTGGCCAGAGCACGTGATTTGTAATCTCGGGGTCGTTGGTTCGAATCCGACAAGAGGCTCAAGAAATGAGGACGCAACAGCGCGTCCTTTTTCTGTCATTACCTAATCCGTTACCCTTCAACTCTTCAATTCTTCAACTCTTAATATGAATCGTAATCTCTTGGGAGCATTGCTCTCCTTAGTCATCTGTGTGGCATCAGCCTCAACCGATGCCCAGTGGTTCAACCGTGCACCGCTAGTAGAGAAACAGTTCACCCAGCTGCCGCTTGGCGCCATCAAGGCCGACGGCTGGCTGCTGGAGCAGCTCAGGAGGCAGGCTACAGGCCTCACCGGTCATCTTGACGAGGTGTATCCTCAGGTTTGTGGTCCGCGCAATTGCTGGCTCGGTGGCGACGGCGACTCATGGGAGCGTGGTCCTTACTGGCTTGATGGGTTGCTGCCGCTGGCGTATATCCTTGACGACCCCGCCCTTAAAGCCAAGGTGCGACCTTGGATAGAGTGGACTCTCAACTCTCAGCAGGAGAGCGGACAGTTCGGACCGTTGGAGGATCGTCCCTATGAGGCTGGCATACAGCGTAGCCCGTCGCTCGACTGGTGGCCTCGCATGGTGATGCTCAAGGTGCTGCAGCAATACTATATGGCTACGGGCGATGATCGTGTCATCCGGCTTATGACCAATTATTTCCGTTATCAGCTGAAGGAACTGCCCGCTACTCCGCTCGACCGCTGGACCTACTGGCCCAAGCAAAGAGCTGGCGATAATACGCAGGTAGTGCTGTGGCTCTACAACATCACTGGGGATGAGTTTCTCCTGGAGCTGGCAGACCTTATCCATAGGCAGACTCTCGACTGGACCGATATCTTCCTCCATCAGAATCACCTCAGTCGCCCGCACTCCCTGCATTGTGTGAACCTCGGTCAGGGACTGAAAGAACCGGTGGTTTATTACCAGCGCAGCGCTGACAAGAATTGTCTGCGTGCTGTGGATAAAGCTTTCCGTGACATGAAGACCACTATCGGACTGCCCACCGGACTGTGGGCAGGTGATGAGCTGCTGCGCTTTGGCGAGCCTACTATGGGTTCTGAGTTTTGCACCGCTGTGGAGGCAATGTTCTCACTCGAGTCAATGCTTGAGATTACCGGCGACGTGCAGTGGGCTGACCGCCTGGAGCGAGTGGCATACAACGCGCTGCCTACTCAGGCCAACGATGACTTCACCGCTCGCCAGTACTATCAGCAGACCAATCAGGTGGAGGTCACCAAGAAGTGGCGCAACTTCTGTACACCCCACGATGACAACGACATTCTCTTCGGCACGCTCAACGGCTATGCATGCTGTCTCTGCAACATGCATCAGGGCTGGCCCAAGCTGACTCAGAACCTATGGTATGGCAGCGCTGACGGTGGCTTCGCAGCATTGGTATATGCTCCCAGTCACGTGACCACCGCTTTGCCCGATGGTACAGCAGTCACCCTGAGCGAGCAGACCGACTATCTCTTTAGCGAGACGGTGGACTTCACCATATCTTATGCCAAGGATAAGAAAGCTAAGAAGAAGACTCCCATCTCCAAGACTTTCCCCCTGTATCTGCGTGTGCCGGGATGGTGCAAGGAGGCATCAGTCCTGGTAAACGGTGACACCCTTGACATGAAGACCACGGCGGGCTCCGTGATTTGCCTTAATCGTGAATGGCATAATGGCGACAAGGTGCGCCTCTCGCTGCCTATGCAGATTGCCACCAGCCGCTGGTATGAGAACGCAGTCACTGTGGAGCGCGGCCCGCTGGTCTATGCGCTGAAGATGAACGAGAATTGGACCAAGAAGCTCTTCTCCGCTGAGGAGGCTGAGACCTATGGAGAGAGCTACTGGGAGGTAACGTCCGACTCGCCTTGGAACTTCGGTCTGCGTGGGAAAGAGACAGCTCGTCCCAATGAGACCATGCAGGTCATCAAACGCGAAGGACCGCTCGCTGCATATCCGTGGAATCCGGAGAACGCCCCCATCACTCTGCGCGTCAAAGCTGTGCCCATCAACGACTGGACCATTTGTCGGGGCTCAGCAGGAACGGTGAGCTACACCACGTTCCAGGGTGTTGACTTCGGACCGGAGCAGACCATTGAGCTTATTCCCTATGGCTGCACCACTCTGCGCATAGCGGAGTTCCCCTCGCGCTAATAATATAGCCCTAAAAGTTTCTCGCGCATACCTTAATTAAAATAGGTACGCGCGAGAATTACTTTTTTGTTTATGGACTTTAGTATTGCTGATAATTGTTGAGCTTGTTACGGTAGTACTGCTCTACGTCCGACCATGTGTAGTAGGGGAAGCGGTCGGTCTTCAGGTCGGCGATGGTCACCTCCTTTTCGTTCAGCAATGCCTTCACCAGCACCGGACCGCGCCCTTTCTTGTGGCGGTAGAAGATGAGTTGCACATTGCCTGCCATCGGGAAGATATTGTAGTTGCGGAAGTGCTCGTGAAGAGTATCGAAGTCTTTTGTGCTGACCTTTGCACCGGCTTCGCCAAGCTCCATCAGGCAGGCCAGAGGAAGCACGCATACTTCATGGCCGAAGCGCATGGTGGCTCCGTGGAACCCAGGGTTGTTGACGATGGTGTCGGCAGTGTTGAGGATGTTCTCCAGGAGGTTGTACTGAGAGAAGGGTGCATCGGGATTTTCCACCGAAGAACCGAAGCCGCAATACCATGAGATGTTGTCGTATCTCCACATGTCGAAGATTTCCTGCTTGGTGAAGATGTACCATAGGTCAGTGCCCTTATAGTCGTGGCTCTGCATGCCGCGTGCTACGTTAAAGATGTACCACATCAGGTCTTTGCGGCTCCCCAGGCTGTCGCTCACAAACTGCTGGTCGTTGAAGAGATACTGCATGAGTCGCTCGGGCTTGTAGAGCTTGCCGTACCACTCGGTGTCCAGCTTGTTGAGGCTCTGCTGTATCTTCTCCATCTTGGGCGTGGCGTCCTGATTGAGATAGAACTGCAGGCTGTCGCTGGTGTCGTTGTGGAAACGGGTATTGGGATTTACTGCTGCCAATTCCTCACACTCGGCAATCATACTGATAATGCAGCGACGCACGATGGTGCTGCGAGCATCTACCTGTGTATTCTTGGCGCGGAACACCTCCGGGAAGTTCTGTGCCATGCGTTTGCCGATGCCGTGGTGCTGGCGTTCACCTACCGACGAGAGGTCTCCGCACCTCTTGTGACTTGTGCCTTGTATAAACTCGAGTCGGCGGAGCACTTCCTCACCCTCGGGTGTCAGTTTACCATATTTCTTGGCTTTCTGCAGAGCCTTGACGGGTACGTCATATTCGTTGTGGTCGCAGAGCCAGCGCGATCCGTGGCGAGCATAGTGGCTCACGTAGAATGGCTCGTAGCCCTTGGGCGAAGGAGTGAGCTTGGTTGTCGGGGTGCGGTAGGCAACGTAGTTACTCCCCGAAAGGTTTGGATTGTCATAGATTTCCTGCTCGGCATTCTGTGCGCAGAGTGCCATCGGAAGCAGCGCGATGATAAAAAAGATTTTCTTCATAATATATTGTTTGACGTTTCAACTTTAAACTTTAAACTCTCCTTATCCTCCATTCGGCCGGGTATAGGTTGTTGGCCCTGTTGCCGAGGTTGTTGACGAATCCCAGCGGCATGCCGTTATAGCGCACTATGGTGTATCCTTTGGGGTCGTCGATGCGTATTGCTTCGTGTCGCAGGTAGCTTAGAGCCTGCTCCAGTGTGAGGTCTGCTGTGGGATAGGCATCGGGGCTGAGGTTGCGGCTCATGGCGAGCGAGTGATGGGGTAGGGTCTTGTTGCCTTTCTTCTCGCTTACGGCAATACCCATGTGTAGGGGGTAGAGGTGTTTAATGAGTCGGCTTATGATGGGTTGGTGGAGGGAGTTAATTAAACATTGAACATTGAGCATTGAACATTGAACATTATCATCCAAGTCCGGTTTGGGGTGAGGGTGGGGTTTGGAAATCAACGTTCCTTCTTTCTTGATCATTGCGAGGAAGAAGCCCTCGCCACGGGTTTTGTGGGGCATGAAGCGATACACCGGTTCGGGGAAGTCGGGTAGGAGGCTGCCGGTGATGTTCCACTCGGTTTTCACAGGTATCTCTACCGTCTGTGCTCCCAAGGTCTGGCAGAAGTAGCGCACGTTTTCTTCATTCTCGCGGGTGTTGTAGGTGCAGGTGCTGTAGATAAGGTGGCCGCCGGGCTTTAGCGTGGGCCAGATGGTCTCCACTATCTCCCGCTGGCGCTCGGCACACAGTTCCACGTTGGCAGGGCTCCACATCTCGAGGGCGGGGTTGTCTTTCCTGAACATGCCCTCGCCGGAGCAGGGGGCGTCAACGACAATGATGTCGAATGTCGGACCAAGCTTAGCGAAGTCCTTGGGGTAGTTGCATGTCACCACCGTACCCTCGTGGCCCCATTTTATTATGTTCTCGCGCAGTATATTGGCCCTGCTCTTGATAGGCTCGTTGGCTACCAGCAGCGTATCGTCGGGCAGTAGCGAGCGTAGCAGGGTGGACTTGCCTCCAGGGGCGGCGCATAGATCGAGCACCACCTGTGGGGTGGGGCATTGCCTCACAGCCTGCTCCAGAAACATCGACGAGGCCTCCTGTACATAGTATGCTCCGGCATGAAACGCGGGGTCAAGGGTGAAATCGGGCCTCTCGCTCAGATACTTGCCCATTGAACTCCATTGAACGCTCGAAATTGAAAATTGAGAATTGAGAATTGCGAGTTGCTCCTTCGTTCCCTTAAATGGATTTACCCTTATCGATACGGAGGGCTTCTGCTCAAGGGCGGCGAGCATGGCCTGCCACTCGGATTGGCCAAGCAGGGATTGCATTTGCTGAGTAAAAGCTTCGGGGAAATCCATGTTGCAAAGTTACGATTTTTTTAGCAGTTAACCCGCCGAACGAAAAAAAAACTGCTATCCCTTTTCCCAATCCGCAATTTATTTGTACTTTTGTATGCGAAAATAGCCCGTTATTAACGTTTTAACAAAAAATGAAACAATATCTGGACCTCCTGAACCGCATCATGACTGAGGGAGTGGAGAAGCGCGACCGTACCGGCACCGGCACTGTGAGCGTGTTTGGCCATCAGATGCGCTTCAACCTCAGCGACGGTTTCCCCCTGCTCACTACTAAGAAGCTCCATCTCAAATCGATAATCTATGAACTGCTGTGGTTCCTTCGCGGCGACACTAATGCCCGCTGGCTCCAGGAGCGCGGTGTGCGTATATGGAACGAGTGGGCCGACCCCGATGGCGACCTCGGCCATATCTACGGTTACCAGTGGCGCTCGTGGCCCGACTACAACGGCGGCCACATCGACCAGATTGCCGATGCTGTGGAGCAGATAAAGAACAACCCCGACTCCCGACGCATCATCGTCAATGCATGGAACGTGGGCGACCTCGGCAATATGAACCTGCCGCCCTGCCACATGTTCTTCCAGTTCTATGTGGCGCAGGGCCGCCTCAGCCTACAGATGTATCAGCGCAGCGCCGACACCTTCCTCGGAGTGCCGTTTAATATCGCATCCTACGCTCTGCTCTTGCAGATGATGGCGCAGGTGTGCGGCCTCGAGGCAGGCGACTTCATCCACACCCTCGGCGATACCCACATCTACACCAACCACCTCGAGCAGGTGAAGCTACAGCTCACCCGCACTCCGCGCCCCCTGCCCAGAATGGTCCTCAACCCCGATGTCAAGTCCATCTTCGACTTCCAGTATGAAGACTTCCAACTTGAGGGCTACGACCCCTGGCCCCACATCGCAGGAAAAGTATCAGTATAATCGTTCAATAGTCAAATAGTCAAATAGTCAAATAAGAATGCTTTCCATCATTGTAGCCATCGCCAAGAACTTTGCCATCGGCAAGAACAACGAATTGCTCTACCACATGCCTATCGACATGAAGCGATTCAAGGAGACCACCACAGGCCATACCGTCATCATGGGGAAGAACACCTTCGAGTCGTTCCCCAAGCGTCCGTTGCCCAAGCGCCGCAACATAGTCCTCGCTCTGCCCCATGAAGTGCCCGCCGACAAGGAGGGAGCCGAGTGGGTCAACTCCCTGCAGGAGGCCTTCGACCTCTGCAAGAACGATGGTGAAGTCTTCATCATCGGTGGTGCGTACGTCTATCGCCAGACCCTTCCCCTTGCCGACAAGCTCTACCTCACCATTATCGATGATGAGCCCGAGGGCGCCGATGCCTTCTTCCCCGTCATCAACTTCGACGAGTGGGAAGAGACATTCTGCGAGGACCATCCCGCCGACGAGAAGCACGCCAAGCCCTTCAGCTTCGTCAACCTTGAGCGTCGCCGCGAATAATCGTCAAATCGTGAAATAGTATAATCGTCAAATAGAGTAATCGTGAAATAGAAAGGCGCAAGTGCTTTGCAAGCATTTGCGCCTTTGATTTAAACACTATCTATTGCTTAGATTGCGTTCTGGTATAGATATCTCTTGATGCTCTTCTTCGGAGTCTTCTCAAACTCCTCATCGCGCACTACGATACTAGAGATTTTGCTGAAAGGCGGTATCAGCTTGTTCAGCTCCTGGCGGTTCTGCTCCATGATCTTCTGCAGGTCTTCCTGCGTGAGGTTTTGGTTGGCAGCCTCCTCCATATCGGGATAGACCAGCGCCACAAACTGTTCGCCTTTCTGCACTACGATGCACTCGCTGACCAATGTCATAGAACTCAGCTTGCCCTCAATCTCCTCGGGATAGATGTTCTGTCCGTTCGAGCCGAGAAGCATGTTCTTTGAGCGTCCTTTGATGAATACATTGCCGTCGGCATCCAGCAGACCGAGGTCACCCGTATGATACCACCCGTCATTGTCGAAGACTTTGTTCGTCTCCTCCTCATTCTTATAATAGCCCAGCATCACATTGGCGCCACGTGTGATAATCTCGCCGGGAATGTTCATGGGATCAGGACTCAGCACCTTCACCTCCATGCGGTTGACGGGAGCGCCACACGACTTCAGGGCAAACCCTTTGTAGTCGCGATAAGCGATGAGCGGGGCACACTCCGTCGTTCCGAAGCCTACGGTAAACGGGAACTTGATGCTTCTCAGGAAATCTTCCACTTCCTCGTTTAGGGCTGCACCGCCCATGATTACTTCATACGCCTTACCGCCGAAAGCGTTCATCAGCTGTTCGCAGATCTTCCGCTTCACTATCTTGTTCAGCACAGGCATCTTCAGCAACAGGCGCATTTTGGTGGTCTGAATCTTCGGGAACACCCTCTTGCGGATAATCTTCTCCACAATCATCGGCACAGCGATAATCAGCGAGGGCTGAATATCAGCGAAAGCCTGAGCCATGATTGACGGACTCGGCAGTCGGCAGAGGAAGAAGAGGTGTATGCCGTAACAGAACGGGAAGAGGAACTCGAAGGCGAGTCCATACATGTGTGCCATCGGCAAGAGAGAAACCATGTTGGAGCCCGGCTCCACGTATGGGCCAATCACATCGATGGCAATATCTACGTTACTCCACACGGCACGATAAGGAAGCATCACACCCTTCGAGAACCCCGTTGTTCCGCTGGTGTAGTTGATGATAGCCAGCTCCTCCGGCTCATCCTTGTGGTAGCGCACGTGCTCCTTCTGGAAAAGCTCCGGATACTTATCGTCGAACAGCTGGTCCAGGTGCTCCCGGGCATGTGTTACACGTTCGTTTCGTGAGACAGACAGTGAGAAGTCCGCAATATTGACGATAGCCTCCAGTTGTGGCATTGCCTCGGGGTCGAGATTCGCCACCAGCCCGTCGCCCACGAAGAGCAGCTTGGCCTCCGAGTGGTTCACGATGTTGTACACCTGTTCGGGCATGAACTCATGCAGTATGGGCACTACTACGGCACCATAGGTGAGAGTTGCTAGGAAAGCCACTCCCCAATGAGAGCAGTTACGGCCGCAGAGGGCAATCTTGTCGCCCTTCTGAACTCCGCTGTGCTCAAAGACAATGTGTAGTTGCTCTATAATCCTAGCTACATCTTGGTACTTTAGTGTCGCGCCCTTGTAGTCAGTTAGCGCGTCCTTTTCCCAGTTATCAATGATACTGCGTTCTAAGCACGCATTAAAACTTGGTATCGTTTTCATCGCACAATTGTTAAATTATTGTGCAAAGTTACACACTTCTCCGCACATTAGCAAAATTTTTGTGCAGTTTTTTCAAAAATATGTGTAAATTAATAGAGAACCTATAATAAAGAACGTATAACAAATAACCTATGACAAAATTTGAAAATTTTTATAGGGGATTCTTTTTATAGGATTATAGGATTATAGGATCAATGAAGAATACAGGTCGAGGTAACGCCGGGCGACGGTGGTGTGGGAGTGGTGTCGCCGCACATACTCTATGCTCTGGCGCGAGAGGGTCTCTACCTGCTCGGGGTGCTCCACGAGGTCGGTGAGCTCCTGATAGACGGACTGCTCGGTGGGCTGCACATTGATGATGGGGCGCAACTCATCCTCCGAGAGGATGGCGTAGTTCTCGGGCTCTCCGCCGCTGACGACGACGAGGCCCTGCGCCATGGCTTGCAGGGAGTTCATGGAGGGGGTGTAGGAGTAGAGCTGGTCGAGCTGCACATGGGCCTCGCCCAGCAGGCGGATATACTCGCGGAAGGGCACCGACTCTACCACGGTGACCTGACAACGGTCGGGGTGCTCTGCCTCCACGCGGCGCAGGGCGCTGAGCATGATGTCGGTGCCTTTATAGGCACTCCGCTCGCGCTGCACCCCTACAAAGAAACGCACCACACTGTCGGCGGCGCTGCGCACACGTGGCTCTATGAGCCCGAGGTCAATGGGGAAGGGGATATAGCGCAGTTTCTGAGGGAAATGGGGACGATAGCAGGCGTCGTTCTCATAGAGGCCGCTGACGATGGCGTCGCAGTCGCGGGCTATGAGGTCGTTGAGCTCGCCTTTCTCACCGAGCCACTCGCGCTGCATGAGCGCGGTGTACTCGTTGTGGCGCAGCTCGGAGCCGATATTGAAATCGCTATAGCGGAAGGTGTGGCAGTCGAGCCCGCCGAGCACCCAGTATTTGTCGATACCGAAAGCACCGAGCACCATGCATCGGTTGTGGCGTCGCAGGTAGCGATAGAAGGGGGCGATGCGCCGCGCCTTGAGGTCGAGAAACACGGGGTTGATTAGTTGCACCACATCATAGCCTCGCAAACGGGGCAGCAGCCACAGGAGCCGCAACAGATAGAGCGCAGCACCCAATGCACGGTTCACTCCGCAGGGCGAGGTGCGCCAACGGCGCCGCAGGGTGATGTCGCGAGGGTAGTCCTTCCAGCGGTCTCCGTCGGACACCACACAGACATTATGGCCGAGGGCCCTCAGACCCTCGGCCAATGTCCAGTGGACGTTGCTGTATTCGCCGAACAATAAAATTTTCAAGTCGAAAATTTATTAAATTGAGAATTGAAAATTAATGTTCAATGCTCAATGTTTATCAGGCGAGCTTGCGAGCACCGTCACCAATGACTACGTCGATGATGATGGGCTTCTTGCCGTACTTGGCAGCAAACTTCTCGACAACGACTTTCTTGAAGTTGGCGACGAGCTCATCTGCGATGAGGTTGATGGTGCAACCACCGAAGCCACCGCCCATGATGCGGGAACCGGTGACGCCTTCTTCCTTGGCGATGTCGTTGAGGAAGTCGAGCTCCTCGCACGATACCTCATACTCCTTGGAAAGGCCGTAGTGGGTTTCGTACATCATCTTACCAACGGTCTCGTAGTCGTCCTTCTGCAGGGCGTCGCAAACGGTGAGCACACGTACTACCTCGCCGATAACATAGTGGGCGCGGTTGTACTCGTCCTTGGTGATCTGGTCCTTAACTTCGTCGAGCATCTCATAGGATGCATCGCGGAGCGACTTAACCTCGGGATGGTTCTTGCCGATTACCTCGGCAACGTGCTCACACTGGAGGCGGCGCTCGTTGTAGGGCGAGCCTACGAGTTCATGCTTAACGCATGAGTTGACGAGCACGAGCTGGTAGCCCTTGGGATTCCATGGGAAATACTCATACTCACCGCTGCGGCAGTCGAGGCGCAGCAGGGCGCCCTTCTTGCCGAGGCAGGAGATGGCCTGGTCCATGATGCCGCAGTTGACACCTACATACTTGTGCTCGGTGCGTTGGCCTACGCGGGCAAGCTCCATGCGGTCGATCTTGTTCTCGCCCCAGAGGTCGTTGATACCGAAGGCATAGGTGCTCTCGAGAGCGGCAGAGCTTGACATACCTGCGCCAAGGGGCACATCGCCGGCAAAGGCGGTGTTGAAACCCTCAACGGGTACGCCGAGAGCCATCATCTCGCGGCATACGCCGAAGATGTAGCGTGCCCAAGTGGCGGAAGGGCCTTTCTCGTCGTCAAGGGAGAACTCGGTGTAGTCCTTGAGGTCGATGGAGTAGGCGCGAACGTTGCGAGTGCCGTTGGGCTTGATCTCTGCGATGATTCCCTGGGTTACAGCGCCGGGGAATACAAATCCGTTGTTATAGTCGGTGTGCTCACCAATGAGGTTGATACGTCCCGGAGAAGCGTAAACGTTACCGGTGGTGCCGTCGAAATGCTTGATAAATCTTGAACGAACGTCTTCAATAGTCAGTTTCATGATTGATAGTTGTTTTTATGGGTTAGTGTATGGCAGCCGCATGAGGATTTGCGGCCACCATACATTATATTATTAGTCTTCTTTATTCTCAAGTGCCTTCTTGGAAGGACGGCTGCCTACGAGGGCATAGAAGAGGATGTAGGCTGCGCAGGCAATGATTACCCAGTAGCTGGAGATGAAGGAGCCGCATGCGTCGGCAACACCAGACTCGATAGCGAGCATCACGGCGCAACCGAATACCATGGTCATGAAGATACCGGAGGCGATAGCGGTGTACTTGCCCAGTCCCTCAACGGCGAGGTTGAAGATGGCACCCCACATAACGGAGGTGCAGAGACCTACGAGGATGAGGGCGAAGATGCCTACGGGAACTTCCTGCCATACGAGGCTTAGCTTAGCCCAGTCAACGCCGGGGATGTTAACCATCACATCCTGAGGAGCGAAGACGCCGATGAGCATGAGGATGATGCAGACGAAGGCAACGGTGGAAACCAATGCACGGCTGCTCACCTTGCCACCGATGGAGGCACCTACGAAACGGCCGATGAGCATCATGAACCAGTAAACGGCTACGATGAGGCCTACGATGCCAGCCTCGATGCCGAGACCTGGAGTGGGAGCGTTGGGAGAAGTGGTGAGATACTGCTGAACAGCGTTGGGCACACCTACCTCAACACCCATGTAGAGGAAGATGGCGAGAGCACCGAGCACGAAGTGGCGATACTTGCAAGCGCCCTTGATAAGTGCCCACTGGCCTTCCTGCTTCTCCTGGGCTGGCTCCTGAATCTTGGTGAAGACGATTATGAGGAATGCCACTGCGAAGATGGCGAGGGCGATCATCAGGGCAGGAGTGGCGTCGGAAATCTTAGCCTTGGCTGCATCGCCGATGAGAGCACCCATGAGGATGTAGCAGCATACGGCAGCGGTAGAGTTGAACACACCACCGAGCTGGATGAGCTGGTTACCCTTGTTGCCGCCACCACCGAGGAGGTTAAGCATGGGGTTAACAACGCAGTTGAGGATGCACATGCAGAAACCTGCGATGAAAGCACCAATGAGGTAAACGGTGAACACACCACCGAGGTTGCCCTCTACGTCCATCTGGCCGCTGAGCCACTGGATGAGGATACCGGCCATACCTACGGCGAGACCGATGAGGGCGGTCTTCTTATAGCCGAACTTGTTGATGAGCATACCTGCGGGGATACCCATTACGAGATAGGCAATGAAGTTGCCGTAGTTACCAATCTGTGCGAGAACGTTGGAAATCTCGCCTTGGTTCTTGATGATGGTTGCCATAGGTGTACAGAGGTTGGTCACGAAGGCAATCATTGCGAACAGGGCTATCATGATGATGATGGCAGCCCACTGTTTTTTCTGTGTACTCATTGTGTTTTAAAGTTTTTAGGGTTTATAATTTATTAATAAGGTCGATTAGGGTTAGCGGTCGGTGCCGAACTTGTAGATGGTCTTCTGAGTGTAGAGCTGACCGGGACGGAGCAATACACTGGGGAAGTGAGCCTTGTTAGGACTGTCGGGGAAGTGCTGCGCCTCGAAGCAGAGGGCGGAGTGCTTGCCGAAGGTGGCGCCGTGGCTGCCAGGGAAGCCGTTGGCCCAGTTGTCGGAATAGAACTGTATGCCCGGCTCGGTGGTATAGACCTCCATTGTGCGGCCATACTTAGGCTCGATGATACGGGCAGCAAAGCTCAGCTCGCCAGACTCGCTCTTGTTGAGCACGAAGCAATGGTCGTAGCCGGTGCCGTTCTTAATCTGCTCATCATCGGCGAAGATGTCCTGTCCTACTGGCTTGGGAGTGGTGAAGTCAAAGGGAGTGCCCTTAACCTTGAGAATCTCTCCGGTGGGGATGGAGGTCTCATCGATGGGCAGATAGAAGTCGGCGTTGATCTCCACGATCTGGTCGAGAGCATCGGGAGTGGGGTTGCCCAGTCCCTGCAGGCTGAAGAAGCCATGGCTGGTCATGTTGACAACGGTCTTCTTGTTGGTCTTGCCGCTGTAGTCGATAACGAGCTCGTCGTCATCGGTCCAGGTATAGCGAACAGCCATGCTCAGCTCACCGGGGAATCCCTCCTCGTAGTAGGCTGATACATAGCGCAGCACGAGGGTCTGCGGATTGATCTGCTCAGCATCCCATACACGGGCATGGAAGCCGGTGGGACCACCGTGGAGGTGGTTGGGGCCGTTGTTGACTGCGAGACGATACTCCTTGCCGTTGAGGTGGAAGATGCCCTTTGCGATGCGGTTGCCATAGCGACCGATGAGGGTACTGAGGAACGGCTCCGGACTGTTGATGACGCTGTCGATGTTGTCGTGACCCTGGATAACATTGACGATGTTGCCGTCGCGGTCGGGCACCATAATAGAAACAATGGCACCACCGTAATTGGTAATGCCGACTTCATTGCCGGAAGCATTGCGGAGGATGTAAAGATTAACCTCTTTGCCGGCAACTATTTTCTGGAAATCTGCGGCCTTGAGACCGCTCAAATTGTTTGTGATTGTATCCATATTTTGCTGGTTGTTGAAAATAATTTGGGGCAAATATAACAATTTGCGCTCAACGCACAAACTTTTGGGTACAAAAAAAGCATTTATTAGCCTCTTTTTACAAATATTAAAGCAAATAAATGCAAAAACATGCGAAAAAATAAAATTTTTAGCTCTATTTAAAGGAGCTCAAAAGGTCGGCAACAACATAGCTGCTACCCCCTACATAAATAAGGTCGTCGGGAGAGGCATCATCAAGTGCCGAATGGTATGCTTCGGACACGGTGGGGTAGGCGGTGCCGCGGAGTCCGAAACGAACCGCCTGCTGCATGAGGTCGTACTCATAAAGTGAGCGGCGAACACTGGCCTTGGTGAAATAATAAACGGCATCGCGGGGTAACATCGAGAGCACGGTGCTCACATCCTTGTCGCTCACCATGCCAAAGACTATGCGGAGCTGTCGGCCCTGCGCCATGAGTTGTAGCTGACGGGTGATGTAGCGGAAACCGCCTTCGTTGTGGCCTGTGTCGCAGATAACCATGGGGCTTGACTGAAGCCTCTGCCAGCGTCCCATAAGAGCGGTCATCTCACAAACCTCCATAAAACCACGGCGCACATCCTGCTCGCTGAATTCGAAACCGGCTTGGCGAAGCAGCGGCAGAGCACGGAGGACGGTGTTGGTGTTCTTCTCCTGACAGAGTCCGGCAAGCTCTCCTTGGAGCTGTCCGAAGGAGCGAGTGTCATAGAGTATAGTGCCGTCAGGCTGGGGCTCAAAAGAGATAACCTCAGCGTCATCCTCTGCAAAAGTGATTGATGTATTAACATCTTGAGCCTTAGCAAGAAAAACAGGTTTTGTTTCAGCGCAGCTTTCACCGATGACAACCGGCACACCAGCCTTGATAATACCCGCTTTCTCGGCAGCTATCTTTGCCAAAGTGTCACCCAGATACTGGGTGTGGTCGAAGCTGATATTGGTAATCACCGACAGGGCGGGAGTGATGATGTTGGTGCAGTCGAGACGACCGCCGAGTCCTACCTCGACGACTGCCACATCAACCTTCTGCTCGGCGAAGTACTTGAACGCCATCGCTGTGGTAAGTTCAAAGAACGACGGTTGCAGGGGTTCGAAAAAAGAACGGTGCTCCTCAACGAAAGCAACCACGAAATCCTCGCTCACCGTCTCGCCGTTGACACGAATACGTTCGCGGAAGTCCACCAGATGGGGCGAAGTGTAGAGTCCCACCTTGTAGCCGGCGCTCTGGAGGATAGCTGCCAGAGTGTGCGAACAAGAGCCCTTGCCGTTGGTGCCAGCCACGTGGATAGTGCGGAAATTGCGGTGAGGATGCCCCAGACGCTCGTCAAGGGCAAGAGTGTTGTCTAAGCCCTCCTTATAACCTTGAGCGCCGATGTTCTGAAACATCGGCACACAATCATATAGATACTGTATAGTTTCTTTATAATTCATTAATCCCTAGCAGGACTTATATATTGTGTGTAGCATATGCTACTCATACAGGTTTTTGTATTTGTCGAATATCTTCTTCCTCATAGCCTCGGTGGGCTTGAAGTTGCTGCTGCCCTTGACACTCTCTATGGCCTGGCGTTCTGACGATGACAGTTTCTCGGGGATATACACGCTAATCTTTACCACTATGTCGCCGTTGCCGTAGCCATAGCCGGGCACAGCGGGGAGTCCTTTGCCGCGGAGCCTTAGCACCTTGCCGGGCTGAGTACCCGGGTCGATCTTGATGCGTGCCTTGTGGCCGTTGATGAGAGGCACCTCCACCGTGTCGCCAAGCACCGCCTGGTCAACCGACAGCAAGAGGTTATAGATAAGGTCTTGCTCCGAACGTACGAAGGTGTCGTTGGGCTCTTCGGCGATAATCACCTGGATGTCGCCTGCCACTCCGTTGCGCGGACCGGCATTGCCTTTGCCCTGGCAGTTTACCACCATACCGTCGGCCACACCGGCAGGGATGTTGATCTCCACGACTTCTTCGCCCTGCACGGTACCGTTGCCGGCACAGCGCTTACACTTGTTCTTGATGACCGTTCCCTCGCCATGACAAACGGGGCACTCCTGCTGCATCTGCATCATGCCAAACATCGACTGCTGAGTCTTGGTCACCACTCCGCTACCGTGGCAGTTGGAGCATGTTTCGGGCTGTGCACCGTCGGCGGAACCGCTGCCATGGCAGTCGGGACAAACCACCTGTTTCTTCACCTTTATCTTCTTGGTGACGCCCGTGGCTATCTCCTCCAGGGTGAGGCGGATGCGCACTCTGAGGTCGGCGCCCTGATAGACACGCTTGCCACGCTGGCCGCCGCTACCGAATCCTCCAAAGCCGCTGAAGCCACCGAAGCCTCCTCGGCCACCGAAGATGTCGCCAAACATGCTGAAGATATCGTTGAGGTCCATGCCTCCGGCATTATAGCCACCGCCGCCGCCCATGCCGTTGAGACCCTCATGACCGAAGCGGTTGTACATCTCACGCTTCTTGGGGTCACGCAGCACATCATAGGCTTCGGCAGCCTCCTTGAACTTCTCTTCAGCCTCCTTGTCGCCAGGATTGCGGTCAGGGTGATATTTCAGCGCAACTTTCTTGTACGCTTTCTTCAGGTCGTCGTCGTTGACATTGCGGTCAACACCAAGTATCTCGTAATAATCTCTCTTTGTTGCCATGACTTAAAATATTAGGGTCGCTTAAGGTCGGTTAGAGTTATTGGCCCACGGCAACCTTGGCAAAACGGATTACCTGCTCGTTGAGCATATAGCCATTCTGCACACAGTCGATTACCTTGCCCTTCTGCTCATCGGCAGACGGCACAAAAGCAACAGCCTCATGAAAATCAGTACTGAAGTCCTCGCCAACCACGTCCATCTTCTTCAGGCCGAGACCTTCGAGGGTCTTGGTGAACTTCTGGAATACCAGTTGCAGACCCTCTTTCAGGGCCTCCACGTCGTTGGCTTTCTCTATGTTTTGCTCAGCGCGCTCCAGGTCGTCGGCCACGGGCAGCAAAGCCTCCATCACCTTCTTCCCGCCATTGAGAATAAGGTCGGCCTTTTCCTTGATAGTACGTTTGCGGTAGTTTTCAAACTCAGCCACCTTGTAGAGCATGGCATTCTTGAGGTCTGCCACCTGCTGCTCCAGTTCGGCGATCTGTTCTTCGGGAGTCAGAGGCTCCTTCTTCTCTGGAGTTTCCTGAGTCTGCTCCTCCGACTGGGAGGCGTTTTCCTGCTCGGTATCAACTTCGGATTGTACTTCAGTTTCCGGGTCTACTTTCTTGTTGAATTTGTCTTTATTCTTGCTCATAGTTTAAGTATTTTCAGTCTCAACATAGGTTTCGGGATATTCGTCCCTCAGCCGCCGAGATATGCAAATACCGTACCAAACGATAGTTTGGACAAGAAAAAAGACGCAGAGTTATCAGAAGTGGCCGTCGGTGGAGTGGAAAGCGAGCGGCAGTAGGCATTCTGCCGATGAAAAGACAAGCACTTCGTCGGCTGCCACAAGCATCACCCGGATAGGAGTGCCCTGACGATGCTCCACCTCGGCGAGTGACTGCCGGCACAGTCCGCAAGGGTAGGGTGGAGTGCCGGTGACGGTGTCCTGCTGCATGGCAGCCACCGCAATAGCCTCAATATTTACGTCGGGCCACACAGTACGGGCATAGTTGAGTGCTGTTCGCTCAGCACAGGTGCCGCAGGGATATGACGCATTCTCCTGATTGGCACCGGTAACCGTCTCGCCATTGGAGAGGCGCAGAGCTGCCCCTACCTCAAACTGCGAATAGGGAGCATAACTGCCGTGAGTGGTTTGGAGTGCCATGCGACACAGGTCTCCGTCGGCCTTTGGCAGGTCGTCGAGAACAAGGCTCTGGTATGTGAAGCTGAATGTCTTTTCCATGAGTCAGGGAATAGAAATGTGAATGGTAGGATTTTCGCTGCAAAGATAAGGAAAAAAAACGAAGAAAGCCTTCCGTGGAATAATTATTTGCCAAGTAGGGCGGTAAAATTTTGTTATTTCAAAAAAATGTTGTAATTTCGCAGCCCACATATACCTTCATATACCTTATTAAATAATAAATCCACAGAAACAAATACACCCATACTATGAAACTGATTGGCAAAATATTGGTCGCATCTGCAGCAGCTATCGTGATGAGTAGTGCCTATGCCGACAAGACCCCACGACTGATGGAGGGCTACCAGATGAACGCAGGAGTGAAGGCTCCCAAGGGTAATGAATGGAACAACCCCGCTGTGCTCGGCCTCAACAAGGAGATGCCCAGGGCGTGGTTCTTCTCGTTCGACAGCAAGGACAATGCCCGCAAGGTGTTGCCCGAGAACTCCGTTTACTGGCGCAGCCTTAACGGCAAGTGGAAGTTCCACTTCGCCAAGTCTCCCAGCGAACGACCGCAGAAGTTCTACCAGACCAACTTCGACGACTCCCGCTGGGACGAGATAACCGTTCCGGGCAACTGGAACGTGCTCGGCATCGACAAGCAGAACGGCAGTCGCAAGTATGGCAGCCCCATCTATGTCAACCAGTTGGTTATCTTCCACACCAGCCGCGAGACCGGCGACTGGCGCAAGGGAGTGATGCGTGACAACCCCGCCAACTACACCACCCGAGAGTTCCCCAACGAGGTGGGCAGTTATCGCCGCAGCTTCGAGGTGCCCGATGACTGGGATGACCGCGAGGTGTATATCAGTTTCGACGGTGTGGACTCATTCTTCTACCTGTGGATCAACGGCCAGTATGTGGGCTTCAGCAAGAACTCCCGCAACGCTGCCCGCTTCAATATCACCCGTTATCTCCGCAAGGGCCACAACACCAACGAGGTGGCTGTAGAGGTGTATCGCAACAGCGACGGCTCGATGCTCGAGGCTCAGGATATGTTCCGTCTGCCGGGCATCTTCCGCACCGTAGCTATCTACAGCAAGCCCAAGGTGCAGGTTCGTGACCTCGTAGTTATTCCCGACCTCGACCAGGAATACCGCAACGGTCTGCTCAAGGTGGATGCCAAGGTACGCAACCTCACCGGACGCAAGGCCGACGAATACCGCCTACGCTACTCACTCTACGCCAACAACCTCTACCAAGACGACAACACCCTGGTGAGTACCACCGAGAGCCCCGTCTTCAACGTTGCCAAGGAGAGTGAGCAGAAGTCGGTGACCGCCATCTACGTCGCCAATCCCAAGAAATGGTCGGCTGAGGAGCCCAACCGCTACACGCTGGTTTGCGAACTCGTTGACAAGAAGGATCAGGTGGTGGAGACCGTTTCCACCATCGTGGGTTTCCGCAAGGTGGAGATCAAGGAGACACCTGCCGATTCCGATGAGTTCAAGCGTGCCGGCCGCTACTATTATATAAATGGTAAGACCGTGAAGCTCAAGGGTGTCAACCGCCATGAGACAAGCCCCTCGCTGGGCCATGCCATCACTCGTGACCAGATGGAGAAGGAGGTGATGCTCATGAAGAAAGGCAATATCAACCATGTCCGCAACTCCCACTATCCCGACGATCCCTACTGGTACTACCTCTGCAACAAGTATGGCATCTACCTCGAGGACGAGGCCAACATCGAGAGCCATGAATACGGCTATGGCGATGCCAGCCTCTCGCATCCTGAGGAGTGGCGTCCTGCCCATGTGGCAAGGGTGCTCGAGATGGTACACAGCGATGTCAACAACCCGTCGATAGTTATCTGGAGCCTTGGCAACGAGGCCGGACCGGGCCACAACTTCGTGGCTGCCTACGACAGTCTGAAGGCTTTCGACACGAGCCGTCCTGTGCAGTATGAGCGCAACAACAGCATCGTGGATATGGGCTCCAACCAGTATCCCTCTGCGGGCCAGACTCAGCAGATTGCCGACGGCACCAAGGGCTACAAATATCCGTTCCACATCTCCGAATACGCCCATTCCATGGGTAACGCCGTGGGCAATCTCGTAGATATCTGGAACGCTGTGGAGAGCAGCAACTTCATCTGCGGTGGAGCCATCTGGGACTGGGTTGACCAGGGTCTCTGGAACTATACCCCCGAGGGACAGCGCTACATCGGCTACGGAGGTGATTTCGACGATGTGCCCAACGACGGCCAGTTCGTTATGAACGGCATCATGTTCTCCGACCTTGAGCCCAAGCCGCAGTATAACGAGGTCAAGAAGGTATATCAGAACATCTCCGTCAAGATGAGGGATGTGGAGCTCGGCGAGGTAGAGATCTACAACAAGAGCTACTTCACCGACCTCACCCAGTATCTCGGCGAGTGGAGCCTCTGGAAGAACGGCAAGCAGGTCAACGTAGGTGAGATCAACCTCGAGGGCCTCACTCCGCGAACCCTCAAGATTGTGCAGCTGCCCTACGACTATGAGGAACTCGACCCCGAGGGAGAGTACTTCGTCAAGCTGCAGTTCATCCTCAAGCACGCCACTCCGTGGGCTGATGCCGGCTATGTGCAGGCTGAGGAACAGCTGCCCGTCAAGTCTGCCGAGCGTCCCACCATCGCTGCCGACGACAGCAATCTAAAGGTCTTGACCGTCAGCACCAACGCTGCCGAGATAGAGGTGGAAGGACAGAACTTCAGCGCCTCCTTCAGCCTTGGCGACGGCTCCATCAGCACCCTGCGCTATGACGACAACAATGTCATCACTCCTTACTGCGGACCCCGTCTCAATGCTTTCCGCGCATTCACCAACAACGACAACTGGTTCTACTCCAAGTGGTTCACCAACGGACTCCATAACCTGCAGCACAAGGTGCTCAGCTACGACATCAACCATCGTCCCGACGGCTCCGTAGTGCTCGGCTTCCTCGTTCGCAGTCAGGCTCCCAATGCTGCCCGCCAGGTTGGTGGTACCGACATGAATTTCTACGGCCATTACTCCAGCCGCATCGTGGAGCTCACCGACAAGCCCTTTGGCGACAACGACTTCCACTTCCTCACCCGCCAGCTCTACACCATCCATCGCGACGGCTCCGTGGAGCTGCAGGCCAACATCCAGAGCAGCGACCCCTCGCTGGTATTGCCGCGACTGGGCTACCAGATGCAGATTCCCAACAAGCTCAACCGCTTCGACTACTACGGTCGCGGACCTGTGGGCAACTATAACGACCGCCGCACCGGCTCCTTTATCGAGCGCTTCAGCAGCACCGTGGCATCGCAGGTGGAGCACTTCCCCAAGCCCCAGGAGATGGCCAACCACGAGGACACCCGCTGGTGCTCACTCACCAACTCCCAGGGCGAGGGCATCCTCTTTGTTGCCGACGGCAGCATGAGTGTGCAGGCCCTGCCGTATTCGGCCATCGACATGACCACCGCCGCCCATCCCTATGAGCTTGTGAAGGGCACTTCCACCTATCTCAACCTCGACCTCGGAGTGACTGGTCTCGGCGGCACCAGCTGCGGACAGGCTCCTCCCTTCGAGCGTGACCGTGTCAAGGGGCAGGCCCACTCCTTTGGCTTCATCATCCGCCCCGTCAAGGGCACCGACAATATCACCACTCTCACCAACGTGAAGCCCGTCACCCCGGCTCTCCCGCTGGTGGAGCGTGATGGCAAGGGAATGCTGACCATCAGCTCGTCATCCTCCGACACCGTGCTCTACACCATCGACAACGGCAAGCCGCAGCTCTACACCGAGCCGTTCCTCTTCAAGCAGGGAGGTGCTGTCCGTGCATGGCTCAAGGCCGATGAGCTGGCATTCACCAAGGCTCAGTTCGACAAGATCAACACCATCCAGATTCGTGCCATCTTCGCCAGCAGCGAGGAGAACAAGGCCGAGGACACTCCCGCCACCAGTCTTACCGACGGCGACCCCTCCACCTTCTGGCACACCATGTACTCCGTCACCATGGCCAACTATCCCCATTGGGTGGACTTCGACTGCATGGAGGAGAAGAGCCTCATCGGCATCAACTGGCTGCCTCGCCAGGATAGCCCCAACGGCAATATCAAGGACTACGAAGTACTCGTGAGCCTCGACGGCAAGAACTGGGGTGAACCCGTCTGCAAGGGCACCTTCAGCAACGACCGCAACAAGAAGAAGATACTCTTCTCCCATCCCGTCAAGGCCCGCTACCTACGCTTCCGTGCACTCTCCAGTCAGGCCGGCGACGACTACGCTTCGGGTGCAGAGCTGTCGGTAATGGCAGAGTGAAAGCCCGCCTTCGCCCCCTAAAGATGTAAAAAACAACGCATTTGTGCTAAAAAATATTAAAGCATTTGCGGGATTGGCAGAAAAGTTGTAATTTTGCCGCTCGAATTTTGTTCCGACTGAAAAAGAGTTTATGACTCAACTGAGAAATATCTTCTGCATACTCGTTGTCGCGGTAGGTTTGCTAAGCTCCTGCCACAGCATCAACAGCATCACCAAAAACCCTGATATATTCTATAAATTCGAGGTTGCCAAGCAGCAGTTCGCTGAGGGCAAATACCGCAATGCGGCCCTGATACTCGACAACATCCTGCCCGCCATGCGCAACACCGCTTCCGGCGACGAGGCCATGTTCCTGATGGGCATGTGCAACTACAATGTCCACGACTACGACGCAGCCAGCGAAGTCTTCAAGCGCTACTACAACCGCTCATATCCCAGCGGTCGCTACGTTGACGAGGCACGCTTCTATGCCGCCAAGTCATATTGCGAGTCAACTCTCCCCGCCAAGCTCGACCAGTCAGAGACCATCGTAGCCATCAAGGAGCTGCAGGCCGCCATGGAGTCTAACCCCAACAGCAAGTACTACGACGACATGCAGACCCTCCTCTTCCAGATGCAGGACAAGCTCGTCGAGAAGGAGTACCTCTCCGCCAAGCTCTATTTCGACCTCGGCGACTACTTCCTCAACTGCCTGCAGGGCGGCAGCAACTACGAGGCATGCGTGGTTACCGCCAAGAATGCCATCAACGACTATCCCTATTCCCCCCGCAAGGAGGATTTCGCCATACTCATCCTGCGAGCCAAGTGCCAGCTTGCCGACCGCAGCGTGGAGCAGAAGAAGTACGAGCGCTACAGCGACACCGTCGATGAGTACTACGGCTTCGTCAACGAGTTCCCCCAGTCCAAGTACCTCAAGGACGCCAAGTCCATCTTTGAGAAGGCACAGAAGGAGCTCCGCAGCAAGCGACTCGAGAAGTACGCCAACGAGCAGATATAATATCCCATAGTATAAATTCTAAATTCTATAAATAAATGGACTACAAGAAAACCAATGCCCCCACAACCACTAAGACACGCAACCTGATGGACTTCGCCGAGACCACCAACAATATCTATGAAAGCGTAGTGATCATGAGCAAGCGTGCCAACCAGATCTCCGCAGATATCAAGACCGACCTCACCCAGAAGCTCAAGGAGTTCGGCAGCAAGAGCGACACCCTCGAGGAGGAGTTCGACAACCGCGAGCAGACCGAGATCTCCCGCTTCTATGAGCGCATGCCCAAGCCCAGCCTCATGGCAGAGCAGGAAATGCTCGACAACAAGATCTACTTCCGTAACCCCCGCGAAGAGAAGAAATTCAAGTAAACCCCCAATCTTTCATGTTAGAAGTTAAGAAGTTATTGTAGTTATCGCGGCTTTGCCGCTCGAAGTTATCACAGCCGTTGGCTGTTCGACATTAGTCTGACTATCGTCGTTAACTTCGTTAACTTCGAGCCCGCTTGCGGGCGTTAACTTCTGAGCGAAGCGGTAAC
>JAFZXF010000039.1 GCA_017616915.1 Bacteroidaceae bacterium
TCGGGACACAAGCCAACCTATGGACTGAGAGCTGCACTTCTAACCGTGAGGCCGAGTACCAATACTACCCGCGCCTCCTCGCCCTGAGCGAGATTGCCTGGCTGCCCACATCGAAGAAGAACTTCCTTGGTTTCTATAAACGTCTGCAGCATCATGAAGCAGTGCTTCAGGCCAAGAATATCACATACGCTCCGCATTATTTCGAGCCAAAGGAGCTGACGCCTGCTGAGGCTGCCATCGCCGAGGCCGAGGACATTCTTGCCAACAGCAACCCAGGTGCCGTAGGTTATCCCTCCGCCGCCGAAGCTGATGCCCTTCGTTCCGCCCTCGATGCCCTCCGCTCAGTTGCGGTTCCCGAGGGGTCTCCCGAGGGACAAGCCGCTCTCTCAGCTCTCAATTCTCAACTCTCAACTTACAAGTCCGCTCCCATCATCCTTCCGAAGGCCGACTGCTTGTACAAGATCGTGAGCGCTTCCACCTATTTCAGTAAGCGCTTCAACGGCTCATCGCTTTACGTCAAGGACAATACGTTGGCGCTTCATTACACACAGCAGACGGAACCGGAGGAACTATGGCAGTTCGTGCCTCAGGACGATGGTAGCTATCAAATAGTAAGTGTCTTGACAGGCAATGCTATCAATATATCAACCAGCAATGGCAGTGCAGTGAGGGTGAACAACGCCTCGGGCAGTAACTTGGTGATCCGCAAGGCAACAAAACCTTCGGGTACGTACACCTATATTCCCGGCGTGGTGAATATCAAGCGCAGCCGCTACAATCTTTATGCTAATCTCTCGGGGCGCGACCTCACGCTCGTCGCCTCTACAGATTCTGCACTCTGCTACCCAGGCACTTGGCGCATAGAGGAGATTACCGACTATCGCCCATGGGTCGAGAAGATTGTGGCCAAGGCAGAAATCGTGCTCGAGGAAGCCACACCCGGACTCATCGGACAACCCACGGTAGAAGCCCTTGAGTTTCTGCAGACTCAGGTTCTGGACGAAGCTCGCATGAAGCTCAACCAAGGCACGGTGAGCCAGCAGGATTACCTCGACATAGCGGCGCGCTATGCTCAATTCATGAGCATGGAGAGAACAACACCTCTTGGCCTTATCGATCCTGCGTATTACTACCTCATCCGCAACGTCTATTTCGACACCTACTACGCTTCAGACAATCCCAACACCAGCGGCTTGTTGCCCAAGACGCTCGGTGATGGCGACACGTTCCGCTGGCGCATCGACAGACACGATGACGGCACAGTAGGTCTCATCAATAAAGCCACCGAAACCCCTGCCTATGTGGCTTCCGATGCCGACGAACAACGCGTGAAAGTCGGCCAGGACTACGCTTGGAAGCTCGCCGCTGTGACCACTGATCAGAATCAAACAGGTATAGGAATTCTCTCCAAGTCGGGCACTTACAGCTGGTACACCAATCCGCGTTCATGGACCTATATTCTCCTCAAGCCCTACGAATGGGGGGGTAGCATATGGGAGTTCGTCAAGACCGATGAAGAGGTGACCACTGCAATCAACGAGGTGAGCGACGGAACGGCCAATCGCAGCTCCATCAGCCACCATATTTTTGACCTCACAGGAAGGAGGCTTTCACAAGCACCCGTTCACGGCATCTATATACAGGACCGGCAGAAACGATGCAACTAGCAAAAGGAATGAAAGATGACACGTTTTTTTAATCTTTTGACCCGTTTTTATCCTTCTCAACAAACTATTATCCCTAACTTTGCAACCGAATTCAATACTAAACAGAACTCATAATGAAAAAAATTGTTCTTTGCGCCCTCGTGGCCTCCCTTTCCTTTTCCGCACCTGTGCTGAGCCTGTCGAAGGTATCTGCTGCCCGTGAGACACGCACCGAAGCACTTGCCCCGGATATCCCGACGGTGAAGGCCGACGTGTTGAAGGTCAACAACCGACCGGCTGAGGCCGAGCGACTCTTCCGCTCCGATGCCGTCGAGAAACAGATTAAGGAGATTGTCAAGCAGCTCACCAATCTGCGCCTTGCGTGGATGTTCGTCAACTGCTTCCCTAACACCATCGATACGACGGTTCACTACACCGAAAGCGATGCCGACGGACTGCCCGACACGTTCGTCTATACCGGTGACATTCATGCGATGTGGTTGCGCGACTCCGGAGCCCAGGTGTTCCCCTATGTCAAGCTCGCCCCCCAGGACAAACACTTGAAGAGCATGTTGGCCGGCGTGGTGCTGCGACAGTTTAAATGCATCAATATCGACCCTTATGCCAACGCCTTCAACAAGGAACCCAATCCCAACGGCGGCTGGATGAGCGATATGACTGATATGAAGCCCGAGCTGCACGAGCGCAAATGGGAAATCGACTCCCTCTGCTATGTCATCCGGTTGGCTTATGAATACTGGACCGTGACGGGCGACACATCGGTCTTCGGTGACTCGTGGATCCAAGCCATTCAGAACATCCTCGCCACCTTCCGCGACCAGCAGCACAAGGACGGCAACCCCGGTAAATATCGTTTCCAGCGTAAGACCGAGCGACAGCTTGACACCATGAGCAACAACGGCTGGGGAGCACCCGTGAAACCCGTGGGACTCATCGCCAGCGCCTTCCGCCCCAGCGACGA
>JAFZXF010000040.1 GCA_017616915.1 Bacteroidaceae bacterium
AGCAAGCTCGGTCGCGGCGTCTCGAAAGAGCCGGGGGGCTCTTTAGCCGCGGGTGCTGATATTGGAGGTGAGAGCGTAAGCGGCAATGCTCAATGTTCAATGCTCAATACTCAATCTCCTCTCCCCACCAGCGACGATTTCACGGAGCGCACGCTGGGCATGCAGTGGCAGTGGAACCACAACCCCGACAACAAGGCGTGGAGTCTCACCGAGCGACCTGGGTGGCTACGTCTCAAGACATGCAGCACTACCGACCGTCTCACTCAGGCTCGCAACACCCTTACGCAACGCATCTTCGTCTATCGCGATTCCGTAACAGGCAAGCCGCTAACCTCCTGTGGCACAGTGCGCATCGATGCTAGCCAACTGCAAGAAGGCGACCGCGCCGGCATCTGCATCCTGCAAGATCCTTACGCACTGATAGCCGTCGAGATAAGCAACGGGGCGAAACGCCTGGTGTGGCAGCAAGATCAGCTCACCACCAACCGCAGTTTCACACCCGCCATGCAGACCGAGACTGCACCCATAGACAGCATCGTTTACCTGCGCGCGACTGTCAGCTATGCCACCAGTCGCACCCAGTTCTATTATTCACTCGATGATAAGGTCTTTAACCCTATCGGGCAACAAACCACTCTAGGATTTAATCTCAGCGTTTTTGTAGGCGCTCGTTTCGGGCTCTTCTGCTATAGCAACGGCCAGTCAACAACCGGCTACGCCGACTTTGACTGGTTCTCTACCGATACTTATTAGCTCTAGTTGGCTCCAATTTCGCCCGTGCCGTTGCATTCGTCACAAGCTGCCTGACCGGTCCCCGAGCAACCTACGCACGTCACCTTCGTACGACCGTAAGTAAAGCGTCCCGTGCCATTGCAGTTGGTGCATTGCACCTTGCCGCTACCCTGACATATGGGACATGCGCCCGTCTGCTCCACCATCAACGTGGTGCGGATATTGTCCTCCTTCACCACTAGGGTGCCATTGCGGTAGTTTCCATTATTGGCGCTTGCTTTTACCACTACCGTATCGTTGCGAAGTTCCGCTGTTACAAAGTCGGGACACTCAAATGAGGCTCCGCCGCCATCCGTCTTGATGGCAAATGTCTGTGTACCGCCGTTGCGGCTGAATGTCAGAGAACTAACCGACGGTGTAATGAAGGTCACGTAAGCCGACTGCGATACCTCTACCCGAGTTGTGACATTACCGCTCTTCAGCATAATCGCCCCCACTCGGCTCGTCCCGCTGTTGTTCGGGGCGACGCTTATCTGCAGTTCATTGCCGTCTTTGTCGGTCTCCACCCATTCGGGCGCATCAGCCACCGACCACATATATCCGTCGTAGCTCACAGTAGCTTTCACTGTACCGCCGCTCTTGCCAGTCTGTACCATGCCTGGGGTCGCATTCAGATAGCTCGCAGCGTTGTAGATAAAGAAATAGGCAGCGACAGCACCTCCAGCCAACAACAGGAGCACCACTAGTGTTATTATCCATCTCTTCCTTCGAGCCTTCTTCTTCGGGTCAACCGGCTTCTTGGGTTTGGGAGCTGGCTTAGGAGCTGGTGCAGGTGCAGCAGGCTTAGGTTGAGCAACGGGCTGCGGAGTTGGTGCAGGTGCAGCAGGCTTAGGTTGAGGAGCTACAGGCGGTACTACTGGCTTAGGCTCCTTTATTGGTTTTGGTGCCGGCTGAGTAGCCGCACCAACCTCTACTAACTTCTGACCATCTGCAAGGCAGAAATTTCTGTCCATCTCATACCGCTTATGACACTTCGGGCATTCCTTCATTGGCTTGGCAGGAGCCGCAGGCTGCGGAGCTGGTACAGGTGCCGCAGGCTTAGGGTGAGCTGCCGGTTGCGGAGCTACCACTTCTACTAACTTCTGACCGTCTGCAAGGCAGAAATTTCTGTCCATCTCGTACCGCTTATGACACTTCGGGCATTCCTTCATTGGCTTGGCAGGAGCCGCAGGCTGAGGTGCTGGTGCTGCCGGTTGCGGAGCTACCACTTCCACCAACTTCTGGCCGTCCACAAGGCAGAAGTTCTTGTTATCCTCATATTGTTTATGACATTTGGGACATTCTTTCATAATTTCCTATTTTATTTATTTGACAATGTCTTCAGTATTAGCGGGCGCATCTCCTCAGCGCCGGAGGTAGGCTCAAAGCGCTCCACCACCCTGCCCGCACGGTCAATCAGGAACTTCGTGAAATTCCACTTGATGTCACTCTTGTTGCGCCACTCGGGGTCGGATTTGTCAAACATCCTCTCCAGCAACGGAGTCAGCTTGTGCTCCGGGTTAAAGCCGGCGAAACCACGTTGTGCCTTGAGCCACGTATATAGGCGGCTCTCGTTAGCACCGTTCACGTCGATCTTGCGCATCTGCGGGAACTCGGTCTTGTAGTTCAGCTGGCAGAAAGCGGTGTACTCCTCACTGGATTCAGGAGCCTGGTTGCCAAACTGGTTGCAGGGGAAGTCCAGTATCTCAAAGCCCTGTTTGTGGAATTCTTTATACAAAGACTCCAGTTCGTCATACTGCGGGGTGAAGCCGCAGCGGCTGGCAGTATTCACCACCAGTATCACCTTGCCCTCGTAGCGCTGCAGACTCATCGGCATTCCTTTGCCGTCCTGTACAGTGAAGCTGTAGATTGTTGTATCCATAGTAGTAGGTTTTATTCGTTCCTGTTTAGATCTGTTGTCGCTGCCCTGCCCGCTCACAGACTGTGTCAGCACCATGAGCATCAGCAAGAGTATTGTCTTAACATTGACCATCTCAAGGCTGAATTGCTGCGACAAAATTACACCTTTTTTTTCAAACTGCAAGAAATCTATGGAAAAAATCGATTTTCAAACCAATAAAATAAATCTGAAAGGGGCATCACCCCATCGGGATGCCCCTCACATATAAGCAAAAATGCACGCCCTGGAGCTACGACGGCTCCCCGGGCAAAGTCTTCTTCAAATAACGCGTGCAGGCCTTAAACGAACGGAACGTGTGGCGCTCAGGCACCAGCGCAGGGATGACGTCGAGAGTGCGCAACATATACAGCGGCTGAGGCTGTATCATCGTCATCAGCACCTCCACACCCCGCGCCTGCAAATCCTTGATGGCCGTCTCCATAGCATAGAGGCCCGACTGGTCCATGAAGCTCACCCGTCGCATGCGGATAATCACTATCTTTGCATCAGCCGGAACTTCGTTCATCACCTGCTGGAAACCCGTGATGGTGCCAAAGAAGATGGGACCGTTGAGCCGCTGGATGAATATCTTATGAGCCAGCGCGTCGGGGATGTCGTCCTCGCCGTCCCAAGGACTCTCTTGGTCAGCATGCGTCATCTCCTGACTGCTGTAGCCGCCTTCCACAAGGTCGCTGGCACGCTTCATAAACAGCACACAGGCTATCACCATACCGATGCCCACAGCCGTGAGCAAATCAACAAACACGGTGAGCAGAAACACCGTGACCAGCACGAAAGCATCAGCACGAGGGATGCGCAACAGGTCCTTGAAACCCTTGAAATCGATGATGCCCACACCCACACTGATGAGGATGCCGGCCAGCACCGAGAGCGGCACATAGCGCACCAGGCCGCCAAGCCCCAGCAGGATGGCAAGCAGCAGCACCGAGTGGGTCATGCCGCTCAGACGGCTGCGACCGCCGCTCTTCACGTTGACAACGGTACGCATGGTGGCGCCGGCTCCCGCGATGCCGCCAAAGAGGCCGGCGAGCATATTGCCCGCTCCCTGCCCTATGAGTTCGCGGTTGCTATCGTGGCGCATCTTCGTGATATTGTCGGCCACTACGGAGGTGAGCAGCGTGTCAATAGAGCCCAGTCCGGCAAGAGTCAAGCCGGGCACGATGGACGCCATGAGCAGCTGTCCCCAGTCCACGCCGCTCACATCGAGGCTGGCAAAGAATGGCTTAGGCAGTCCCGACGGGATATTACCGATGGTGAGCTGCTCGGGGAAGCCTACCAGTATCGACACCACCGTCATAACCACCAGAGCCACCAGAGTGGCAGGCAACTTCTTGGTTATCAGGGGGCATAGGTATATGATAGCTATAGCCCCCAGACCGATGAAGAGCGCTGTGAGCGAAATGCCGGCGGAGGCGTGGTCGTAGAACTGCGTCACCATATCCACCACCAGAACGGGCGACTTGAGCCCGATGAGCGGATAGAGCTGCTGCAGAATGATGATCACTCCGATGCCGCTCATAAAGCCCGACAGCACCGGATAGGGGATGTAGCGAACGTACTTGCCTATCTTGATGACTCCAAACAGTATCTGGAACAAACCGCAAAACAGGCCTGCCATCGACATGCCTATGATTACCGCCGCAAAGCTCTGCTGCGCAGCCCAGATGCCGCTGATGAGGCTAGCGGTGATTACCGTCATCGGACCGGTGGGACCGCTAATCTGACTGGGAGTACCGCCTAGCAACGAGGCAAAGAAACCAAGCATCGTGGCACCCACCAAGCCCGCCAGCGCCCCGATAGAGGCTGCCGAGGGAGAGTCGATGCCACCAAAGGCCTGAATGCCAAAGGCTAAAGCCAAAGGCAGGGCGACCACACCGGCAGTGATACCACCGAAGAGGTCGCCCTTAAGGTTAGAAAAATCTAATATCTTCATGAATTACTTCACTTCTTCGAAATCAGCGTCCTGGATATCTTCCTTTCCCTGGCTCTGTGTGCCGCCCTGATCTGCACCGGGCTGAGCACCGCCTTGCGGTCCGCTCTGAGCGCCGGGCTGCTGACCCTGCTGGTACATCTGGGCGCTGGCAGCCTGCCATGCTTGGTTGAGCTCGGCAATAGCAGCGTCGATGGCTGCGATGTCGCCGCTCTTGTGGGCATCCTTCAGCTTCTGGAGGGCTGCCTCGATGGCGGGTTTCTTGTCAGCCGGCAGCTTGTCGCCAAGCTCCTGCAGCTGGTTCTCGGTCTGGAATATCATTGAGTCAGCCTGATTCTTCTTGTCGATAGCCTCACGCTCCTTCTTGTCAGCCTCGGCATTGGCCTGTGCCTCTGCCTTCATACGCTCGATCTCTTCCTTGCTCAAACCGCTGCTGGCCTCGATGCGGATGGCCTGCTCCTTGCCGGTGGCCTTGTCCTTGGCGCTAACCGACAGGATACCGTTGGCATCGATATCGAAGGTTACGTCAATCTGAGGCACACCACGACGAGCCGGAGCGATGCCGGTGAGGTTGAACTGACCGATACTCTTGTTCTGGGCTGCCATTGGGCGCTCGCCCTGCAGTACGTGGATGGTTACCTCCGTCTGGTTGTCGGCAGCGGTGGAGAAGGTCTCGGTCTTCTTATAAGGAATGGTGGTGTTAGCCTCGATGAGCTTGGTCATCACGCCGCCCAGTGTCTCGATACCCATCGACAGCGGGGTAACATCCACGAGCACTACATCGCCCACTCCTTCCTCACGGTTCAGGATGGCACCCTGGATGGCAGCGCCTACGGCAACTACCTCGTCGGGATTAACGCCCTTGCTGGGAGCCTTGCCGAAGTACTGCTCCACAAGCTGCTGCACAGCGGGGATACGGCTCGAACCGCCCACGAGGATTACCTCGTCAATGTCCGAAGTGGATATCTTGGCATCGCGGATAGCGTTCTGGCAGGGCTCGAGGCAAGCCTGGATGAGGTTGTGAGCCAGCTGCTCAAACTTAGCACGAGTAAGAGTCTTAACCAGGTGCTTGGGCACACCGCCGGTGGCAGTGATATAAGGCAGGTTGATCTCGGTAGTGGTGGTGGAAGAAAGCTCTATCTTGGCCTTCTCTGCAGCCTCCTTGAGGCGCTGCATAGCCATCGGGTCGGCACTGAGGTCAGCACCCTCGTCCTTCTTAAACTCATCCACTAGCCAGTTGATGATTACCTGGTCGAAGTCGTCGCCGCCAAGGTGAGTGTTACCGTTGGTGGAGAGCACCTCAAACATGCCGCTACCAAACTCAAGGATTGAGATATCGAAGGTACCGCCGCCAAGGTCAAACACAGCAATCTTCATGTCCTTGTCGCTCTTGTCGAGACCATAGGCCAGAGCTGCTGCGGTAGGCTCGTTGACGATACGCTTCACGTCGAGTCCGGCAATCTGACCGGCCTCCTTGGTGGCCTGACGCTGTGAGTCGCTGAAGTAAGCGGGCACAGTGATGACAGCCTCCTTGACCTCCTGGCCGAGGTAATCCTCAGCGGTCTTCTTCATCTTCTGAAGGATGATGGCAGAGATCTCCTGAGCGGTGTACTGACGTCCGTCGATATCAACGCGCGGCATACCGCCCACGTTTACTACTGAATAAGGTACGCGTGATACCTCCTGCTGCACCTGGTCGTATTTCTCGCCCATGAAGCGCTTGATGGAGTACACGGTGCGTGTGGGGTTAGTGATGGCCTGACGCTTGGCGGGATCACCCACTTTGCGCTCGCCACCCTCTACGAAGCCCACTACCGAAGGAGTAGTGCGCTTACCTTCGCTGTTAGCGATTACTACCGGCTCGCTGCCCTCAAATACTGATACGCAGGAGTTGGTGGTTCCTAAGTCAATTCCAATAATTTTTCCCATAATAGTATTGTTTTTAGTTTTTGTTTTTGTTGTTTGTGAATCTCTCGCCTTTCAATTATGCAAGAGGTGTGCCAAACTAAAAACACACATGATTATTTTTGTAAACAGACAACCATCCTAAACATAAATCGTTCTTAATCTGATAAAGTTAGTGCGGAATTGAGCTAATGACACCATCGCCGTAAGAAAGAACGTGCGGAAAAATTTTCTATGCCCTTAAAAATACATTTGAAAGGGCTTTCAAATGCGTTTCAATGCCCATCAAAATGACTTTCTATGGCCATAAAAATGAAAGGCGAACCCTCTAAGACATATTCCAGTCGTGTATAATTTGTTTCTCAAGACGTCAAATTCCCATTTATTCGGTATTTAGAACAATATCAAGAAAAAATAAAAAAACTCGCAATATTTTCGGGATATGAAAATGTTTTCGTAATTTTGTGCCCCGAAATTATTAAGAATTGAAAAACTGAAGAATTGAAAAACTATAATATTATGAAGAGAATACTGATTATCGGTGCGGGCGGTGTAGCTACCGTCGCCGCACATAAGGTGGCAAAGAACACTGACGTGTTTGGAGAGATAATGATTGCCAGCCGCACAAAGAGCAAGTGCGATGACATTGTGCGCGCCATTGGACGACCCGACATCAAGACTGCACGAGTGGATGCCGACAACGTGGAAGAACTGGTGGCGCTGATGAGCGAGTTCAAGCCCGACATGGTGATGAACCTCGCGCTGCCCTACCAAGATCTTACCATCATGGAGGCTTGTCTGCGGACAGGATGCAACTATCTCGACACAGCCAACTACGAGCCCAAGGACGAGGCGCACTTCGAATACTCGTGGCAGTGGGCATACCGCGAGCGCTTCGAAAAGGCCGGACTCTGCGCCATTCTCGGTTGCGGCTTCGACCCGGGAGTGACGAGCATCTTCACCGCCTATGCCGCCAAGCACCACTTCAAGGAGATACACTATCTCGACATAGTGGACTGCAACGCGGGTAACCATCACAAGGCGTTCGCCACCAACTTCAACCCGGAAATCAACATCCGCGAGATAACGCAGAAAGGTCTCTACTACGAAAATGGCAAATACATCGAGACCGAGCCTATGGAGATTCACCAGCCACTCACCTACCCCAACATAGGGCCCCGCGAGAGCTACCTGCTGCACCACGAAGAGATAGAGAGCCTCGTGATCAACTACCCCACCATCAAGAGAGCACGTTTCTGGATGACCTTCGGACAGCAGTATCTCACCTACCTCGACGTGATACAGAATATTGGCATGAGCCGCATCGATGAGGTGGAGTACGAAGCTCCTCTGGCTGACTCAATGGTCAATGGTCAATGTTCAATGGTTAAAGTGAAGATTGTGCCTTTGCAGTTCCTCAAGGCTGTGCTGCCCAATCCGCAGGAGCTGGGCCGCAACTACGACGGCGAGACCAGCATAGGTTGCCGCATACGAGGCATCGGCAACGACGGTAAGGAGCATACCTACTATGTTTACAACAACTGCTCGCACCAAGCCGCTTACGAAGAGACGGGCATGCAGGGAGTGAGCTACACCACCGGTGTGCCGGCCTGCATCGGTGCCCGCATGTTTGCCCTCGGTCTATGGAACAAGCCCGGAGTGCACAACGTGGAAGAGTTTGACCCCGATCCGTTTATGGACGAACTCAACAAGCAGGGACTGCCTTGGCACGAGATTCACGACGGAGACCTGGAACTGTAAAGGATTGAAGGATTGAAGGATTGAAAAATTGAAGAATCCCAGTCCCACATATGAAACCGCAAAGTTACAATTTTGCGGTTTTTATTATTATAAATAGGTATAATTTACATTTTTATGGGGTAAAAAATCTATCTTTTGAAAAAAAATAATTATTTTTGCGCGATTTATTTTTATAAATAGTGAAAATGATAGTTACGGCGATACAGACCGGTATTGTATCATGCGATGAGGCAAAGCAGATGATTGCCGCCCACAAGGGTAGCGACCTCTATGTATTGCCGGAGATGTGGAACACGGGTTTTACCGTGGACCCACAGCAGTGTGCCGTAACAGAACCCGATGCCCGTAGGATGATGAGCTGCATGGCTCAGGAGTGCGGCGCTGCCGTAGCAGGAAGTATGGCGGTGAGATTAGAGAATGGTCAATACCTGAACCGTTTCTACTTTGCCGAGCCCGACGGAAAGGTCAGCCACTACGACAAGCACCACCTATTCACTCTAGCAGGCGAAGACAAGGCCTTCGCGGCAGGACAGGAACGCACCGTGGTGGAATACCGAGGCGTGAGGATCATGCTACTGGTATGCTACGACCTGAGATTTCCTGCATGGAGTCGCAACCAGGAGGACTACGACTGCATAATCTACGTGGCCAACTGGCCCACACTACGTATTGAGCCGATGCGCACGCTGCTTAAGGCAAGGGCCATCGAGAACCAGTGCTACGTGGTGGGAGTTAACAGAGTGGGAGGACTGTTTGGCGGATGCAGTGCCATAATAGGCCCCGACGGCACAGCGATAAAGGAAGCCTCTGCTGATAGCTGCGAGGCGATAACCGCAGACATAGATATGCCGGCACTGATGAAGCTGCGCAAGAAATTCCCATTCCTAAAAGATAGAGACGACTATACATTGAGCATTGAACATTGAACATTGAACATTGAACATTGCCGCTTACACTCTCACCTTCGCTAATCAGCACCCACGCCTAAAAAGCATCCTTGCTTTTTCAAGACGGCGTGACCGAGCTTGCTTCGGTTCGCAATGCACAAGGCATTGACCGGTCACGGACCGGCTTTAGATATAAGTCCAGATTGAATATACAAGTCCAGAATAGAAGAAATAACTAAAATTGTCAGATAAAATATGGAAAAGAAACTTTTGCTCGGAGACGAGGCTATTGCACTGGGTGCCATCCATGCGGGATTGAGCGGTGTGTATGCCTATCCGGGTACTCCAAGTACAGAGATCACTGAGTTTATTCAGACCAACCCGCTCGCTAAGGAGCGAGGCATCCATAGCCATTGGTCCACCAACGAGAAAACAGCGATGGAGGCTGCACTGGGCATGAGCTATGCCGGAAAACGGGCACTTGTGTGTATGAAGCACGTGGGCATGAACGTTTGTGCAGATGCCTTCATCAACAGCGCCATCACCGGAGTAAACGGCGGACTGATAGTGCTCGCTGCCGATGACCCGTCGATGCACTCCAGCCAGAACGAGCAAGACAGTCGCTTCTACGGTAAGTTTGCCATGATACCCGTCTTTGAGCCCAGTAACCAGCAGGAGGCTTACGATATGATGAGCACAGCCTTCGCGCTGAGTGAAGAGTTGAAGGAGCCGGTGCTGATGCGCATCGTGACCCGACTGGCACATAGCCGTGCTGCAGTGGAAGTGCAGGCTCCGAAGCAAGAGAACGCTTTCAGTCCCGCCACCGACAACGCTCACTGGGTGCTGCTACCGGGCAACGCCAAGCGCAACTACAACGACCTCATCAGTAAGCAGGACGCCATGATGCAGGCCAGCGAACAATCGGCATACAACAAAAAAGAATTCCCAACGGTCAATGGCAAGAAGCTCGGCATCATTGCCTGCGGCATCGGCTACAACTACGTACACGAGGCAGTGGGTGACACAATGAACGTACTCAAAGTGAGCCAATATCCACTGCCCGCCAAAGCCATAGAAGAACTGGCATCGATGAGCGACAGCTTGATGGTGGTGGAAGACGGTCAGCCCGTGGTGGAAGAGGCCGTGAAGGCACTGCTGGGTAAGGACTACATCGTGAAAGGCCGCCTCACCGGCGACTTACCCCGCACCGGAGAGCTGACTCCTGACAGTGTAGGAGTAGCGCTTGGCAAATCAAGCAAGGCCGCTTACAACACAGCCAAGAATCTGGCAGGACGCCCGCCACAGCTCTGTCAGGGCTGCGGTCACAGAGATGTGTATGGTGCTCTGCGCGAGATAATCGACGAATATCCTGATGCCCGCGTATTCGGTGACATCGGATGCTACACTTTGGGAGCTCTGCCACCATTCAAGGCACTTGCCAGCTGTGTGGATATGGGTGCATCTATCACTATGGCCAAAGGTGCTGCTGATGCCGGTTTGCGCCCCGCCATTGCAGTGATTGGCGACTCCACCTTTACCCATAGCGGCATGACCGGCCTGCTGGATGCCATCAACGAAAACTCCAGCATCACGGTACTCCCCCGCGACAACCTCACCACCGGCATGACCGGCGGTCAGGACTCTGCCGGCACCAACAAATATGAGGCTATCTGCCTAGGACTCGGCATGGATCCCGCCCATCTGCATGTGGTAACACCGCTGCCCAAGAACATCCCCGCTATTGCCCAACTCATCCGCGATGAGATAGCTTATGAGGGCGTAAGTGTAATCATACCGCGACGCGAATGCATACAGACCGCCGCTCGCCATGCTCGTGAGCGCAAGGCCGGTGCGAAGTAAATATCAAACCCCTAATCTCATATTTCAAATGAAGAAAGATATCATTCTTTGCGGTGTGGGCGGACAAGGCATCCTCTCAATCGCTACAATCATAGGTGAAGCCTGCACCGAGGCAGGTCTATATCTGAAGCAGGCTGAAGTTCACGGCATGAGCCAGCGAGGTGGTGATGTGCAGAGCAATCTGCGCCTTAGCACCGACCCCATCTGGAGCGACCTGATTCCACAGGGCGAGACCGACGTTATCATCTCCATGGAACCGATGGAGGCTCTGCGCTACCTGCCCTACCTCAGCAAGCAGGGTACTATCGTGACCAGCAGCAAGCCTTTCGTCAACATTCCCAACTACCCCGACGAGACCGAACTGATGGCAGAACTCGACTCGATGCCAAGTGTGGTGAAACTCGATATTGAGAGCGTAGCAAAAGATGCAGGCAATGCCCGAGGTGCCAATATGGTGCTGCTCGGTATGGCTGCTCCTTATATTGAAATCCTCAGCGTAGAGCAACTGCGCAAAGCTATCGCCATTATATTTGCCCGTAAGGGAGAAGCTGTAGTGGAAGCCAATCTCAAGGCGTTTGACTGCGGAGTGGCAGCAAGTAAAAACGATTAACTATATTCACTATATTTTATGATTCACAATCCACAAATGGAGTGCATGAGCCGCGAAGATATGCGGGCTCTGCAAAGTGAGAGATTGCACAAGACTGTCAAAAACTGCTATGAGAAAGTCCCCTTCTACAAGAAGAAGATGGACGAACTTGGCATCACACCGGATGATATCAAGAGTGTGGATGACGTTGTGAAACTGCCTTTCACTACCAAGTATGACCTGAGAGACGAGTATCCTTATGGCCTGCAGGCTGTGCCAATGAGCGAGATTAGGCGTATCCACGCCTCCAGCGGCACCACCGGCAAACCCGTAGTGGGCACCTACACCCAGAACGACCTCGACATGTGGGCAGAATGCGTAGCCCGTGTACTGGCCGTGGGTGATATTGGTCCCGGAGACGTAGTACAAGTAAGTTACGGATACGGTCTGTTCACCGGTGGTCTCGGTGCTCACGATGGTGCTGCTAAGCTGGGCGCCGTACAGCTGCCCACTTCAGCCGGTAACTCAGAGAAGCAGATAATGCTCATGCAGGACCTCGGCACTACTGCTATCTGCTGCACCCCGTCGTATGGTCTCCACCTTGCGGAGGTGATTGA
>JAFZXF010000041.1 GCA_017616915.1 Bacteroidaceae bacterium
GGTTGCCCATGTTGATGTCGGTACCGATAGCGCTACCGAAGACGGTGTCGCCTGCAACGGTGTTATAGCCGTAGAAGTCGATGAGTCCAGGACGCTCGTTATTGCCGCGCTCCTGCCATTCGGGATCTGAACCGTGACCGGAGGCATCGCGGGTGTTATAAACGAAGGTAATGTGCTGCTTCGGCTCCTTGAGCTTGATGGTGATGTAACCGGAACCACGCATGTAGGTGGTGTCATCATCGTCGATGAGGAACTCATACTTGTCAGCAAAGCTCAAGCCCTGTACGCTAATATTGGAGAAGGTAACCTGGTTATCTTCTGCGGGTTCCTCTTCGGCACCGCCGCTAACGGTGGTGATGAGCTTGTTAGAGTAGTCGGTATCGTAAACGAAGAGCTTAGCATAGAGATCAGAAGCCTCCTTTACAAGGCTCTTGAGCTGAGCGGTACGCTGGCGCTGAGCCTTCTGTACCTCGAAGTTCTCCATCTGTTCGTCGGAAATCTTGCGGATATACCAGCAGTTGTACTGATCGCTTACAACGCCGCCGTCACCCCACTGTCCCCAGTTCCAGAGCTCGCCGTCATTGTCGCCGGGAGTGCTGGCATCAGTGAGGTAGGTGTAGGAGCACCAATACTGGCTGTGGCTAGACCAGAACCACTTACCGGTGGATGTGCCAGCGCTGTAGTATCGGAGGTTCTGCGGCTCTACCTGATCAAGAGCAGCGGGGATGCTGCAACCGTACCAGTCGTCAGGAGTACCAATATACATATCGGTAACGTAGTTCTTTACCCAGTATTCGTTGTCTTCTTCGGCTTTAGTAACCTCGAATACGAAGTCAACATTTTCGGGATCGAAGGTCTTCTGATAGAGCTTACCCTTATTCTCATTGACAAAGGCACCCTTTTCGTGACCGAACTCAGTGAGATACTTCTCGAAGGCAACTACGAAGAAGTAGTAACCGTCGGTGAGGGGAACACGTGCAGCGGGCAGGGCAGCGTGAGCAGCCTTAAGGTTGTCGATAGCTGTCTGATACTCCTCGTCGGAAGCACCGACAACGGAGGTCTCGAGAGCGTCCTGCATAGCCTGGTTGTAGGCGTCGATGGCTTCCTCGTTATAGAAACCGGGGTCGGTACCTGCAACATAGTCACCCTCTTCCAGATAAATCTCGATGAGGGCCTGGAGGTCATCCTGGAGGCTCTTCTCATAGGTTGCGCCATAGGCGTTCCACTGGTTGGTGTCAGTGTATTCCCAGAGCAGCACCTTGGGCTTCATGGAGGACCAGTAGCCGAGGTACTTGAAACTATCCTCGCGCTTGCTCCAGGAGAAACCTACGGAGTTCTCGTCAGAACCGCGACCGTCGCTGTTGGTTTCCCAGTTCTGAACCTTCTTGTACATCGAAGAATTGAACCATTCACCGGTAGTACGATCTCTGTACCACTTGGTGCCGTCTTCATCCTTCTTGTAGTTCTCCTCGCTCTTGTATTCATCAAAGCCGTGAACATTAGACCAGGGGATGTCTTCTCCGCAGGAGAGGATCTGGAAGTTGGCAGCATCAGCGGGGTCATCTACAACGCCGCAACCATGGTCGTCGCCCCAGTTGTCGTCGGTACCGATGTACTTACCGCTTTCAAGAAGCTTGATGTAAACAGTGGGTGCGCCAGTGCGGACGTCCAGAGGACCCTCTTCAAGTACCACGATGGCTGCTGAGCCGGCGCCAAATCCTGAGAGGACCTCAACGCCATTCTCACTGTCGACAGCCTGGAGGTAATACTCCAAGTACTTGGTCCTGCTGGCTTGCTCCAGCACGATAGTGTCGCCCGGTTGGAGTTGGCTTGCATTCTTGCGCTCGCCAATGATCCACTTGGCATCAACACTGCTCCACATTGCTCCCATAAAGATGGTGAGCATCAAAAGTAAAAACTTTTTCATTAGAGTAAATGTTTTTTGGTTAATAAATATGGTTAATAAAAATGTTGAAGACTAAATGATATTTGCACTATTATTCCTATTCGGGTGACAAATATACAACTTTATTCACAGATAACGTTAATTTAATGTAAAATATTCCTTTTTTCATGATTCTTAGGCTTTGGAATAGAAAAAAACACTTACTTTTGCCAACCGAAATAAATAAAATCGTACAAACCTATTTAATTATTAAAATCATGATTGCACTTATTATTATCATTGCCATTGTAGTGATTCTCGTGGTATGGTGTGTGAGCATCTACAACAACCTTGTGCGCATGCGTAACAACCGTGAAAACGCATTCGCCAATATCGATGTACAATTGAAGCAGCGCCATGACCTCATCCCGCAGCTGGTGGCCACCGTGAAGGGCTATGCAGCTCATGAGAAGAGTGTGCTGGAGAATGTTACCGCCGCTCGTGCTGCAGCTATGAACGCTACGAGCATCAACGACAAGATTCAGGCAGAGAACCAGCTTACTTCGGCACTTGCAGGACTCAAGGTGAGTCTGGAGGCTTATCCCGACCTTAAGGCCAACCAGAACTTCCTTCAGCTGCAAGGCGAAATCAGTGACATCGAAAACAAGCTTGCCGCTACTCGCCGCTTCTTCAACTCAGCTACCAAGGAACTCAACAACGCAGTGCAGACTTTCCCGTCCAACATCTTTGCCAATATGTTTGGATTCCACACTGAGCCCATGTTTGAGGTTCCTAAGGAGGAGAGAGCCACCTACGACAAGGCTCCCGAGATTAGCTTCTAATGAAATACGTAGGACTATACAGCCAACAGCGCAAAAACAACCTGCGCTCCACATTGTTGCTATTACTGTTTCCAACGGTGATAGTGGCATTGGTGTTGGCCTTCTGCTTCATTTTGGCGTATCTGGAGACTCAAGACTCCTACTACTACTCCCAAAGCGCGATGACCAACCTTGCTATGGATCACTTCATCAGCATAGTGCCCTGGGCTGTGGCAGTGGTAGGTATTTGGTTTGCGATAGCATACTTTGCCAATACGGGCATGATACGCCATGCTACCAACGCCAAGCCGCTTGAGCGCAAAGAGAATCCGCGAGTATATAATATTGTGGAGAATCTGACGATGACCTGCGGAATGGATATGCCGCAGATAAATATCATCGACTCGCCGGAGCTCAACGCTTTCGCCTCGGGAATTGACAGGAAGTCCTACACCGTAACTGTAACGACAGGCCTCTGTGATATGCTCGATGACGACGAGCTGGCCGGAGTGGTAGGTCATGAGTTGACACACATTCGCAATCGCGACACCCGCCTGCTAATTGTTAGCATAGTCTTTGTGGGCATAATGGCCGCACTGATGAGCATAGCCCTGCGTATAGTATGGAATATGTTCCTCTTTGGCGGAGGGCGTAGCCGTAGCCGCAGTAGTCGTGATTCCAACGGAGGACCGGCAATCATCGTCATCTTCCTGATCGCAGCGGTGCTAGCTGCTATCGGATACTTCTTCACGTTGCTTACCCGCTTTGCCATAAGCCGCAAGCGCGAATATATGGCTGATGCAGGTGGAGCAGAACTATGCGGTAATCCCCTCGCATTGGCTTCTGCCCTGCGAAAGATTAGTGAAGCACCCTTAGCTGCCCGTGACGGACATGAGGATGTTCAGCAGCTGTTTATCATTCAGCCTCTGGCCGTGAAAGGCGGTGGAGTAGGCGGTTGGTTTCGTAACCTCTTCAGCACGCACCCCTCGACAGAAAGCCGCATAGCTTTCCTAGAGCAACTGTAGCGCTGAAACAATGCAATAAGAGAGAAAGGATGTGAACGCACATCCTTTCTCTTATTTTTATTTGCGCCGTATCTTTGCGACCATTTTATTGAGCAATGGTCTGAAGTCGTGGTATATGATATGGGCGATAAACAGGAGAATCAGTCCGGTGTTTATCATAAGGCGCAGCCATGTGGGCCATGTCTTGGGAATGAGTATCATAAGCGTAGTGAACAGTGCGGCAACAAGCACGTAGATGCCGATGCTTCGAAGAGGATAGCGGATTGGATACTTCTTCTGTCCCACGAAGTAAGAGAGGAGCATAGCTGTGCCATAGCCGGCCACTCCGCCCCAGGCGCATGCCATATAACCATATTTAGGGATGAAGATAATGTTGACAGCTATAAGCACCAGGCAGCCTGCAAGTGAGAACCACAATCCCCAAATGGTACGGTCAATCAGTTTGTACCAGAACGAGAGATTGAAATAAATGCCCATGAGAATCTCGGCAGCCATTACTATCGGTACCGCTGCAAGTCCCTCCCAATAGTCGCGCCCTATGATATGCTTGAGCACATCGAGCCAACCCACTACAACAAGGAAAGCTAGCAGTGTGAATACTATAAAGTACTTCATGGCTTTGGCGTAGGTTTCGCGATTATCCTTGTCGTTGGCTTTGCCGAATACAAACGGTTCGTAGGCATAACGGAAAGCCTGGGTAATCATCGCCATTATCATGGCAATCTTGACACATGCTCCATAGATGCCCAGTTCCACTTCACCCTGCAAACCGTTGCGGACGTAAGGATAGATTATTTTATCGGCAGTCTGGTTGAGTATGCCGGCAATGCTCAGCACCAGTATGGGCCACGAATAGGCAAGCATTTTGCGTAGTAGCCGCGCGTCAAAACTCCATCGGATACGTAGCAAATCAGGTATGAAGAATACGGTGACGAATGCCGTACATACTAAGTTGATGCTGAAGACATAGAATACGTCAGTCTTCTTCAGTACAATGAAATATAGTACGTTAATGGCTATGTTGAGTACAATAAAAAGCAGTTTGAGTGTGGCGAACTTTATCGGGCGCTGCTGGAATCGCAGGTAACAGAAGGGGATAGCTTGCAGCGCATCGATTGCCACCACAGTTGCCATCATAAGTACCAGATTTTGCCGGTTGCCATAACCTATAAGCTCCCCGATTTCCCCGATGAAACCGTAGATTATAGTAAGGAATACTGCGGTCAGTACTCCAATCATTAACATGGCCATAGAGAATACTGTATCGGGCTTTTCTCCTTGCTTGTTGGCAAAACGGAATAGGGTAGTCTCCATTCCGAAGGTCAATATCACCAATATCAGTGCAGTATAGGCATAAAGATTGGTAACTACTCCATAGCCGCCCGAAGCTGCCGATATCTTGGCTGTATAGAGCGGCACCAGCAGATAGTTGAGAAACCTGCCTACTATGCTACTCAGTCCATAGATAGCCGTGTCCTTGACCAATGACTTTAAGTTTGCCATATTTATCGGTGGTTAACAGTTAGGAGACGATATGAAAGTAATCTGTGTGTTTATTCTCCCCAGTTGGAGCGGTCGAGGTTGCGGTAGCCCACAGCTTCGTTTACGTGTCGAACAAGTACATTGGGGCTGCCGTCGAGATCAGCGATAGTACGTGCAACCTTTAGGATTCTGTCATAAGCACGTGCCGACAGGTCGTAACGCATCATAGCATCACGCAATCGTTGTGCAGCGGCTTCTTCTGGGCGGGCATATTCGTTGAGCAGTTTGGTAGGCATCTGAGCATTGCAGTGAACCGACGGGAAATTCTTAAAGCGCTCCAGCTGGATGGCTCTTGCCTTTACTACGCGTTCTCGGATGGTGGCGCTGCTTTCGCCCACAGGGGCATTGTTCAGGTCATCAAACGGCACGGGAGTTACTTCTACCTGTATGTCGATGCGGTCAAGCAGTGGTCCGGAGATTTTTCCCAGATAGCGCTTAATCTGTCCCGGATTGCAGTTGCATGCATGAGTGGGATGGTTATAGTAACCACATGGGCAGGGATTCATACTTGCTACGAGCATAAAGCTGCACGGGATGTCGATGCTGTATTTGGCACGCGATATAGTGATGTGGCGGTCTTCCAGAGGCTGGCGCATAGTCTCGAGCACACTCTTTGAAAACTCGGGAAGTTCATCGAGAAAGAGCACTCCATTATGGGCCAAACTGATTTCTCCGGGTTTGAAATTGGTGCCGCCACCAATGAGCGCCACGTCCGACACTGTGTGGTGAGGACTGCGGAAAGGTCGCTGCGCTATAAGCGAGACATCTCTGCCCA
>JAFZXF010000042.1 GCA_017616915.1 Bacteroidaceae bacterium
ATTGAGCATTGAGGATTGAGCATTGAGCATTGAGGATTGACCATCGACCATTGAGGATTGGGGATTTGGCACGAAGGTGTCGTTTTGCTCAGATCCTTTGCCGGCGGCGCCGCTGAAGCCGAGTCCGTATTCAAAGCCTTTGGCTGCGTTGATGCTAAGCATGGCAGCGCCGAGTTGGGCATGGAGCTTATCGGCAACGGGTTCGCCGAGACCGGCGGGACAGCCCTTGATAACGCAGCTGACAACTCCGCCCACGGTGTCACCCTCCAATCGGGTGGCATTGATGAGGTTGGCCATCTCCTGTGCTTTTGCCTGGTCGGGACAGCGCACGGGGTTGTACTCTGCCAACTGCAGGTTGTAAGCGGTGTAGTCGCGGTTGAGCTTGATGTCGCCGACCTGCGAGGTGTAGGCCTGAACGGTGATGCCGAGTTGGCGAAGTGCCATCTTGGCAAAGGCTCCTGCCACCACTCGGGTGATGGTTTCGCGAGCTGAGGAGCGTCCGCCGCCACGATGGTCGCGGATACCGTATTTTGCCTGATAGGTGTAGTCGGCATGCGAGGGGCGGAAGAGCTGCCTCATATTATCGTAGTCGGAGGACTGCTGCTGGGTGTTGCACACCAGGAACCCTATGGGGGTGCCGGTGGTCTTGCCCTCAAAGATGCCGGAGAGGAGTTCCACCTCATCGGCTTCCGCCCTCTGAGTGGTGAGCATATTCTGACCGGGACGACGGCGAGCCATCTCGCATTGCAGGAGGTTGATATCTACATCGATGCCGGCGGGCATACCGTCAATCACTCCTCCGATGCCAGGGCCGTGGCTTTCGCCGAAGGAGGTGAGCCTGAATATGTGTCCAAAAGTGTTCATTCAACTCTCAACTTTAAACTTTAAACTCTCAACTTTAAACTTTACTTATGGCAATGTCCGCAATCGCAGGAGCCTCCTTCACATCCGCTGCATTCGCCTGACATGACATTGACGAAGGCGGTGATTTCCTGCGGAGTAGCTTCGTGGGCATCAAGGATTTCGCCTCTAAAGTGGAGGTCAGCTCCAGCCAGAGCGTGGTTGAAGTCCACCACCACGTTGTCGGCACCGACTTCCTTGATCAGTCCCTCAAACTGCATCCCCTCTTCGTTGACCATAGGGATGACGTTGCCCGGATAGATGCTGTCGATGTCGAAATGGCCGTGGTCGTCGTGGAAGATGTCCTTGGGGAGTGTCTTGACTCGTGATTCGTCGTATTCGCCGTAAGCTTTTTCCTTCGGGATCGTGAATTCAAACTTATCACCCGTCTGCAGGCTCTCAACGCTTGCTTCAAAGTCGGGTAATGTGAACCCCAGCCCGGTGACGAACTCAAAAGGATTGTCCTTGTTGGTTTTCTCAACGAGCATCGGCTCTTGCTGGTCGCCTTCAGTGATATGGAGCTCGTAGCTCAGTCGGTAGTATCGGTTGTTTGCCATCGTATTTATATAGTTTTTTTCGTCCGCAAAGATACTACAATTCTTCGACATCGCTTCTATAAAGTGTTAAAAAAGATGGCAACACGCCGCGTAAATCAAAAATAATGCTAAAAATGAGCTTAAATATCGCCAAAGGCTATGCGATTTGATGATAAACAAATAATTTTGCACGTTGAAATTGCCTAAGGCTCTATGCCTGAAGCGGTCAAAGTCATGCGAAAATATATATCTATATCCCTATTACTCGTTATCTCACTGCTAACAGCTTGCAGCGAGCAGTATAACATTATGGGTAATTCCTCTGTGGACAACTATGACGGCAACGTGCTGTATCTAAAGGTGATGACCGCCGACAACGTTCCCTGTGCCTATGACTCCTCGGAGGTGGTGCATGGCAAGTTCGGCTTTGAGGGTAATGTCGATACGGTATGCATGGCTCAGATATGGATGGGCTCTAACAGCCTGCTTCCGATAGTGCTGGAGAGCGGCGACATACAGATTAGCTTTACCGATACGGAGCAGACCGTCAGGGGAGGCAATCTCAACGAGCGGCTGTATAAGTTCCTCAATGAGAATGCCCGCCTACAGAACGAGATACAGAACAACACGCAAAGCCTGGCTCGTCTGATAATGATGGGCTCCAGTCCCAGCACACATCTACAGATAGAGCAACGCAACGAGGACCTGCAGGAAAAACTCGACAAACTGTGGACGGGCTTTATTTCCGACAATAGTGATAACGTGCTAGGTCCGATTTATTTTATGGAATATACTGCCCAGTATTTCTATCCGGTGATCACTCCGCAGATAGAAAAAATTCTTAAGCATGCTCCGGAGTCGTTTTTGCGCAACCCTGATGTGCAGGGCTATGTGCGCGATGCTCGGTTTAACATGCGCTTAATGCAGGGCGATTATTAGATTTTATAGATGTTGCCATCCCTGTGCTTTCAGGGGGTATTCCTGGCCGTCGCGAGTGATGAGTTGAGCACCAATCTCTTCCCGCTCGATGCGGCCAATGATGTGTATGCCCTCAATCTGGGAGATGCGCTCATAGTCTTTAAGGGCTACGGTGAAGAGTAGTTCATAGTCTTCGCCGCCATTGAGTGCACATGTCACGGCACTGAGGTTGAATTGCTCGGCTTGCAGGGCGGTCTGGTAGTCGATAGGCAGTCGTTCTTCGTAGATGGAGCATCCGCAGTGGCTTTCGTGGCAGATATGTAGCAGTTCAGAGCTTAGTCCGTCAGAGATGTCTATCATGGCAGTGGGCTTGATGCCAGCGTCGCTTAGTTTGAGGATAATATCTCCGCGAGCTTCGGGTTTGAGCTGTCGCTCCAGTAGATATTCTTTGCCCTGGAAGTCGGGCTGTATATCATCGTTGATGGTATTGGGGCTATCAGCTGACCGTTGACTAAACACAGCCTTTTCCCGCTCCAGCAGTTGCAGTCCCATGTAGGCGGCTCCCAGGTCACCGCTTACGCAGATAAGGTCGGTGTCTTTGGCTCCGGAGCGATATACCACCTTATCCTCTTCGGCTTGACCGATGCAAGTGATGCTGATGGTTAGGCCGGTGAGCGATGATGTGGTGTCGCCTCCTACCAGGTCAACGCCGTGAGCCTCGCAGGCAAGGCGCAAGCCGGCATACAGTTGCTCCAGGTCTTCAACGCAGAAACGTTTGCTCACACCAAGACTGATTGTCATCTGGGTGGGACGGGCATTCATGGCGTAAATATCGGATATATTGACCGAGGCGGCCTTGTAGCCTAGGTGCTTGAGCGGCACATAGGTAAGGTCAAAGTGCACTCCCTCGAGCAAGAGGTCGGTGGTGACAACCATCACGCCGTTAGGGGCTTTTATCACTGCGCAGTCATCTCCCACACCTTTGACGGTGGTGGGCTGCTGGGGCTTAATGTCATTGGTAAGATGGCGTATGAGACCAAATTCGCCAAGAGTGGATATTTCGGTACGTTGGGACACGGGGTTAGGAATTTAGGGCTAATATTGCGGAATGCTGTTGAGGATAAGTTTTTTCATATCTTCCTCCTGATCGAAGAGTATGCGTGTGCCGATGTGCTGCACATGTAGCTTGCCCTGCAGAGATGCAGGCAGCGGATGAGGCAATCGGCTGAAGTCTTTGGCTGTAGTAATGACTATCTGAGCCTTGTCGGCCGCGGAGCATATACGGCGGATGTCGGTCGCGTTGAACTTGTGATGGTCGCTGAATCGCAATGTGTGGAACGACCGGCAGCGTGGCGCATAGTGGTTGATAAGCGGCTGGGGGTTGGCTATGCCGGTGAAGATGAGCATGTCCTTGTCGGCCAAATCGGGGTCGTCAATAGTCTCGTAGGCAATGGCTGAGAAGAAAAGGTGCTGACGAGGCTGTGGACGGAGTTCCTGTCGGATAGCCTTGGCATCCTCGTGGGGCAGGCTGTCGGGACATTTGGTTACGATGATGATATCGGCTCTGTCGGCGCCCTCCGGCAGTTCGCGCAGTCTGCCTTCGGGCAGCATCTTGTCGCGTGAATATAACCGGCTGTAATCGGTGAGCAAGATATTGATATCGCGATGGATAAATCGATGTTGATAGGCATCGTCGAGTACAAGGATGTCGATCTTGGCGTCTTCGGTAGCAGGGTGTGACTGTAGCAATCGCTTGGCACCGTGTACTCTGTCTTCGCACACAAATACCGGCATCGCTCCGCCAAAGGTGCGATACACCTCTAGAGGCTCATCACCAACCTGGGAGGCAGTGCTCTGGGCATCCACATGCATAAAACCGCGAGTTTGCCTGCCATACCCTCTGGAGAGCATAGCGGGGTGCATACCATGAGCAGCCAGCATCCGCAACAGGTAGATAGTCATCGGGGTCTTGCCAGTGCCGCCTACACATATATTGCCCACGCTGATAACCGGTACACTGACCCGCTCAACAGGAGTCTTGCCGGTTTCGAAACGACGGTTGCGAATCCTCATGATACGGCCGTAGAGCCATGCCAGGGGGCGGAATAGTGGATAGCTTATCACTTTATCTTTATATAATAAGGAATGCGTGCGTAAACATTGCAGCCTTGCTTGAGGCTCTGCAGGGCGAGCACCGGTTCATAAAGGTCACCAAGCATCGACTTCATCTTGCCAATCAGAGCCTGCTCCCCGTTGTTATCAAGCGATAGTTCGGCATACCACGGCAGCACTTCTGGATATTCTGCAATAGAGTAGGTGGTAATCTTGGCCTTTGACGCTGCATAGGCAATAGCATCGTTAAGGTTGCCCAGCTTGTCCACCAAGCCAAGCTTGAGAGCCTGCTGGCCAGTCCATACACGGCCTTGCCCAATACTGTCAACCTGGGCGGAAGTTTTCTTGCGGGCTTCAGCCACACGACTAAGGAAAAGACTGTAGCCATTCTCTACGTAGCTTTGCAGACGACGTCCTTCCTCTTCATTGAACGGACGGCTGATATTGCCGAAGTCGGACAGCTTGTTGGTCTTAACGAGGTCGTATTTGAGTCCAATCTTATTGGTGAGTAGTTCGCTGGCGTCAGGAATCATGCCGAAGATGCCGATGGAGCCTGTTATGGTGGTGGGCTCGGCAAAGATGTAATCGCCACCTGAGGCCATATAGTAGCCGCCCGAAGCAGCCATTCCGCCCATCGAAATAATAACGGGTTTCTTCTTGGCCAGTTGCTTGATGTTGTGCCACATTTGTTCGGAGGCATAAGAGCTGCCGCCTGGAGAGTTGATACGCAATACCACAGCCTTTACATCATCGTCCTTGGCGAGTTTCTGCAGGTCTTTGTTGACCTTGGTGCCTACAATGGAGGTGCCGCTGTTGAGAATACCCATCTCGGCCACATCCACTATCTCGCCTTCAGCATAATAGACGGCAATCTTATCGTCGCTGGTATCGGTTTCTCCATTTATGGCTTCGCAGAGGTCGACAGGCTCGATAAGGTTGAGATCGTCATCATCGCTGACCCCCAGCTTCTTTTTTAGCATATCGGTAAACTCGTCTTTATACATCAGCTCATCGACCATGCCGCTGAGCTTGATGTCCTTGCTCGGGGAAAAGGCCAAGAAGTCGTCGGCCAAAGTATTGAGAGTCTGAGGATTGACCTTCTTGCGGCTCTGGGAAACATCGCTTACGAAGGAGTTCCATATATCGTCGAGGAGGGAGGTCATTTGCTCCTTGTTGGCAGGCGTCATCTGCTTTTCTGTGAAAGGCTCCACAGCACTCTTATAGGTGCCAACCTTAAAGACTTGCATCTTAACGCCCAACTTAGCCATAAGCTCAGTATAGAAGGTAATCTGTGAACTCAGGCCGTGCCAGTCAACGGTGCCGATAGGATTCAGCACCACTTTGTCGGCTACGGAGCTGACATAGTAAACACCTTGCATATAGTTATCGGCGTAGGCGTAAATTGGCTTGCCTGATTTCTTAAATTCTTTCAATGAATTTCGCAATTCCTGTAGCGAGGCAGGATCTGCGCTAAGTGCTCCACCCTCTATCCAGATAGCCTTCACCTGATCACTAGTGCTGGCGAGCTTGATGGATTCAAGTATTTTGTTGAGCCCCGGACTAACCTCTTCGCCCAACAGACTGTTAAGAGCATCGTCCTGTTGCTGCTCTGACATTACGCCGGTAAGATGAATATGAAGCACACTATTGTCCTTGAGTTGCGGACTCTCAGTACCCGACGAAACGAGGGCACCAACAATGGCTATTACAATAACTGTCATAAGCAAGGCTCCAAACAGGCATCCCACAGTAGAGGACAGCACATTGAGCCAAAAGTGCTTTGTCCAAGGGAACTTGGCTTGATTCTTTTCCATTTACGTAGAATAATCGAAAATGATATGGTTTTGATAATTTTCTGCGGCAAAGGTAATAAAAATATTGAACATGAACATTGAACATTGAACAATTTTATGGAAAATGAAAAATGAAAAACGAATTTTTCATTTAAACCAAATATTATTACTAAATTTGCATCCCCTTTAATGATAAACTTCAGCAGTTATGAAAAAAGTACTTCGTTACCTGGCTCGCCACAAGTATGCCACTACAATAATAGTCTTCGTGGCTCTGATAGCATGGCTCGACTCCAATAGCCTCTATAATCGTTATCTGCTTTATAAGGAAGAGTGTGCCTTGCAAAGCGAAATAGATGCCTATCGCGCCCAGTATCAGCGTGATACGCGGTTGTATATGGAGTTGCAGCGTGATCCTAATGCAGTGGTGCGTATCGCCCGAGAGAAATATTATATGAAGAACGACAACGAGGATGTTTACGTTTTTGAGGATGAAACCACTAAATAAACTCCAACAGACAATTTACTACCTGGGTGGTGTTCTGGTGATTTTCGGAGCATTGCTCAATCCTATCGAGAGCACTGTGGCTCCATATATATATAGTATTGGGGCACTGATGTTTGCTTCTATGCAGATGTTGGCTCGCTATGAAGGCGACAGTATAGTGATACGCCGACTGCGCCGTCAGCAGCTATTGGGTGCTCTTCTCTTGGTATTGAGTGGGGCGATGATGTTTGGTCACCACTATCAAATGACATATATGCGTCATAATGAGTGGATGATAGTCATGCTTATCGCTGCAGTGTTTGAACTTTACTCCGCTTTTCGCATTCCCGCAGAAGTGGAAAAGGAAAAACGTAAAAATGATGTTAAAGAATCGGTGGGAAGATAGTTAAAAAATAATAATGAATTAAACTTTAGAGATGTTTGGCGGTCTTACAGACAAACGGTGCAACATTGCGCCCCGGCATTTTATAAACGTTTAATCCATAATAACAAAACAATGAAACGTACAATGATTATCTGCCTCAGCCTATTTCTGGGGCTTGCCACAATGATGGCACAGGACACTAAGCAGTGTCCTAAGGGCGAAGGACAACAGGGTCCTAAACTTACTGTCGAGCAGAAGGCTCAGCTCATCACCGACCGCATGGCCAAGGCCTACGATCTCACCGAGGATCAGAAGGCAAAGTTGCTTGAACTTAATACTAAGGTTCTGGCTGAAAAGTGCCACAAGCCTGCAGCTTGTCCGCAAGGTGGTGAAAAGAAGTGTGATAAGGCTGCTTCCTGTCCAAAAGACGGTGAGAAGAAATGCGATAAGCCTGAAAGAAAACCTTTCGGTTATTTTAAGGCTCTTTCTGAGATAATGACTCCTGAGCAATTTGCTGCATGGCGTACAGATAAGATGATAGAACGTAGTCTTATGCCTCAGCGTCCTCAAATGCGTGGTCATCAGCGCGGTTTCGGTCCTCATGGGAAACCGGGTTTTGGTCCTCAGGGAAGACCGGGTTTGGGTCCGGAAGGAAAACCTGGCTTTGCTAAAGAGAAGTGCGACAAGTGCGGTAAAGAAGGTAAGGACGCTAAGTGCGACAAATGTAAAAAGAACAGTAAGTGCGAAAAGGCATGTAAGCCCTGCAAATGTTCTGGTAAGTGTGGCAAGAAAGAGTGCAAGAATTGCAAGAAGTGTAAGAAATAGCAATAAAGTACCAATCCAAAGTAAAACCGCGAGCATAATGTTCGCGGTTTTTTATTGTGTGTACTTAGGCTAACTCGTCGCGCAGTTGGGGCCAATAGTCGGATAGCGCCTGTAGTGATGGCAAAATGATAGCTGCTCCTTCGTCACGCAACACTTGATCAGGCAATGGTCCTGTGTTGCAGGCTACTGTGTAGGCTCCGGCAGCAACACCGGATCGTACGCCGAGAGGGGCATTTTCTACGACCATCGTTTCTTCGGGTTTTACGCAAGCTTTGCGCATTGCCATAAGATACGGCTCTGGATCAGGTTTGCCGTAAGTTACATCGAATCCGGTTACCATGAGGTCACTGCGAAAGATGTTAGGATAGTTGCGGTTGAGACGTGCAAGAAGGCTGTGCTGAGCACTACCTGTGACTAGAACTATTTGGAAGCCGTCCCTCCTGATTTGCTCAAGCAGACAACGTGCGCCAGGCATTGGCTTTGCTTCTGGCAGGGCATTGAAATACTCGCATTTGCGGGCATATATGCGATCAACCTCCTCATGCGTGGTGGGTCGTCCCCAGTTTCGGCGGGTAAATATGTCAACGGTAGAAAAACCAGTGCGTCCCTCATGCATATAGACATCGTGTAGTGTCATGCCGAGGCCGAAATCGTCAGAGGCTTTTGCCCATGCCTCTGCATGGCGAGGCATGGAGTCGTAGAGCACTCCGTCCATATCGAAGCAGATAGCTTTGAGCATTTCTTAATATCCGGGCTTACCGAGGAGCTTGAACATATTGCGCTTGTAGGCCTCTACGCCAGGCTGGTCAAATGGATTAACCTCAAGTAGCAGACCGGAGATTCCGCAACCTTTTTCAAAGAAATAAATTAGCTGACCTAAGTTATATTCGTCGACTCGTTCAATAACTAAGCGCAGATTTGGTACACCGCCATCGATGTGTGCCATCTGGGTGCCAAGCTCTGCCATCTTGTTGACCTCGTCAATGCGCTTGCCTGCCAGATAGTTCAGACCGTCAAGGTTTTCTTCATCGGTAGGTACGGTGAGAGTGTGCTCAGATTGCTTCACGGATAGCACGGTTTCGAAGATTGTGCGCTCGCCGTCTTGAATCCACTGTCCCATGGAGTGTAGGTCTGTGGTCAAGTCAACGCTGGCAGGGAATATACCTTTGCCATCTTTGCCTTCGCTCTCACCGTAAAGTTGCTTCCACCACTCGGAGACATAGTGGAGCTTGGGCTGGTAGTTGGCTAAAATCTCTATTTTCTTGCCACTCTGATAAAGAGCATTGCGTGTGGCGGCATAGATGGCACTGATATTTTTATCGAAAGGTAAATCGGAGGCTGTTGCCTTCTGCATGTCGCGTGCTCCATTGACAAGGGCGGCTATGTCAAAGCCTGCGCAGGCAATGGGTAGCAGACCTACGGGAGTGAGAACGGAGAAGCGTCCTCCCACGTTGTCGGGAATCACAAATGATGTATAGCCTTCCTTGTCAGCGGTTGTGCGTGCTGCACCCCTGCGGGCATCGGTGACTGCAATTATGACACGACGTGCCTCGTCTTTGCCTCGCTGTTCTTCGCACTGCTTTTTCAGTAGGCGGAAAGCAAGGGCTGTCTCGGTGGTTGTACCTGACTTGGAGATGTTGATTACACCGAAACGGCGAGTCTTAAGTAGCTCGCATAGTTCACTGAGGTAGTCTTCGCCGATGTTGTTGCCAGCAAAAAGGATGTTTGGATTGCTGTTGTCGGTTTTAAGCCATTGGAAACTATTGCTAAGAGCTTCTATCACAGCTTTTGCACCTAGGTAGCTACCGCCAATGCCTGCAACTACAATGGTGTCGCAGAGTTGTCGCAGAGTTTTAGCGCAGTCGTTAACCTGGGAAATAAACTCATCGGTGGTATCGGTGGGCAATGTTACCCAGCCGAGGAAATCGTTGCCGGCGCAGGTGGCTTCTTCTAGTGCCTTAGCTGCCTTAAGTGCCTTGTCGGCATATTTTTCTACTGCGCCTCGGGGCAGGAATTGTGTCGCTTTGCTGATGTCGAGTGTTATCATAATTTAGGAATAAGGAGTTTAGGAATTAGTGTCTATATATCGTAATACCGGTTGATGAAAACAATGATCATTTGGCCAGCCAGCCTTGCACATCATTGACGGATGGCTTTTCTATGTCTAATTTGTATTTCTTTATCACCTCACCGATTTGCTGCTGTATTTTCTGCGGGTTCTGGTCGATCAGTGAGTCCACAGTGTTGTAGCCGCACTTCTGCAGTATAGGTATCATGTCTTCGTGGATACCGAGCGAAGTGTAGCGTTCATTAGGATCCTTTGGCGCTTTCTTCTCAGGTTTCATCTGGGGGAACAGCATCACTTCGCCAATGGCGAACTTACCTGTAAGCAGCATGACCAGACGGTCGATACCGATACCGATACCAAACGTTGGAGGCATACCATACTGAAGTGCACGCAGGAAGTCCTGGTCGATGATCATGGCCTCGTCGTCGCCCTTGTCGGCTAACTTCATCTGCTCGATGAAACGCTCCTCCTGGTCGATTGGGTCGTTAAGCTCAGAGTATGCGTTAGCCAACTCCTTACCATTAACCATCAGCTCGAAACGCTCAGTGAGTCCTGGCTTAGAGCGATGCATCTTGGTGAGAGGAGACATCTCGACAGGATAGTCGGTAATGAATGTTGGCTGGATGAATGAGCCCTCGCAGAACTCACCAAAGAGCTCGTCGATGAGCTTACCCTTACCCATGGTCTCGTCTACGTCCATGCCCTTAGAGAGGCAGAACGCACGAATCTCGTCCTCGGTCTTGCCATCGCAATCGAAACCAGTCTTCTCCTTGATGGCATCGAGGATAGGCAAACGACGGAATGGGGCCTTGAACGAGATGATATTGCCATCGATCTCAACCTCGGGCTTTCCGTTGACAGCTGTACAGATCTGCTCAAGCATATTCTCGGTGAAGGTCATACCCCAAAGCAGGTCTTTATAGCTGACGTAGAGTTCCATACAAGTGAACTCAGGGTTGTGGGTCTTGTCCATACCCTCGTTGCGGAAGTTCTTACCCATCTCATAGACACCCTCGAAGCCACCGACAATGAGGCGCTTCAGGTAGAGCTCAGTAGCAATACGCATG
>JAFZXF010000043.1 GCA_017616915.1 Bacteroidaceae bacterium
ATTGAGCATTGAACATTGAGCATTGAACATTGAACATTGAACATTAAAAAATTTCGTTATAGTTTTCGTTATTTACACCCCCTTCCATGTATCCCACAATAACACTGCGCAAAGGCAAAGACCAGAGCTTGAGACGCTACCACCCATGGGTGTACTCAGGAGCTATAGCCCGTACAGATGACGGCATCGAGGAGGGCGACATAGTACGCATCGTCACCGCTGAAGGCGAACTGCTCGGCGTGGGTCACTATCAGATAGGCTCCATCGCAGTAAGGATGCTGAGTTTCTCGGACACCGTCATTGACGATGACTACTGGAAGCGCCGCCTCGGTCAGGCGATAGCTATGCGCCGAGCCATCGGAGTGGAGCGCGAAGACAATAACATGTATCGCCTGGTACATGGTGAGGGCGACTGGCTCCCTGGCCTTGTGATTGACATCTATGGCAACAGCGCGGTGATGCAAGCACACAGCGTAGGCATGCACCGTCAGCGCAAGGAGATAGCCCATGCACTGCAGGAACTCATGCCCAGCCTGAGCAGCATATACTATAAGAGCGACACTACCCTGCCCTACAAGGCAAACCTCAGCGACGAGTCGGGCTACCTCTTTGGCAAGAGCGCCGACGTCATAGCGATAGAGAACGGCCTGAGATTCAACATCGACTGGCTCAAGGGGCAGAAGACAGGCTTCTTCCTCGACCAGCGCGAGAACCGAGCCCTCGTAGAACAGTATGCGGCAGGGCGCAGGGTGCTCAACATGTTCTGCTACACCGGCGGCTTCTCGGTCTATGCACTGCGTGGCGGTGCTACCGCAGTACACTCGGTTGACAGCTCAGAAAGGGCTATTGAACTAACCGATAGCAACGTGGCTCTCAACTTTCCCCAGTGTGACCGCCACAAGTCGTTTGCTGCCGATGCCTTCAAATTCCTCAACAGCATCGGTGAGAGTGAACCGGCCAACGGCCAACAATGCTCAATGCTCGATGCTCAATGCTCAATGGCCAACGACTACGACCTCATCATTCTAGACCCGCCAGCCTTTGCCAAACACCGCGATGCGCTCCACAACGCCCTCAAAGGCTACACACGACTCAACGCCAAGGCGATGCAGAAGATAAAGTCGGGAGGCATACTTTTCACCTTCAGCTGCTCGCAGGCAGTGAGCAAGGAGCAATTCCGCCTCGCAGTCTTTACCGCCGCAGCCCAGAGTCACCGCAATGTCAAGGTGCTCCATCAGCTCCACCAACCAGCCGACCATCCGGTCAATATTTACCATCCGGAGGGCGAATATCTCAAGGGGTTGGTACTGTATGTGGAAGACTAGTGAAAAGGGCGCAGAATTAAACTTGCATATTTAATGGTTAAATTTCCTTTTTTGAGGAATATTCCCATAAATATTGAATATAGATACCAAAAATGTGCTAATATTCAACTTTTTTTAGGTCTAACGCAATTTTTTCCCATAAAAATTTGGAGGGTATCAGAAAAAGTAATAATTTTGCAACCGTTTTCATGGTATTAGATTTAAGGTTAGTAAGGATTGGTTGTCGTGAGACAAGCAATCCTTCTTTTTTTTGCCATTGAAACCATGGGCCATGAAGGCAATGCCGCAATAGGTTTCACAATAAATGCCGCAGTTTTGCGTTAAAGATAAGGAGTCACACCAGATACACTCCTATACTCCTTACTCCTATACTCCTTATAATATATGGCCTGGATTAACAAGACTAAGCGAATCAAGTATATCCTGATAGCTGCAGCAATAGTGATTGCCGCAGTTTCGCTAGTGTATTCCCACTTCCTGGTCAGCGATCTGGAGAAGGAGGCAGGGAACAAGATGAGCATCTGGGCTGAAGCAATGCACTCGCTCAACAACGCAGACGAGAACACGGATCTCAACCTGGTGCTGAAAATCCTGAACACCAATAACTCAATCCCAGTGGTGGTGCTCAACGATGCGGGTGATATAGAGATGACTCGCAACATCGACTGCCGCGACCTCTCACCCAACGACTCGATTGACCGTATCAAAGAGGCGGTGGAGGATATGCGCAACGCAGGGCGCTCAATTAAGATAAACTACACCACCGACGAGGCTCAGGGCGACAGCACAGTCCAGTCGCAAGCCTACATGGAGATACTGTATGACAACTCGCTGGTGCTGAAGCGGCTGGCAATATATCCGTATATCCAGATAGCCATACTGGCTTTGTTTGCCATCATCATAGTGTTTGTGATTGTGAGTTCGCAAAGGGCAGAGCAGAACCGCGTCTGGGTGGGCCTAACCAAGGAAACGGCACACCAGCTGGGCACACCTATCAGTTCGCTGATGGCCTGGATGGAAATATTGCGGGAGAACTATCCCGACGACCCTATGCTGCCCGAGTTTGGCAAGGACGTTGACAGGCTCAACCTGATAGCGGAGCGATTCTCCAAGGTTGGCTCGCTGCCCGAACCTAAACTGGAGAGCGTGAACGAAGTGGTATGGCATGTGGTGAATTATCTGAAGCCTCGCTCCTCGGCAAGCGTGAAATTCGTCTGCAACCTGCCGGAGCCGGAATGCCACGTGATGATGAACGCCTCGCTATTTGAATGGGTGATTGAGAACCTATGCAAGAATGCCATTGACGCCATGGAGGGGAAAGGGCGCATAGAAATCTCCGTAAAAGACGAGGCAAAACGATGCGCCATCGAGATAAGCGACACGGGCAAGGGAATTGCCAAGCGACGCTTCAAGAGTGTGTTTGAACCAGGCTATACGACCAAGAAACGCGGCTGGGGATTAGGGCTCTCACTCGCGAAACGCATTGTGGAGAAATACCACAAAGGCAAGATTTTTGTTAAGTCATCGGAACTGGGCAAAGGAACGACGTTCCGCATTGAGCTGCGCAAACATTAAACATTTTGCACACTGAAAATGGTGTTTGAGGGCGAAAAGGCATGAAAAAAGTGATTTTCTGTGCCAGAAAGCGTGCTTATTCGATAATTTATTCCTAAATTTGCGGCTCGAAGTCAAAAAATACGAGAAAGATGTCTATTGTTCTGGATCTGCGACAAGATTTCAAGCAGGCTGTAGAGACGGAGTACTCCGTGGACGACAAAATGCTGAGGACGATAGAGAAGTCCCTCGTAAAGGGCGGACAGTTCACTGTACGCATCAAGGCGCAGCAGGCTGCCAAAGGTCTGAGCCTGGACATTAACATAAGTGGCAACGCAATAGTGGAATGCGACCGCTGCCTGGACGACATGGAGACTCCGGTCAACACCAGCAAGACGCTGGCAGTGCAGTTTGCCGACCGCTATGAAGACGCCGACGAAGTGGTATATGTACCCGAGGAGCAGACAGAGCTTGACCTGTGGCCGATGGTGTATGACTTTATCGCCCTTTCCATTCCGCTGACTCATGTTCATCCCGAAGGCCAATGCAATAAAGAGATGGCCGAGCGGTTGAGCCAATACATGGTCGGCAACGAACCCGAAACAACATTATAAATATAAATTAAAAACAAAAATGGCACATCCTAAAAGAAGACAATCCAAGACAAGAACCGCCAAGAGAAGAACTCACGACAAGGCCGTTGCACCTACTTTGGCAAAGTGCTCAAACTGTGGTGAGCTTTACGTTTACCACACTGTTTGCCCGTCGTGTGGCTATTACAGAGGCAAGGTTGCTATTGAAAAAGAGGTAGCCGAATAAGCGAGTTTCAGACCATTCCCTAACCCTTCTTAATCTCATCACTCATGAGTAAGATACATGCAGTCATCACCGGCGTCGGCGGATGGGTACCCACCTATATTCTCGACAATGAGGAGATGTCCACCATCGTTGAGACCAGCGACGAGTGGATTATGGAACGCATCGGTGTCAAGACACGTCATATCCTCAAGCCCGAAGAGGGCACCGGCACATCGTTTATGATGACAAGGGCCGTGAGACAACTGCTTGACAAGACTGGTGCAGACCCTGATTCTATCGATGCAGTCATTGCTGCGACATGTACTCCTGACTATCACTTCCCCTCCACCGCATCACTAATCATTGGCAACCTTGAAATGAAGAATGCTTTCGGGTTTGACCTGGAGGCTGCGTGTGCCGGATTCCTCTATGCTATGGAGCAGGCCGCAAGCCTTATATGCAGCGGCAGACACAAGAGGGTAATAGTATGTGGTGGCGACCACATGTCATCGATGACCAACTATCAGGACCGCAACACCTGTCCCATCTTTGGCGATGGTGCAGCAGCAGTACTGATGGAAGCCACAGAAGAAGAGGTGGGTCTGATTGACAGTTACCTGCGTGTTGACGGCAAGGGTTACGACAACCTGCACATGGCTGCCGGAGGCTCTGCACGCATGCCGAGCCACGAGACAGTGGATGAGCGCCTGCACTTTGTATATCAAGAGGGACGCGCCGTGTTTAAGCACGCCGTTACCGACATGAGCGATGCAGTGGTAACCATTGCGAAGCGCAACAACCTGAACAAAGACAATGTGGCATGGGTAGTGCCCCATCAGGCAAATGTGCGCATCGAAAGCGCCGTGGCTCGCCGCATTGGAGTGAGCGAAGACCATGTGATGATAAATATCGACCATATGGCCAACACCTCCAGTGGCACCCTGCCACTCTGCCTCTGGGAATATGAGCCGAAACTCAAGAAGGGCGACAAGATTATCTTTACTGCCTTCGGTGCCGGTTTCACCTGGGGTGCCAGCTACATGATATGGGGCTATGATGGCAGCAAGTTTGCCGACACTCCCGCCGAATTCTACAAGGAAGGCGTTATCAGCCGCGAGGAGTGGTATGCCAAGAGGGGCAAGGCTATTTAAAGTTCGGAACTTTCGAACTTTTTTATTATGTCCCATAAGTCTGGTTTTGTAAACATCGTTGGCAATCCCAACGTTGGCAAGAGCACGCTGATGAACCTCTTTGTCGGCGAGCGGATAAGCATTGCGACATTTAAATCGCAGACCACCCGCCACCGCATCATGGGCATAGTGAATGAGGAGGAATACCAGATAGTATTCTCCGACACTCCGGGAGTGCTCAAGCCCAACTACAAACTGCAAGAGTCGATGCGTGCCTTCAGCGACAGTGCGCTGAGTGATGTGGATGTGCTGCTATACGTCACCGACACTGTAGAGAGCGAAGAGAAGAACGCTGACTTCATTGAAGCAGTAAACAAACTAAATGTTCCTAAGCTCGTCCTTATCAACAAGATAGACCTAATCGACGAGAAGACGTTGATACAACTGGTAGAGCGCTGGGAGAAACTCATCCCCGGCAGCGAGATTTACCCTGTATCGGCAAAAGTCAGGTTTAATGTTGACAATGTGATGAGGCGGATTAAGGAGTTGCTACCCGACTCCCCACCCTACTTTGACAAAGACCAGCTGACTGATAAACCGATGCGATTCTTCGTGTCGGAAATAGTCAGGGAGAAAATACTGCTCTACTACGACAAGGAGATACCCTACTGCGTAGAAGTGACGGTGGATGAATACAAAGAGAGCGACAATCTTGTCAGCATACAGGCCACCATCAATGTAGAGCATGAAAGTCAGAAAGGCATCATTATTGGCCGCGGCGGATTTGCCCTTAAGAAGGTGTCCACCGAAGCCCGCAAATCCTTGGAGAAATTCCTGCAAAAGAAAGTCTTCATCCGCATCTTTGTGAGCGTTGATAAAGGCTGGCGCAATTCCAATAGGGAATTGGCGCACTTCGGATACAGAAATTAGGTTTGACATTATTTTTATAGCCATGAGCAACTTAGTAGCCATAGTAGGCAGACCTAACGTAGGCAAGAGCACACTCTTTAACCGCCTGACGCAGACACGCCACGCCATAGTAAGCGAGACAGCCGGCACCACCCGTGACCGCCAGTACGGCAAGGTTGAGTGGTGCGGTCACAAGTTCTCAATCGTTGACACCGGCGGATGGGTGGTCAAGACCGATGACATCTTTGAGGACGAGATACGCAAACAGGTGACAATAGCCACTATGGAGGCTGATGTAATCCTCTTTGTCGTAGATGTACTCAATGGCATCACCGACCTGGATAACGAGGTAGCCGACATACTGCGACGCCAGAAGGAGAAGCCGGTTATAGTGGTATCCAATAAGACCGACTCCAACGAGCTCACCTACAATGCTGCCGAATTTTATGCCCTGGGGCTCGGCGATCCTATGAGTATCTCAGCTCTGACCGGTAGTGGTACAGGAGACTTGCTAGACCTAATTATAAGCAAGTTTGATAACACAAAGAATGCCGACGAAGACGACGACCTGCCACGCTTTGCCATTGTGGGACGCCCCAACGTTGGCAAAAGCAGTTTGACCAACGCCCTAATAGGAGAAGAGCGCAACATAGTTACCGATATCGCCGGTACTACTCGCGACTCCATCCATACACGATACACCAAGTTTGGATTCGATTTCTACCTCGTTGACACAGCCGGCATACGCAAGAAGAATAAGGTTAACGAAGACCTGGAGTTCTATTCCGTAATGCGCTCCATCCGAGCCATTGAGAATAGCGACGTATGCATATTGCTCATTGATGCCGAGCGCGGAATCGAGTCTCAGGATATGAATATCTTCCAGATTATCCAGCGCAACGAAAAGAGCCTTGTTGTATTCGTGAACAAATGGGACACGGTGGCAGAAAAGAACAACCAGACAATCAAGAATTTTGAAACTGCCATACGCAACCGCATGGCTCCGTGGACCGACTTCAATATAGTATTCGGCTCAGCCGTGACACAGCAGCACATCTTCCGAGTATTGGAAAGAGCTAAAGAGGCTTATCTTAACCGCACACGCAAGATATCCACCTCCAAACTCAACGAGGTAATGCTACCGCTCATTGAAGCCTATCCTCCACCCTCGATGAAGGGCAAGTTCATAAAGATTAAGTACTGCTCGCAGGTGCCCAATGCCAAGGTGCCCACATTTATATTTTACGCCAATCTTCCACAATACGTGAAAGAGCCATACTATCGTTTCCTTGAGAACAAAATTCGTGCAAATTGGGACTTTGTGGGTACGCCTATTCGTATATTTGTGAGACAAAAGTAATTTTTTTATATTTTTTTGCCATTTTTTTGCAATTATATGATAGAAAGTTTCTAATTTTGTAGGCCAGAAGATAATAACAACACAAAAGTCAAATATCATGAGAGTCATTATCAAAGACAATTACACTCAAGTGAGCAAGTGGGCTGCCGAGCACGTAATCGAAAAAATTAACGCCTTCAAGCCCACAAAACAGAAACCGTTCGTACTTGGTCTTCCCACAGGATCAACACCTATCGGAATGTACCTTAACCTTGTAAAGGCCTACAGGGAAGGGCGTGTTAGTTTCAAAAACGTTGTTACGTTCAACATGGACGAGTATGTAGGTCTGGCTCCTACTCACGACCAGAGCTACCACTACTTCATGCATAACAACCTGTTTGACCATATCGACTGCCCGCCCGAGAATATCCACATCCTTAACGGTTTGGCAGAAGACCTCATAGCAGAGTGTGAAGCCTACGAGGCAGAGATAGCAAAGTATGGCGGCATCAACCTCTTTATTGGAGGAATCGGTCCTGACG
>JAFZXF010000044.1 GCA_017616915.1 Bacteroidaceae bacterium
AAATTGTCAAATAGTCAAATAAATTAGGTTGTCAAATAAATGGATACTAACGAACTGCTCAAGAAGGTAAGGCAACTGGAGATAAAAACCCGGGTGTTGAGCCGTAATGTCTTTGCTGGCGAGTACCACTCGGCCTTCAAGGGCAGGGGCATGTCGTTTAGTGAGGTTAGGGAGTACCAGGTGGGCGATGATGTACGCGACATCGATTGGAACGTGACTGCACGCCTGGGACGGCCTCACACCAAACTCTTTGAGGAAGAGCGCGAGTTGACGGCTGTGCTGATGGTGGACGTGTCGGGCAGTCTCAACTATGGTGCTTACAACGGCGTGGGGCGCGACATAGTGACAGAGATAGCCGCTACGCTAGCCTTCTCGGCCATACAAAACAACGATAAGATAGGCGTTATCTTCTACTCCGACCGCATCGAGCAGTATATCCCGCCCAAGAAAGGGCGTAAGCATATCCTCTATATCATACGCCAACTGCTGGAGCTGGAGCCCGAAGGGCAAGGCACCGACTTGGGCAATGCATTAGAGTTCCTAGTCAACACCCAGAAGAAGGCTTGCTCGGTATTCGTGATAAGCGATTTCGTGGGTGGCGGCAACTTCCGTAAGCCGCTCATGTTTGCCAGTCGTAAACACGAGATGGCCGCTATACAGGTGTACGACCGCTTTATGGCCGAGCTGCCCAGCGTGGGTATGATTAAGGTCTGCGACAGCGAGACGGGTGAAGACCTGTATGTGGACTCTTCGTCACCAAAGGTGCGTAAGGCACATGCTAAGCATTGGGCCGACCACCAGCAGCAACTCAGCGAACTGCTGACGGCGCAAGGGGTGGATTTTGTAAGTCTTACCACCGAGGATGACTATGTAACAGCATTAAGGCAATTATTTGACAAACGAGGGTAAACACCTAAACTTCTTATAGTTAACTAAGATGAAACTTCTGAGCGCAAAAACGATATTCCTGCTATCCTTACTACTTGCCGTTGTGATAAGCGGCAAGGCGCAGGTTAGTATAACGCTCAAGATGGACACCAACCAGATCTTCATCGGCGAGCAGGTGTTGATGAAGCTCAAAGTGAGCGCTCCGAGCAATGCCGTTGTGATAGTGCCGCAGTTTCCTGACAGCGTTCTGACCGACGGGGTGGAGGTGCTGGAGCACTATCGTGAAAGCACGGCAAGTTTTGATGGAGGCCGTCGCCAGACGCTGGTGGAGGCCTACAGGATAACCTCGTTTGATTCGGCGCTCTACTATATCCCGCCCCTCGAGGTTCAGGTGGGTGACAGTATATATAAGAGCAAGACCGGCATGGCGCTCAAGGTCATCAGTCCCGATGTGGATACCACTAAGGTGGATAAGTTCTATGGCCCCAAAGAGAATGCAGAGGTTTATTATGATTGGAGCGACCTGAGGCGTCCCTTCCTGCTGTGGCTGCTGGGAGTGGTGCTGCTACTGGCGGCAGCCTATATGGCCATACAGATAAAGAATAATCACCGCATCCTGCCCAAACTGAAGCTGCACTTCGACGGTCCACCTCATAAGTGGGCGATGCGCCAGATAGAGAAGTTAAAGGGCAACCGTCCTACAGAGCCGGAAGAGGCTCATCGCTATTATGCCGGCCTCACCGACATAGTGCGTACCTACATAGACCGCCGCTACGGTTTCAAGGCAACGGCAATGACTTCGGCGCAGATTATCGACCGACTGCAGGGCAGCAACGACCCCAAACTGCTGAGTGAGTTGCAGGAGATGTTTGTGGCCGCCGTTTTGGTTAAATATGCCGGTATCAAGGCGGATATCGACGAGAACGACCGCAACCTGCTCATAGCCATAGAGTATGTCAATGCCACCAAGGAAACGGAGGCGCAGACCAAGCGAAGCCAGCGACCCAAGGAGGAACCGAAGGTAAGGCGTAGCCGGCAGCGGAGGACTCTGTTGGTGTGTGTCAACGTGGCTGTGGCTGCAGCCGGAATAGCCCTCTTTACCTGGGCTGCGGTGATAATGTATAATATGTATTATTAACGTTCAATTTTCAATTCTCAATTTTCAATTTAATAAAAATGGAGTTCGTCAATCCGGCATGTCTGCTGCTACTACTGCTGCTCATCCCCTACGGCCTTTGGTTTTTCTTGCTCAGGGGTAAGAGAGAGCCCTCGATGAAGATACCTTCCGTCGAGGCGTATCAGTATGCGGCAAAGTCGCTGCGTCAGCGGCTGATGTGGCTGCCGTTTGCTCTGAGGGCGCTGTGCTTCGCTATGGTTGTGGTGGTGCTGGCTCGTCCGCAGTCCACCAATAGCTGGAACGACTCCGAGGTTGAGGGTATCGACATCATGCTGGCAATGGATATCTCGACCAGTATGCTCGCTATGGACTTTAAGCCCGACAGGGTACAGGCTGCTCGTATGGTGGCTACCGACTTCGTGTCGAGGCAGAAACACGATAACATCGGCCTTACCATCTTTGCCGGCGAAGCATTTACTCAATGTCCCCTCACCACCGACCACGAAGCGTTGTTGCAGTTGTTCACCAATATCAGCTGTGACCTGCCTGCCACCGGTATGATTGACGACGGTACTGCCATCGGTATGGGCATCGCCAATGCTGTCAGTCGCCTGAAGGACAGCAAGACCAAGAGCAAGATTGTCATTCTCCTCACTGACGGCTCCAACAATATGGGTGAGATATCGCCGCTTACTGCTGCTGAGATGGCTAAGGCACTCGGTATTCGAGTATATACAATTGGCGTAGGCACCAACGGTACGGCGCGTTTCCCGTATCCTCTGCCTGGCGGCGGAGTGCAGTATGTGAATATGCCGGTGGAAATCGATACTCGCATGCTCAAGGACATCGCCTCTATTACGGGCGGCAAGTTCTACCGAGCCACCAATAATGCCGAGCTTGAGCAAATCTATGAAGACATCTCCAAACTCGAGAAGTCGCGAATCATGGTTACCAACTATACCAAGCGCCATGAGGTTTATCACCTCTTTGCGCTCATCGCACTCATCGCCCTGCTGCTGGAGTTGCTGCTCAGCAACACATGGCTAAAGAAGATACCCTAAATAATTCTCAATTTTCAATTCTCAATTCTCAATTATACCTAAATGCAGTTTGCCAATCCTGAATACCTCTACCTGCTTATAGTGCTGCCATTGTTGGTAGTGCTCTTCTGGCTCAATCGCAGAGCCGGGCACAAGCGCTTGCTTCGTCTTGGCAAGGCCGAGTACGTTAGGCGTTTGATGGCAGAGGTGTCTGAGACTCGTGTATGGGTTAAGTTCAGCCTGCTCATGGCAGCATTGGCCATGATAGTGCTTATGCTGGCTCGTCCACGTATGGGAATGCGTCTCAAGACCGACACCCTCTCCGGCATCGAGGTGGTGGTGGCAATGGATATATCCAACTCAATGCTGGCCAATGACGTGGAGCCTTCCCGTCTTGAAAAGGCCAAGCAGGTGGTTGGCTCGCTGTGTAGCCGTCTCCGCAACGATAAGATTGCCCTGGTCATCTTTACTGGCAATGCTTTCCTGCAGATGCCGATGTCGGCCGACAATGTGTCGGTGCGAATGTTCCTCGACGCTATTAGCACCACTATGATTCCTGCTCAGGGCACCTCCATAGCTGAGGCGTTGCGTATAAGCAACGGCAGTTTCTCTGCTCAGAAGGATGTCAAGCGAGCGGTAGTTGTCATTACCGACGGCGAGGATCACGAGGGTGGGGTAGAAGATGCCCTCTCCGACCTCCGCAAGAAAGGCGTCAGCGTCTATGTGCTGGGTATCGGTAGCAGCAAAGGCTCGTCCATTCGTATGGGCAATGACTATCTGCGCGATGCTGAGGGCAATGTGGTAGTGACCAGGCTTAATGAGGATATGTGTCGCCAGATAGCCAAGGCTGCTGATGGCACCTACATACATATCGACAACTCCAACTCCGCTCAGGATCAGCTCGTTGATGAGCTTAACCAGCTACAGCGCTCCAACCTGTCCTCCAACGCTTACGAGGAGTACAACGACCTCTTCCCGTGGTTGGCTGTAGTGACTCTTGTGCTGCTTGTCTTGGAGGTGGTTATCCAGTCGCGTCGCAGTCATTACTTTGAAGGCTGGAACCTCTTCGGCTCCCATCGTGGCGGCAAGGCATTGATGCTTCTGCTACTTCTCACCGTGCCGCTCGTCGCTGCTGCTCAGTCGCCCACCAAGGTGCAGACCCACAAAGGCAACGTCTCCTTCATCCGCAATCTTGATTCCCTCGCTGTCATCTATTATAAGAAGGCAATAGCTCTCGACAGCACCAACTTCAAGGCCCACTACAATTTGGGCAATACCTACATGAGGCAGGGCAAGGCGCAGGATGCCATCCGTGAGTATGAGAAGAGTGCAACCCTCTCGCCGTCACGCCTCGTCAAGGCTGCCATTTATCATAATATCGGAGTTCTCAACCAGAGTGCCAAGCAGTTTGAGCCTGCCATCGATGCCTATAAGAAGTCGCTTCGCGCCTATCCTCTTGACAATCGTACCCGCTACAATCTTGCCCTCTGTCAGCATCAGCGTCAGAAGAATCCCAACCAGCCGCCTCCGTCTCCACAGAACAAGGATGACAAGCAGGGACAGGACAAGAATAAGCAGGATCAGCAGAAGCAAGACCAGCAACAGCAAGACCCGAATAAGCAACAACAGCAACAGCACGACCAGATGTCGAAGCAGAATGCCGAGCAGATGCTTCGCGCTGTGGAGATGAAGGAGCGTGAGACTCAAGACAAGCTTAAGCGCAAGGCTGCCCCTGCAGGTCGTCGCCGCTTCGAGAAAAACTGGTAATCCATCATGAAAAGACTAAGCACCATAATCTGTTTACTCCTGATAGCGCTCAGCGGCTATGCTGCTGTGGGCGTCACCGCCCGCGCTCCTTCCACCGTTGGGGTGGGCGAGACTTTCCGCTTGGAGTATACGGTCAACAGCGCTGACGTTACAGGTGCTCCCCAGATAAGCTCCATCCCCGGCTTTGACGTGCTGTATGGCCCCGCCATATCCACTAGCCAGCGAGTAAGTGTAGTCAACGGCCATACCACCCAGATGGCATCCACCTCTTTCACTTTTACTCTCAAGGCCAAGAGTGAGGGCACCTATCAGCTACCCTCTGTCAGCCTCAATGTTGGTGGGCGCACTCTCACCTCCAACCGCCCCACGGTGCGAGTGGTTAAATCCCAGAATCCCAATGCAAGTGCTCAGTCTTCTGCTCCGCAAGCCGCTCCCTCGCGCCCTGCAGCATCCTCCAATCAAACTGGCAAGCTGCGCCCCGAGGACCTCTTTATCGAGGTGACGGCCAACAAGCGCACAGTCTATGAGCAGGAGCCTGTGCTCCTTTCCTATAACGTATTCACCACCCAGGCTCTCGAGCAGTTGCAGGGCAAGATGCCCGACCTCAAGGGCTTCGTGGCTAAGGAAGTGCCGCTGCCCCACGACAAGCATCTCAGTCTCGTCAATCGCGGTGGCCGTAATATCCAGACCACCACCTGGAGCCGCTATGTCATGTTTCCGCAGCAGAGCGGCAAGCTCACCATTCCCTCCATTCCCTTCGAGGGAGTTATCGCTCTGGTCAATCGCAACATCGACCCCATCGATGCTTTCTTCTTCGGCCAGTCTATCACCACCCGCATCAACCAGACTGTGCATGCTCCGAGTCTTGACATCACCGTCAAGCCCTTGCCGCCCAAGCCGGCGGGTTTCTCCGGAGCTGTGGGCAATGGCTTCACCGTCCGTGCTGCCCTGACCACCGCTAAGCCGCGTGAGAATGAGACTCTCACCTTGCGACTTACCATCCACGGCACCGGCAATCTTGACCTCATCACCCCGCCGCAGGTCAAGTTCCCTGCCGACTTTGAGGTGCTCGACCCGCAAGTGTCGTTGTCCACCGGTGCAGCAGCTCCTAAGCTCACTCCTGAAGGTATGTCGGGCGATATCATTATCGACTACTATGCCATCCCCAACCATCAGGGTAGCTACACCATTCCGCCCGTCAGCCTCGTATGGTTTAATCCTGCCGACGGACAGTACCACACCTCCACCACTGGCGGCCCTATCACCGTCAAAGTGCTTAAGGGCGATCCTAACTCCTACGCCGCTCGTCAGCGGTTGCGTAACGACGATATCCGTTACATCCATCTCGGCGACTCTGCTGCCGACTCCAGGTCAGGTTTCTGGGGCACGCCGCTCTTCTGGTGCCTCCACCTGTTGCTCATCGCGCTGTTCATATTCATCGTGAGGGCGGTGTTCTCGCTGTCGCGCCGCAGTCGTAAGCCCTCTGCCGCCAAGATGGCGGGTCGTGTGGGCAAGGACATCCCATCCACTCTGCTTGCACTGAAGCAGTTTGTGGCTGAGCGCTGTGGTGTCTCTGAGGCTGAGGTCAGCAAGGACCGTATCTCCGCCCTCTTTGCCGAGCGTGGAGTGGATGCCGACCTCACTTCGCGTCTGTTAACCCTTATCGACAGTTGTGAGCTGCATATCTACGGAGCCGCTACTCCCGATCCCGATGCTGCGGGACGTCTGGGCACCGAGGCCGCTGAGGTTATCGCCCGTCTCCGCAAGCAACTGAAAAAAGTCAAGAAATGAAGCGTTTCCTCACCATATTACTCCTAGCCGTTGCCATCTGTGCAGCGGGCAAGGACACCGGTGCACTAAAGAGCCGCGCCGACTCCCTCTATGCCCGTCATCAATGGACGGAGGCTGCGGAGGCTTATCGTGCTCTGCTCAAGAGCGACCCCTATAATGCCGACCTCCACTACAACTACGGCAACGCCTGCTACCGCCTCAAGGACATCCCTCGCGCTATCCTCGCTTATGAGCGGGCTGCACGCCTCAATCCCTCCGACGGCGACTGTCGCCACAACCTCACTCTGGCTCGTGCCCAGACTCAGGATAAGTTCTACTCCGCCTCCGATCTTGATATCGCGTGGTCGTTCCTGAGTGTCGTCAACACCTTCGGTGCCGACGGCTGGGGCTGGCTCTCGCTTGTGGCTCTTGCGCTTTGTCTCGCTGCCCTGTTGGCGGTGCGCCTCAGCCGTAGCGTAGGGCTTCGTAGGGCTGCCCGTACCTTGGTGGTTGTATCGGTGCTGTGCATCATCGTCTTTAACATCTTCGCGCTCATCCAGCGCCGCAAGTTTACCGACCACAGCTCAGCCATCGTGATGCGGACCACTCGCCTTATGAGCACTCCCGACACCACCGGCACCAACCTATTTACCCTGCATGGCGGCACTAAGCTCTCCCTCACCGACACCACTCTTCCTCTTTGGAGCGAGGTGTCGCTCAGCGACGGCCAGCGAGGCTGGGTTACCAACACCGATATTGAGAGAATCTAACATCTTCACACAGATTCATAAAAAAAATGTTGTGGCGTTGTCACCTTTTGGGTACATTGCTCGTTATATATATGAGCGAGCTCAGAAAGAACAGATAACACACAACAAATAAACACTTAAAACCAAAGATTATGAACGAGACAGTAATTGCCGTATTTGGAGAGATGATCCCATTGGCGATAGGATTAGGAACAGCCGTGGTGCTGCCCATCACGGTGGTGTGGCTGGTAATGAAGAAGAAAAAGAACGACACCAACCGCCGCGCAGAGGTGATGCTTGCAGCTATTGAGAAAAACACCTCGGTGGGCAACATGGAGGAGCTGCTGAAGCAGATGACCCCGCCACAGCCCACCGTGAGAGAGAAGAGGCAGAAGAAGATGCACAACTACCTGATGTTTGGCGTGGCGCTCACTATCATCGGTGCCGCGATAATGCTAACGATGCTGATCAAGGCTATCAACGACGGAGTGATAGAGAGGTATTTCATCAGCAACTTCTGCTTCACGGGAGTACCGTGCCTGGCATTTGGCATCGGCATGCTGATGGCATACCGCTCAATGAAGAAGACGCTGGCCGCTGACAAGGAAGAGGCAAAAGCAAACTGACAACACCCATAGCGGCGAAAATGAACCGACAGCAATTTACGGAGCTTGTGTTGAAAGAGCAGGAGGCGTTGCGGCGCTTCTTGCTCACCCTCTGCTGCGGCAACCGCGACGATGCCGACGATCTGGCGCAGGAGACGCTGGTGAAGGCCTACCTGTCGTCGGGCAGCTACAGCGACGAGGGCAAGTTCAAGGCGTGGCTCTACAAGATTGCCTACAACACCTTCGTCAGCTCACGCAGAGCCGCCAAAGCGGTAGCATCCATCGAGGAGGCCGCCGACATCGCCGACCTGTCGCTGGCTCCCGACCGCAGATACAAATACCAGTCGCTCTACGCAGCGCTGAGCAAGATGCAGCCCAAGGAGCGTACCGCCCTGGTGCTCTTCTATATGAACGACTACTCCATCAAGGAGATAAGCCGTATAACCGATGCGGGCGAAGATGCGGTGAAGAAGCAGCTGCAGCGTGGCCGCGACCATCTCAGACAATTTATCAAAGCAGAATAATACTATGGAAAAGGACAAGATGATAGAGGCATTGTTTGCCGACTACAAACCGGAAATCGGCGACACCGACCGCTTCATGGCCTCGCTGGAGAGACGGCTCGATGCGGTGGAGTATATCAAGAAGATGCAGGAGGCGCAGCTGCGTCGCTACAAGCTCGCGATGGCTGTAGCGCTGGTACTCGCAGTAGTGGCAGGCACACTGCTCTTCGTGGTGGTCAACGCCCTGCCCGAGGGAGTGAAGCTCTTCTCGTTCGGCTCCGACCTCGCACCGCTACGATTCATCGAGGACAACAGCCGCATCATTACCCTCATAATCACGGGGGCGCTCGTTGGTTACGGGATAATCAAAATCTCAAACTGGATTCAACGAAAACCGTTTACCGTTGAGCATTGAACATTGAACATTGAACATTGAACATTAGCGAAGTCCCGTTAGGGATGAGCTATGCACAAGGCATTGAACATTGAGAATTGAAAATTAAATCACCCTCGAAAGTCCGCAACTTTCGAGGGTGATAGTTTTTCGGAGTTACCAAACCAATCCTTCGTCGTCTATCGGTTCTTCTCCTTCTTCCCAGAATGTGGGTATCTTTTGTTCGTCGTGGTCACCAGGACTGGTGCAGATGACGTGTTGCTGCTGTAGCATGACCACGCGAATGACGGGTTTCATATATTCTTTCTTCATCTCATTACCTCCTTTCTTCCGTTATGGATGAATATTCCTTTCTGCGTCGGTTTGCCGTTGATGCGACGACCGTCGAGTGTGTACCACGCCCCTTCCGAGGAGTGAATCGTCCCCCCTTGGGGGGATAAGAGGGGGGCTATCCCCGTCGGATCATCGTCGAAAGTCATCGTCAGACCCTTGGCCAATGCTGCGCCGCCACTGACGAGCAGGTAGGCCTTGTGAGCGGGCATATACTCGGCAGTGTACTTGAAGAAGCCGAATTTGTCGTTATTCTTGCCCATCACATAGAAGGTGCCTGTGCCAAGTGTTGATGTCTGAGTCCGCGCATCCACGCCGTGCAGGTCGTTCTCCACGCTGTTCTCTGCGGCGTCTGCGCTGGCCGTCATGCTGATGCTGTTGTCTGCACCCACGATGATGACAGCCGTACCTGCAGGAATCACCTTGCCCAGCTTGTGCAGCGTCAGCGTGTTCGATTCGTATGTTGCCGTATAGGCATAGGCGTTCTCATCGACAATCCTATAGCCTTCCGTGCCGTTGTAGTACGTTGTCCAGTAGTTGCCATCGGCCAAGTTGGCTGTGAGATCCTCGGTTTCCTTCACGTACATCTGCATCTCAGAGAGTTCCAGCCAGTTATGATAGACCGTCGGAGTCCATTCATCACCCCATTCCGTCCATCCTTCCACAGCTGTAACCTCAAAACGGAAATATTTGTAGGCGTTATTGCCTGGATTGTTGAAGTCGAAGAGATAGGAGTGGTAGGCTTGTTCATCATCCATTGTATAGTTGTCAGATTCAGTCGCGATAGTCGTCCATTCGTCACCGGCAGATGCCTTGGCTTTGATGGTCCAGCTGGTGGGGTAGCAGCCTTGAGATTCCCAAGGATTGTTTGAAGATATCAACGTATAATGCTTCGGGATGACGGGCGCGGCGGTGTTGAATTCCACATAGCAGCCACTGCTTTCGCCATAATTATATATATCATCCACAAACCACAATGAGTAGTTGCTGGCGTCGGTAGAGGAATACTTTCCGTCCAACAGGTTCTCGGGACCGAAGGGACCGTAGCCATCATCTGTTCCTGCAGTCACCGTGAAGGCCGCTGTTCCCTCTATGAGGGTCAGTCCCGAGAAGTCGCGCATAGTGACGGCTTCCATTGTGACAGCCTTGGTGGGCATGGTGAACGTGTAGGCGTTGGTGCCATTGGCGCTGTAGCTGACGTTCTGGTCATCCTCATCCTTGACGGTCAGACTCTGGATGACGTAGCCATCGGGCACGGTGACCTCTAAGTTGACCGTGGCTCCAGGGCGATAGTAGATCTTACTATTCTGAAGCATCTTGTCGTCGGCATTGGCAACATCGTGTGAAATGTTGCTGCTGCTGTTGACCTGATAGAAGCGTGTGGCAGTAGGTGTGACGGTGACAGCCTTGGCGGGCATGATGAATGTCCATGTACCATTGAGGTTATCGGTCAGGCTGACGTCCTGGTTTTCAGCGTCCTTCACCGTCACGCTGCTCACCTTATAGCCGTTGACGGCTGTCAGGGTGATTTCTGCGCCCTCCATAGCCTTAGCCTTGCTCGACTTTATGCATGCAGGGTCGTAGCTGCCGCCTATGGTGATGTTATACATCGTGTCGTAAGGGTATAGCCACGTGTTATTGATGTCTGCACCCTTTTGGCATTTTTCATAATCCCCCTCATAGACAACCTCATGCATGTCCATAAAGGACTTCGCGAGATGGACGGTACCTATATATTGAGCGATTATCATGTCGGAAGCCTTGCTCCACGAAAGGCTGACATTACCTGCGCCAAAACTTCCATATACACCTTCATCGCCTGCGCCTTGGTTACCGCCACCCATGTATTCACTATTAACATATCCGCCATTGATAGTGACGATACCAGTGCCACCATCGCCACCATCGCCGCCTAGATAATTATATTCAGGGTTGCCATTTTCATCTTCTCCTGTTTGTTCCTCTACTCCATGCCCGTAACCACCCTTTCCGCCGCCTAGATTGTCATGGACGGTGATGTGTCCGTCGTAGATGATGATGGTGCCATTGCCGCCTTTGCCACCAATGCCAGATCTATATATATTATCGGAATAGGAAGAGTATCCGTCGCCGCCTTCGCCACCGCCGATGTTGCCATGGGCAGTGATGTCACCGCCATAGATGGTGATGGTGCCAGCATTGGGAGCATTGGCAGCATCTGGATTTGGTACATATACGGGATTCCATGGGTCGTCGTAGATATAAGGGCCATTGCCATAGGCATCATTGCCGCCCTCGCCACCGATGGCAGCATTTTTGCCTTCTTGATAGGCAGTGAGCCTACCACAGCCGTCGCCCGTGCTCTGGGCCCAGATATTTAGCGTACTGCCATAAGGCACACAGATGCCTTGTGACGCAGTGAATCGGCAGCCGTCCACGAGGATGATGTTCACCGTGCCGATGACTGCAAAACGGTAGGGTATGTTTACACTGCCGCTAACGTAGTACCAGCCTGCTGAGAGCTCACCGTTACCGGGCCACTTGCTGAACTGAGTCGGATTTACGGCCGTCTTTGTCGGATTAACGGCATCCGTCGGATCGTAATACGTCACGTTGTCTGCCCGTGCGCTGGATACCGTAAGGCAGAGCAGCGCGAGAAATGAAAGTATTATTTGTTTCATAATATATATGTTGAATTTGAGTCGCAAAATTAATATTTATTCTGCTTGTAGCCAAACAAATTGCGTAAAAAATACAAAAAAAATGCGCTTTCTTGGACAAAATGTAGGGGGGAGCCTATTTGCGACAATTAAGAAGATATCTTCAAAAATAGCAAACATTGTCGCAGTTTTATAATCCATTGTCGCAGTTTTAACATCCATCGACGTAGTTTTAACATCCATCGACGCAGTTTTAACTTTGTACGCCGTTTTCCTACCCTTTATTCGGTACCTTACGACCTTTTAAACGGCATGTGGCGACCTTTTCAGTTTTTTAGTTCCTCAGTTTTTAGTGAGTTCATAAGTTGATGAGTTCTTAGGTTGCCTGCTAACGGCACCGTCGTGGCCAACTCAATTGAAAAATTGAAGAATTGAAGAGTTGAAGAACGAAAACGGAAAAGAAAAACAGCAGGGCGTTGAATTACGGCAGAATGCTACTTTTTTAAGTTTTCAATGCGCCAAATTGATGGAATTGAAGATTTTTTTAACTTTTTGCTCGTGTTTTTTAATTTTTTTTGTATCTTTGCAAGCGATAACGAAGTTAACAGGTAGTTAATACGAAGTTAAAGAAGTAACGCAAACGAAAACGAAAACCATTGGCTAAGTCCAGATTGGAATAATGAACAAAAACAAAGAAAACCCTTTTGCCCAGGTTGAGACTTCGTCTCTGATGTCATGCCTGCATCCTTTGCTTGTGAGCAAGCTCACACAAAGCTCACAGCCACAGCCATCATCCCTACGGGATTGCAACC
>JAFZXF010000045.1 GCA_017616915.1 Bacteroidaceae bacterium
CCGCGCGGAGGTTTTTATCCCCTTTTTGGTCTAAATCATAAAAAAAAGTGGGGATTTAAGATTTTTTAACACTCGGAGCGGGCGAGATTTTTCCCTTTCCCCGTATATATAAATAGGAAGAGGTGATTTCTCTGCCTATTTGTCACTACATGCAGAAAGACATACAGATAGTGGAGGCCGTTAAGCGCGGCTCTGCGAATGGGCAATACGAACTTGTCAATCGCTATAGTCAACGTATCTTCTCGTTGATACTCAGCATTGTCCCCTGCGTGCAGGATGCCGAGGAGCTCACTCAGGACACGTTCATCAAGGCCATTGAGCATATCCGCAGCTTCCGCCCTGCCGACGGCACCCTGGCTGCCTGGCTGCACACGATTGCCTATAACAGCGCCCTCGACTTTATCAGTCATCGCCGCCCGCACATAGTGTCTATGGATACGGAGGAACTCTCGCGACTGATGGTGAGCGACACCGAGATAGATCAGGAGTTGGCCTCCATTGAAGATGCGAAACTGGAGCGCATGAATGCCATGATACGGGATTTGCCCGCCCAAGAGAAGATGGTTCTCAATCTCTATTACCACGACGGTTACAGTCTCTCAGAAACGGCAGAGATTATCGGTAGTACACCCGAAGCACTCTCACGATACATATATAGTATAAGGAAAAGGCTATACAAGAAACTCATCAAAAAATAACTATCAATCATATACAACGTCATGGATTTCAAAGACCCCTTAATCCGCGAAGCACTGAGGCAAATACGCGCCAACGTACCTCCATTGTCTGACGATTTCAATGAGAAGCTCTTCGCCAAGCTTGAGCAACGGAGGAGGCAGCGCCGCATCCGCCGCCTCGTCCTTTGGCCGTCGATAGCTGCAGCAGTAGCGGCGTGCATCGCGATAGCCTTTGTCTTTGGCAAAGGCGTGACAAACAAGAATACCAATGAGGGAGATTTTGCCGGCATAAAGAAGGAAAGTGTTCCTGTCCCCGCTGCCACGTCTCCCGCCACTTCCGCTAATATCAACACTGCAAAGGCACCGAAGTCAGTTAATAAATTAGGTGAAATGGTGGCTCCCATCTCGCGCGAGGAGATGGAGCCGCCTGCAGTGGCGGAAGCTAACATAGAGAATAATGAATCCGCACCGGTTCCGCAGGAACTAATCGCAGAAGAGCCCTCCGCTCCCGAACCACTATTGGCTTCAGATGACGAGGCGGGGAATGCGGAGGCGGAAGAAGATATGCCGATGTATAATGTAGCGGACTTGCCCATAATCAACATGGAGAACTACGCCTACACCAAAGAGGAAATAAAGAAAGTTGAAGAACTACACAAGCAGCGCCTGATTGCAGATATAAAGAGCACAGTGGAAAGGTGGCGCTACAAACTCAGCCAGATGGATATAACTTTCTCACAAGATTAATTCTAAAACCATACAGATATGAAACACAGGATTCTAACACTCATCGTACTTGCCGCCTCTCTCTGCGGCTATGCAAACACCAAGAACGAGGCTCCGGCCACGCCGCCCACTCATGTAATCGAGATTATCAATTATATGCGTACATGGTACGCAGATAAAGACAAGATAACCTATGGACGTAACATTAAATATGACGATAATAGTTTAACGTCGTCCGTGGAAATAATTCCCTTCGAGTGTCCCAAAGGGCAAGGCATACTTACGAATGTAAAGAGGGCTTTTATGGAGGATAAGGAGCTTGCTTACCACTTCGCCCAGACAATGCCTGGCACTTTGCTTGGGTGGTGGGTAAACACCGGCGACTATGAGGATGAGAAAATCCAGGTTCGCACTCGAACAGAGCAGGAATATATTGGTATGACAGTGAAAAATGCCGACAATCCTGAGATGCGCGACTATTACGGAGTGGCATGGGAAGAGAAAGGGGATGTTATAATAGGGAAAATCTACATTATTTCTTCGCGACGCGAGGCCTTGCTGAAAAAGAGGGCGAAGAGTACCAATGTCTTTGACATGAACCAGTACCGACAAGATAGGGAAAAAATTATGAAGGACTGGGAAAAAAAGAGTAAGGACATGGATGAAATGTTTAAAGAATGGGATAATTCGTTCAAGGAACCCAGTAAGAGCGAAAAGAAGAACCTGAATGTCTCTCGCGTCCCTATTCAGCCTGCGCCAAAGGGAAACAGTAAAATAGAGTCACAGCTTCAAGCCTATAAGGATTTGCTGGAAATGCAGGAAGAACAAATCCAAAAACTTCGCCGCGACTATGACCGCCAAGACCTCAAACCCGAGGAGAAGATGCTCATAAGGCAGCGAATAATAAAACTACATAAACAGGCGGAACGCACGACCAACAAGATGGCAAAGCTAATCTCAAAAGTCCGTTAAGAGAGTCCTCACAGCAGAAGAATCCCCTAATTAAAATACTATGAAATTCAGTAGGTTTTTCATTGTGCTCACCGCACAATGTATGCTCCTCACATCCCTATGCTATGCGCAGAACCAAGGCAAAGAGGAAAAGAAACACAAAGTAGGTCTTATCGGCTATGTCATGGAAACGACTGGCGAGGCAGTAGTGGGAGCTAAGGTTACCCTCATGAGAGCTAAGGACAGCACTGTGGTTGACACGACGACCGCCCGCAAAAGTAGTAATTATAACTTGGTCAGCGCAATGGTATGGTTGCACGTCACCGAGCCGGGCGAGTATATTGCCAAGTGCGAGGCCGACGGCTATGAGCCAACCTACAACAACTTTACCCTGGAGAAACTGTATAAGCACGAGAACTACATGATGCTTAACAGCCCGTTTTATATCCGTCGGCTACGCAAGAGCCGCAAGGATGTGCTGTTGGGCGAGGCGGTGGTCAGGGCTTCTAAAGTGAAGTTCTACTACAAAGGCGACACCATAGTATATAACGCCGACGCTTTCGAGTTGGCGGAAGGTTCCATGCTCGACGCCCTCATCAAGCAGCTGCCGGGAGTGGAGCTGAAGGAAGGCGGTGAGATAACCGTGCAAGGACGACGTGTGGATGAACTGCTCATCAACGGGCGCGACTTCCTCAACAACGATCGCAAGGCATTGCTCGACAATCTGCCCACCTATATGGTGAAGAACATAAAAGTCTTTGAGAAGACCACCCGTGAGCAGGAGGTGATGGGCGACACTCTCAGGAAAAACCTTGCAATGGACGTAAGGCTCAAGAAGGAGTACAGCCGCAACTTCGTTGGCAATGTGGAAGGCGGTCTCGGCACCAACCACACCGCCCTCGCACGCTTCTTCGGGCTGAGGCTGACGCCCAACTCCAGCTTCAAGATTCTTGCCACGGCCAACAACCTCAACCAAGCCAACGACCCGGGCGAGCAAGGTGAGTGGACTCCTCTGAATCAGGCCACAAGCGTATATGACATCTACCGAGTAGCCACCTACTACCATTATGCCAACGACAAAATAAACTATGCAACTACCGTACAGGGAAAGTACACAGAGAACAAGTATGACACCTACACCAACAGCGAGCAGTTCCTGCCCACGGGCAACACCTTCGGACGCTCATTCAGCCGAAGCAAAAACTATGGCTTCACCTGCCATACCAACCAGACCTTCAACACCAAGAAGGACATATTGTTGGGGCCTCTGAAGATGAGGTATTTTCATATCAACCCATACTTCGACTATAGCGACAATAGGGGGCACTCCCTCAGCGGCTCCGCCAATGCCAATGAGGACATCTACGGCAGCTACGGCAAGGAGTGGCGCGACAGCATCACCACGCCCAATGCCGGACAGCTGCTGCGCACCTATGGCCTCAACCGCACCCGCGACAACGCTAAGCGCAACGGTTACAGCCTCCATGCCGAGGCACCGTATTATATAAGCATAGGGCCGGCACACGACAATCGGTTCAGCATCATGGTGAAAGGTAAAAACAGGTTCACCAACTCTGTCAACCGCCAGTATGAGCACTACAACCTGGAGTACATGCAGACCGCCAACAAGGATTTCCGCAACCGCCACACCTACGAAAAGACTCAGGGCCTGCAGCATGAGATAGGGCTTAGTACAAATAATATCTATATACTGAAAGATATCTTTGACATCCAGATAGACTACGGATACAAAGACCTTAAACAGGTGCAGACCCGCTCACTCTATCTGCTCAACAAACTCGATGCGTGGGGTGAACAGACTGAGCACGCACTGGGCGAACTGCCATCGGTGGATGAGATGCTGCTGGCTCTCGACAACGGCAACAGCTATTGGCAGCGGGAGGATAATTATATCCATTCCTTCTCGCCGAATTTCCGATTAGGCAACAAAGACGGTTCCAAGATAAGTTTATATGGAAAAATAGGCCCTTCTTTTGGCTTTTTCCGAAACAGGCTGCACTATCAGCGAGGTGCGCTCGACACTCTGGTCTGCCGTAACTACAAGACTACGGGAATGAACGCATGGCTCGTGTTACAGCCCGGCACTGGAAACTGGCCGTATCCGTGGCAGGTGTACTTGAGTTACAAAAGGAGTACCCGTATCCACGACCTCAGCTACCTCGTGGACTACCGCGACGATAGCAACCCACTCAACATCATGCTCGGCAATCCCAACCTCCGTAATGCGCACACCCATGAATTTTCCCTGCAATTCACGCGCAACATGGAGAAGCAGCGCCTCTTTGAGAGCTCTGTCAACGCTCATATATTCGAGCACCGTCTCGCCATGGGCTCCGTCTATGACACCCAGACCGGCGTGCGAACCGTAATGCCCGACAATGTCAACGGTAACTGGGACCTCACGGGCCGCGTCAACTACTCCGCGCGACTCGACAAGGACGGCAAGTTCACTTACTCCACCAACACCGACGCGACATATATCAACAGCGTCGATCTGATAGGGACAGAGACTAATGCTCAATCCTCAATCCTCAATGGTCAATCTGCGAAGCGCAGCGAAGTCCACACCACCAACATCAACGAGACTCTCAAACTCAACGCCCGCTTCTCCTCCAAGGCGAGCCTCAACTTCAAGGCCGACCTCCACTGGCAGCACTCCACCTCGGGCAGAGCGGACTTCAGCACCATCAACGTAGCGGACTTCGACTACGGCGTGGGCGGAGTGTTCCAGATTCCTTTCGGCTTCCAGCTGTCCACCGACATGACTATGTACAGCCGCCGCGGCTACTCCGACCACTCCATGAACACCAACGAACTGGTATGGAACGCGCGCCTCTCGCGCCACTTCGCAAAGGCCGGCATCACCGTGATGCTCGACGCCTTCGACCTCTTCGGCCAGCTCAGCAACGTGCGCCGCACCATCAACGCTCAGGGCCGCACCGAGACATGGAGCAACGTCACCCCGCAATACGCCATGCTCCACATCCTCTATCGTCTCAACAAGAAAAAGAAGGAAAATAAGCAGTAAAAACTATAACATTATGAATAATACGTTTAAATCTATAGTTATATTTGCCATTATGGCGGCGGCACAGCCTCTCTGTGCTCAAGACGACTACACCATCTCTGGCAATGTTTACGACCCCCTCTACAAGATAGGACTTGACAGTGTGCTTGTTGAAGTGATGACCCCCGACAGTGTGGTTGTGGGTAGCGGCCTCTCCGAGGACAACGGCTGGGGGCATGGGAAGTATCAGTTTAATTGGCCTAGCAGCAGTGCTTCCCAAAGCGGTAACTATATTGTAAGGTTTTCCAAGCCCGGATTTCGCGATGCGTTTATGAACCTGCGCTTCAGGAAAGGCCAGAGTTGGTATACCTCTAAAGCGATAAGTATGCACCGCCAGATTAACACCGCCGCTGAGGACATAAAGCTTGGTGCTGTCACCGTCAAAGCCTCGCTGGTAAAGATGGTGGTGGACAATGATACTATTGTTTATAATGCCGGAGCTTTCCAACTGGCCGAGGGCTCTATGCTTGACGGACTGATACGGCAATTGCCAGGAGCGGAGATTAGGGACAATCAGATATATGTCAACGGTGAGTTTGTAGAGTCGCTATTGGTTAATGGTAAGGATTTCTTCAAAGGTGACCCTGCCATCGCCCTTGAGAACCTGCCTGCCTATATGGTAAACAAAATAAAAGTGTTCCGTCGTGAGACGGAGGAGCAGCAGGCTTCGGGACAGAAGATTAGACATAATGAGAAGGAACTGGTGATGGACGTTCGCCTTAAGCGTGAGTTCAATACCGGATGGGCAGCAAACGTGCAAGGCGGAATCGGCACGCAGAACCGTTATCTTGCTCGACTGTTCGGGTTGCGCTTTACCACCAATTCACGCTTTGCCATATATGCCAATCTAAATAATGCCAACGACAACCGTAATCCAAGCGAGAGTTCCGACTGGAAGCAGGAATTTGTCTATGACGGCATCAGTGCCCGAAAGAAGGGTGGCGCGATGTGGAGCCTATCCATCCCGAAACAGAAAATGAACATGGGACTGGAACTGCATGCCCAGCACAGGGATGTGGACAATGATATCTTCAGTTCCGGATTAAGGTATCTGCAGACAAGCGATGTGTGGTCACGTACCCATAATAAAGGAAAAGTATGTGAAGACCTCATCAACATGTCTGGCAGATTCTCATGGAGAGCCGACCTCTTTGGTGATGTTTCTTTCTTTAAGTTTGAACCTAAGTTGGAATATCTAAACAGAAAAAGTAACTCTCTTACCCTTCAGTCGCAGCTTGACCGTGAGCCATACGAGAGATACCGCGGTGCTGCCCTTGACAGCATTTTCCTCTATGGCGGCAGTTCTGCCCTGCAACAGTCTGTCATCAACATGGTGGAGAACACTGGCAGAGGCTACCGCGATCGCTTTCGCACCAGCGGCTATTGGTATGCTTCGCCTGGATTTCCTCTCCCAGAAAATCTCTATGTGAAATGGGAAGGTAAGTATTCGTATGAAAACAACAAAGAGAAGAACTATTCTCAATATAACCTGACTTACCCAAACGGCAGTGCTGATGACGTATATCACCACGATTATATTTTCCAGAAAGGTAAGAACTACGACTATGATATAAAGACAAGTTTGAATTATAATATGGAAATTGACAATGGAATGAAGGAAATTCTACTACGTCTTGAGCATACCTATCGGCAACAATACACCAATAACAACCGCGACCGCTACCTCTTGGAGAAACTGTCCGACTGGTCGCAGGGCTCAGGCAAGGCACTCACAGACCTGCCCTCCACACGCGATGAGATGCAACTTGCCATTGATGCAGAGAACTCATACTATTCTACTCTGCGACATAATATAAACCTATTTGATCCGGTTTTATGGTACACAGCGTATAAGGATATAGGAACCGACGGCGACCATAATTATGTAGAGGCTTACCGTGTAACACTACATGCCCCCATCAAGTTGCAGACCGACCGCCTCAACTATGACCGCAGTATACTCAACGTGCGCGACCGTCGCCGTCACCTCACCTTCTTTGAGCCTAACGCCTCGGTTGAAATCAGCGGCTATAAACTCTCCTGGTCATTAAGCCATAGTGCTCCAGACATGCTCTACCTCCTGCCGATACGCGATGACACCGACCCGCTCAACGTGCACACGGGTAACGAGTCGCTCAAGAACATTCATAATCATTTCATATCCTTAAACAAAGAATGGAGAAACTCAGATAAGAACATCGTGTCTTTTGCAAGCATCGATTGGCACATCGTGCAGAACGCTATCGCCATGGGCCGCACATACGACAGTCAGACAGGTGTCACCACCTATAAGCCTGACAATGTCAACGGCAATTGGAATATCTCCGCAAACTATCGTGCCAGCCGCCCTCTTGATAAGACCAAACGTCTGTTCCTCAGTAACATCACAGGTCTTGCCTACACCAACAGTGTTGACCTCGTTGCCGAAGATATGCCTTACACCGCGCGAAGCAGTGTACGCAACACTAACTTCAACGAGGAGCTGAGTGTGACCTACAAGATTAAGGGCTATGCTTTCGGGGGCAAATTCGGTGTAAACTGGATTAACGCCCATAGCCACCGCACTAACTTCGAGACCGTCAACTGTGAGAACTGGATTATAGGAGCTAATGCCGTAGTCCCTCTGCCGTGGAAGATGCAGCTGGCAGCAGACCTCTCTACCACTCTGCGCACCGGCTACAATGACCATAACATGAATGAGGCTGCCTTTGTCTGCAACGCCCGCCTCTCAAGGAGTTTCTTCCATGGCAAGCTCACTATGATTCTCGACGGCTTCGACATCTTCAACGGCATCAAGGACATCCGCCGCACTATCAACGAGCAAGGCCGTACCGAAACGTGGTACAACTCCGTCCACCGCTACGTGATGCTCCATGCGTTCTACCGCTTTGCCAAGAAGCCGAAGAAAAATAAGTAACAAGGCCCATTCGGGCAGAATCAAAAGCACCGAAGTCAAGTTAATTAAATTAGGTGAAATGGTGGCTCCTATCTCGCGCGAGGAGAGGGAGCCGCCTACTGTGTCGGTTAGGAGGAAGCAAACTGCCAGTTAGCCCGGTCCTAACCTTTGATCAGGAGGAAGCAAACTGCCGGTCAGCCCGGTCCTAACTCTTGATTAGGAGGAAGCAAACTAATAGTAATAGCGAGACTGCTAAATGCAATCTCGCTATTTATATTTATATATAAGGAAGGAACTCAGGGTTCTTCTTAATCCAGGACGAGGTTCCAGTTGTGGGTATCGGGCTCGATGCCGTACTGGATGTCGCGAAGCTTCTTATAGAGCTTGGCGCATACAGGACCGGGCTTGCCGTCCTTGCTGAAGACGTAGCTCTTGCCCGCCTCGGGATCGTCGATCTTGGCGATGGGGCTGATAACGGCTGCGGTGCCGCAGGCTCCGGCCTCCTCGAAGGTGTCGAGTTCCTCCACGGGAATCTGGCGGCACTCTACCTTCATGCCGAGGTCGAGGGCGAGCTGCTGCAGGCTCTTGTTGGTGATGGAGGGCAGGATAGAGGTGGACTTCGGAGTCACGTATGTGTTGTCCTTAATGCCGAAGAAGTTGGCTGCGCCGCACTCGTCGATATACTTCTTCTCCTTGGCGTCGAGGTAGAACTCGCAGGAGTAGCCGGCCTTGTGGGCAAGGTCGTTGGCCTTGAGACTGGCGGCGTAGTTGCCGCCTACCTTATACTTACCGGTGCCGAGAGGCGCTGAGCGGTCGTAATCGCGGGTTATGCAGTAGTCGGTGCAGGCAAATCCGCCCTTGAAATACGGACCTACCGGAGTTACGAAGATTAGGAAAAGGTACTCGCTGGCGGGGTGCACGCCCACCTGAGCGCTCGTACCTATCATAAGGGGACGTATGTAAAGTGCTGCTCCGCTCTCATAGGGCGGGATGAAGCGCTCGTTGAGCTTCACAACCTTTTTCACCATCTCGGTGAAGAGGTCGGTGGGCATCTCGGGCATCATCATTCCACGCGAGGTGCTCTGCATACGAGCTGCGTTCTCGTCGATGCGGAAGATGCGGATTTTGCCGTCGGGGCAGCGGAAAGCTTTCTGTCCTTCAAAGGACTCCTGTCCATAATGGAGGCAGGTAGCTGCCATGTGGATATTGAGAATTTCGGAGGAGCTTATTTCTATTTCTCCCCACTTGCCGTTGCTGTAACGGCAGCGCACGTTGTAGTCGGTGCGAATGTAACTGAAGGGCAAATTGCCCCAATCGATGTTGTCCATTTGTTTTATGTTTTTACGCTGCAAAATTACACAAAATATCTAAGTTATAACACTATTTTGTGTTTTTTTGCTGAAAACATACGATTTTGCCCCCAAAAACTTTGCCAAGTGCAATAAATGCTCTAAATTTGTCAGAGTTTTCTAAAGTCGCGAAGCCACATGGCCGCAAAAAACAGAGATTTATATACGACCTACAATGACCTTAAACGACATCAAAACGACATTATTAATAAAAACTAATTACTAATTTTTTACAAACAATTTCAAAACAAACTAAACAAAATGAGTACAACAACAACTAAAGCTCCGGCTCAGAAGCCCGCTCAGAAGAAGAGCGAGGGCTTCAAAGGTATCAAGAACGCATTCGTAGTTATCTTGATTTGTATTGTAGTGGCAGAGTTGATCTTCCACATCTTCTTTGGCGCAGGCAGCCACTTCCAGGGCGGCTCCTCCGATAATGATCCTCTGGATATCTTCGGTACCGTATATAAGGGCGGTTTCGTAGTGCCTATCATCTGGGGTTTGTTCTTCACCGTTATTGCCTTCGTTATCGAGCGCTGGATGGCCCTCAAGACCGCTTTTGGTAAGGAGAGCCTCGAGAAGTTCACCGAGAAGATTCGCAAGGCTATGGCTTCTGATGACATCCAGGCCGCATACAAGGCTTGCGACCAGCAGAAGGGTTCTGTAGCAAACGTGGTTCGCGCTGCTCTCGACCGCTACGGTGCTGAGGCTGCTGACGAGACCAGGACAAAGGCTCAGAAGCTTGAGGCTATCAAGGGTGCTCTTGACGATGCTACCGCAATCGAGATGCCTACGCTGCAGATGAACTTGCCCATCCTGGGTGTGCTGACTTCACTCGGTGTGCTCACCGGTCTGTTCGGTACGGTGCTCGGTATGATCAAGTCCTTCTCCAGCATCTCCGGAGAAGGTGGTGGCGACTCCTCTGCTCTGTCAACCGGTATTTCCGAGGCCCTTATCAACACCGCCTCCGGTATCGGTACTTCAGCTCTCGCCCTGATTTTCTATAACTATTACACCAACAAGATTGACCAGTTCACCTACACTCTCGACGAGGTTGGTTTCATCATTGTTCAGAACTACGCCAAGACTCACTAATTCAAGAAAAAGGTAAATTTAAGGTAAATTTAAAGTAATATGGGAAGATTTAAAATCAAGAAAGCAGACTTGTTCATAGACATGACGCCTATGAGCGACGTTATGCTCCTATTGCTTACCTTCTTCTTGATGGCTGGTACCTTCACGAAGCCCGAACCCGTGCAGGTGCAGGCACCAGGCTCTATTTCTGATATTAAGATTCCATCAGCTGACATTCTTACCATCTATGTCTCAACACCCAAGAATGCTCCCGCGACAGCAACGCCTGACATCTACGTCACGCTCGACAATGCGCCTATTGTCAACCAGCTGGCCGACGGCATTAAGAAATTGCCCCTCTGCGGCAAGATCAAGAGTGATGAGATTGATGAGTTTAAGAAGACTCAGTCTATTAAGGTTGCAATAGGCGAAATGGTTGCCGATCGAGGCACGCAAGACGATGCCACAACCGACAGCCAGTTCAAGCAGATTATCAAGCAGGCACGTGCCATTTATAACGACATCAATAAAAAGGCAAAGGCTGACAACCCAGATGCCATGGAGAGAAATCTCCGTATTGCCATCAAGTCGGATAAGGACACGCCCTACAGTACTATCAAACTCGTAATGAACTCGCTGCAGGATATTCAGGAGAACCGCTATAACCTGCTCACCGAGCTCAAGTCAAGACCAACAGAATAAAGGAGGTACACTATGAAGACTAAACAAAAGAAAATGAACGCCCGCGTCGACTTTACGCCGATGGTGGACATGATGATGCTTCTTGTAACCTTCTTTATGCTCTGTACCACTCTGGCTAAGCCCCAGACCATGGAGATTGCCATGCCTACCAATAAGACCGAGGAGAAAAACCGAAGCCAGGTAGACACCAAGGAGGCCGTGACCATCCTGCTGGATGAGAACGATCGTGTCTTCTACTACAAAGGCAAGCCCGCTGACGCCGCACAGAATATCCACGAGGTATATTTCCTCAGCGGTAAGCCCAGCGGCGATCTCAAGAGTCTCCATGAAGTGCTGAAGAAGGCCAACCCTGCATACGAGAAGGCTGAGAAGATCCGCAAGGACTATGAGGCTCGTCTCAATGCCTCGGTAGGTAGCGCCAAAGGTGCTCGCGAGGCCATACAGGCAGAGTTTGAGGAAAAATTCAATGAAGCCAAATCTGAGAAGGGTACTCCACAGGTTATTATCAAGCCAACTGACGGCTCTACTTATGACAACCTGATTGAGACGCTCGACGAGATGACGCTCTGTAACATCGGTAAGTACGTGATTGTGCCCATCGATGATGCAGACAAGGCTACACTCGACAACTACAAGAAAAATCCCTAAACCGTTATAGTTATGGCAGCAAAAGTAGATATTCTATCCAAAAATTGGAACGACATCCTCTTTGAGGGTCGTAACCGTGACTATGGCGCATACGAGATGCGTGCCACTACTGGCAAGCGTAATATCAAATCGCTCATCTTCCTGGGACTGCTTATCGTGGGTGTCTTCGTATTGGTGTTTGGTGTTAATACCGCCAGCCGCCTGATACAGGAATACCAGCTCGAGCAGCAGGCCAACCAGCTCAGTGAGGTGGATGCCGAAGAGGAAGAGGAGGAACTCGTAGTTGAAGAGAACAAGCCCGACGAGACTCCGGCTGAGACTGTAACCGAGATGGCTTCGTCCATCCAGTTCACCGTGCCGGAGATTACCGACAATGTGGCTGAGGACAAGGAGCTCATCGCTCAGCAGAAAGCTCAAGAAGCACGTGCTAAGATGGGTGAGTTCAACTTCCAGGGTAATGATGAAACCTCTACCAACATCAAGAGCGACAAGAAGCAGCTCGGTGATGTTAACTCCGGTCCTGGCGGCGAAGGCGATGGAAAGGTGTTTACCTATGTAGAGCAGATGCCTGTATTCCCCGGTGGTGAGGCTGCGCTCAATAAGTTTATCCATGATCACCTGAAATACCCCGCTGTTTCCCTTGAGGAAGGTGTGCAGGGTGTAGTAATGCTCCGCTTCGTTGTGAACGAGAACGGTTCTGTGGGTGATGTGCAGATCCTGAAGAGCCTCGATACCTACTGCGACCGTGAGGCAAAGCGCGTGGTGCAGTCACTGCCGCGTTTCACTCCCGGACGTCAGCAGGGTAAGCCCGTGAAGGTTTGGTTCCAGTTCCCCATCCGCTTCGAGATCCAATAAGAAGTACGCGCGCGTACCTTATTATATAATATAATTTAGGGGAGGCCGAATAATCGGTCTCCCCTAAATGTTGGTGTCAGTCTGTGTGAACTTTATTTCTTGTAAAGCAGCCAAGCGTCGGGATAGGTCTCACGCAGTACCTGAAGAGCTGATACAGCTTCGGGCTTGGTGTCAAAGGTGGCTGCAATAACGCGGTAGAGCTTTCTCTCCGAGTTCAGAGCAATCTGTGCCTGATAGCCTTTCTCCTTCAATTTCTGCTGGAGCCCAGTGGCATTGGCCTGTAGGCTGAATGCGCCGCAAACCACGCTGTAGGCCTTGAGTCCTGCGCCGTCAACTACCTGCAGGGCCTCGGAACGTACGCTGACATTCTCATCCACCTGCACGGGTGTCGTTGTGGTGGTAGTAGTGATAACCGGTGCGGTTGGCTGCACAGGTGTTACGTTGACTGTTGAGGGGTCTTCGGTCACATGTGTGTTGTTTACGTTCTGAGCCTGTGCCTTCTCATAGGCTTTTTTGTAGAGGCTCTCTTTCGATTTGCATGAGCTCATGCTGATAGCGAGCACCATGCTCAGCGCTACGGCTGCAAAAGTTTTTGTTTTGTTCATAGTGTATAGGGTTTGTATTTAGTTGTTTCAAAATCACTGCAAATATAGTCAATTCTTTTGGTTTGACAATGATTAAAGGCCGATATTAAATTATTTTATACTTTATTATCAACTTTTTTGGGATGAATTGTAGGTTTTTAAGAAAAAGTTGGCTAATTTTGCTCCCTAAACGCGAGAGACACTCAATTAGTATAAACAATTAAAACAATTACCCTTATGAAAGGTATTGGTGTTTTTGCTGCCGTATTAGGTGGCGCAGTGATTGGAGCAGCGTGCGGACTGCTGTTTGCTCCCGAGAAAGGCTCCGAACTTCGTGCTAAGATTGCTGAGGCTGTACGCAACCGAGGCATCAAGCTCAACAAGAAGGAGATGGACAGCCTTGTAGATGATATAGCCGACGAACTGCAGAACGCAGAATAGCTCTGCCTACAGCTTATTATTGTGGAGAAATCTGCTATACATAGGCTCGTTAGCGGAGTGAAGCGCTATCTCACTCTGCAGCGTGATTTCGTGATGCTGTCACTGGCCGAGAAGTTGACGGTGCTACTCACCGTACTACTGGCCGGAGGATTGGTGTTGCTCCTTGCCGCACTGGTGCTCATCTTCGCTTCGCTTGCAGTCAGTGCTCAGCTGGCCGAGTGGACTGGTAGCGTGGCTTTGGGGCATTGCATAGTGGCGGCTTTTTATCTGGTGGCAGGCATCGTGGTGTGGCTCAACCGCAAGCGCTGGATTGCTAATCCTATTGCCAACTTCCTTGCCACTCTCTTTGTAGAGGATATGGATGAAAAAAAGTAGCACTATGAGCAGCGCACGCAGATACACATTGCAGGATATCCGCCGACGCAAGGCCGAGGTGGCGCGCCAGATAGCCGCAGAGCGCACATCGATTCAGCACTCGTTCCGTCAGCTTACAGATCCGACGGCACTAATGCCGCAGTTGTTGCCGTGGCGCAGCTTCAAGACTGCGTTCCGCTTTGCTTCGAGGGCAGTGTATGCCTACAAGATGGTTTCGTCTGTAGTGTCACTCTTCAGAAGGAGCCGTCGCTGATGGGCAGGCTGCTGGCTATCGACTATGGCCGCAAACGCACGGGATTGGCTGTTACTGATCCCGCGCAAATTATTGCCAACGGTCTTACCACAGTTGACACATCTAAGTTGTGGGATTATCTTACGGCCTATTTGGACCGTGAGACGGTTGATTGTGTGGTGGTAGGTATGCCGTTCCAGATGAATGGAGAGCCGTCGGATAATCAGCGCAATATCACGCCTTTCCTCAACCGATGGCGCAAGCATTATCCTCATATTCCTATCGTGGAGTATGACGAGCGTTTCACCTCTGTGATGGCTCATCGCACTATGCTCGATGCCGGACTGGGTAAGATGGCGCGACGCAACAAGGCGTTGGTTGATGAAATCAGTGCCACCATTATCCTCCAATCCTACATGGAGAGCCGCTCATACTTAAAATCAGAAAATCAATGATATTACCTATTTATATATATGGTCAGCCTGTGCTGCGCAAGGTGGCTCAGGATGTTGAGCTCAACAAGGCCGAGCTTGAGCCCCTGATTGCTGATATGTTTGCCACCTTAGAGGTGTCTGAAGGCGTAGGTCTTGCCGCGCCCCAGATAGGCAAGGCTATCCGCGTTGTTGTCGTTGACCTTAGCATGCTGGGCGAAGAAATGCCCGAGTACAAGGATTTTCGCCATGCCTATATCAACGGCCGGATATTGGAATCCTCTGTGGAAACCGACACCATGAGTGAGGGCTGTCTCAGTCTGCCGGGAATAACCGAAGATGTCACCCGTCCGCAGAGGGTGCGCATAGAGTATTACGACGAGAATCTTGAACCCCACGATGAATGGGTTGACGGCTTCTTGGCCCGTGTACTGCAGCATGAGCATGACCACCTCGAGGGTCATGTGTTTACTGACCGCATCAGTCCTTTCCGTCGCACTATGCTGAAAGGCAAGCTCGGTGCATTCCTCAAGGGCAAGGCTCGCTGTCATTATAAAGTAAAGACCGTAAGATAGTTCATCGGCATGAGGCGCATCATCCTTACGCTACTGTTGCCGCTTTCGGCATTATGCATGCGTGGGCAGATCAATGCCGACGGTGTGATGCGAATAGGGCAGAATGCGCTCTACTACGAGGACTACGTGCTCTCTATCCAGTATTTCAACCAGGCTATCACTGCAAAGCCTTTCCTTTACGAGCCTTACTATTATCGTGCTATCGCCAAGTATTACTTGGGTGATTACTATGGCGCTATTACCGACTGCACCCACTCCATAGAGTGTGATCCCTATATCACTGACGTGTATCGCCTCCGTGCAATCAATTACATACGTACCGACAATTATGAGGCGGCAGCCGACGATTACCACATCCTTCTTACCGACCGGGCTGACAAGGAGCGCGACGTATGGTACAACGCCGTGATATGCAATAATAAGCTCAACCGCCTGACGGAGGCCGACTCGCTGCTTGACACCATGATAGTACGCTGGCCGGAGTTTGCGGGCAGCTATATGCTTAAGGCTAATATTGCTATTGCCCGTGCCGACACTCTTGCCGGCGACTCTTTGCTTGATATGGCCATCCTCCTGGATGCAGACAATGTTGATGCTCTTTCCAGTAAGGCGATGCTCAGTCTGCAACGCCAACTATATCTGCAGGCCGAGACTATCTACAATCGCGTTCTGGAGCTTAGGCCCAATCAGGGTGGGTTCTATATCAACCGCGCTTTGGCTCGCTATCAGCAGCAGAACCTCCGTGGGGCGATGAGCGACTACAACGTTGCCCTTGAACTGATGCCCGAGAGCTATCTTGGCCATTATAATCGTGCTCTGCTGTGCATGCAGGTTGGTGAGAATAATCGTGCTATCGAGGATTTCGATTTCGTACTAAGCAAGCGGCCCAATGACCGACTGGCTCTCTATAATCGCGCCATCCTCTCGCAGCAGACCGGCAATTATCGCCGCGCTATCAGCGATTATACCACGGTGCTCAAGGACTATCCCGACTTTGCTGGTGGCTATGTAAACCGTGCTTACTGCTATCGCCAGATTGGTGACTTGCGACGTTCCGATGCCGATGACCGTAAGGCCATGCAGGTACGCCTTACCGAAGCCTATCACCACAAGGAATACAGCAGTCCTCTCGATTCAGTGACCCGCCATGAGGACGAGGCCGATATCGAGGACTACGACAAGTTGGTTGAAGATAACGAGGAAGAAATCGTGCCCGTCTATGCCTCCGAATATCGTGGTCGAGTGCAGAACCGTGAAGTCGCAGTGGTTCATCAGCCGCCATACACTGCCCCGGAGGGGGAGGAGCCCGATATGGCCCATCAGTACTATAACAAGGGCTGTGCCCACTCGCTTAATGGCGAATCAGAAAAGGCTGAGGCTGATTACAATATGGCTCTCGAGCTGAATCCTTCGTTGGCTGAGGCCTATTACAATCGCGGTCTCGATCGTGCGCTCCGTGGCGACAAGATTGCCGCCATGCAAGACCTAAGTAAGGCTGGTGAACTCGGTCTCTACACCGCTTATAGTCTAATCAAGCATTTCCGTCAGCAGAAGCCATGACATCGCTCCATAACCACTTCGATCATTCGCTGCGGCAGGCCAAATCTCAGCTCCGGGCATACATGCGTGAGGCAAAGCGAGACTTCATGTCATCTACACCGTTGGTTGAACAGCACTTGCTTTCCGAGCGCATCCTAGAGCTAGTTGAGCAGTTGCCGCAGTTTGTTGAGGCTAAGGTAGTGCTGGCCTATTATTCGCTCGACGATGAACTGTTTACCCATGACACCGTGCAGCGCTGGGCAGAGTCGAAAACTGTTCTTCTGCCTAAGGTGACGGGCGATAGCCTCACTCTTCATCCGTACACCAACATTCTTTCGCTTCGGCGCGGTGCCTATGGCATTATGGAACCGTGTACTCCCGAGTTTACCGACTATGATGCAGTCGATTTGGTGCTTGTGCCTGGTGTGGCTTTCGATTCTGCCGGTAATCGTTTGGGGCGCGGTCGGGGCTATTACGATCGCCTCTTCGCCAACCTCCTGCCCGCCGCTGTTACAAAGGTCGGCGTGTGCTATCCTTTCCAGCTTGTTGACCATGTACCTGCTGAGCCAACCGATGTCCGTATGGACGCAATTCTCAATTAGATAAATGTTACTCAAATCACTATCTATACTCAACTATCGCAACATAGAGCAGGCCGACCTCTTGCTCTCGCCTAAGCTCAACTGCTTTGTGGGCAGCAATGGGGTGGGGAAGACTAACCTCCTCGATGCCATTTACTATCTGTCATTCTGCCGTAGCGCTTTTAGCCAGACCAATCAGCAGGTCTTGCGTCATGGCGCCGATTGGATGGTTTTGCAGGGCATCTACCTCACTGCTGATCAGGAGGAACTCAATATCCACTGTGGGCTTCGTGCCGGCCGTCGTAAGTCGTTCAAGAAAAACGGTAAAGAGTATCAGAAACTTGCCGAACACATTGGGCTTATTCCGCTGGTGATGCTCTCGCCGCAGGATGCCGAGCTCATCCTTGGGGGGGGCGATGTACGTCGCCGGCTGATGGATATGGTTATCTCGCAGTATGCGCCTGAGTATCTCCATTCCCTAATGCGTTACAATCAGGCCTTGCAGCAGCGCAATAGTCTGCTCAAGGTCGATGCACCTATCGATGACGCTTTGCTTACGGCCTACGATGAGCAGATGGCCGCTGCTGGTCAGGTTGTCTATCAGTACCGCCAGGAGTTCGTGGCGAGCTTTGTGCCGCTTTTCAGTCAGGTGTATGCTGCTCTTGGTGCTGATGGCGAGTCCGTGACTCTGAACTATCGTTCCCATTGTCACGATGGTGACCTGCTGACGATGCTGCGCTCCCATCACGAAAAGGACCATATCGTAGGTTACACCCTCAAGGGCATCCATCGCGATGATCTGGAGATGCAGCTTGGCGGTTATCCGCTGCGTTACGAAGGTTCGCAGGGACAGTCCAAGACGTTCCTCACGGCTCTCAAGTTTGCTCAGTACACCTACCTTAAGCAGCGTAGCGGTCGATCGCCGCTTCTATTGCTTGACGATATCTTCGACAAGCTTGATGATGAGCGTGTCTCCCGTATTGTACGCCTCGTTGCCAGCGAGGACTATGGCCAGATATTTATCACCTCCACCAGCAATGATGTCCTTCGTTCCGTGGTGGCTCAGACCGGCAAGGACTATCAGTTCTTCAACGTTAAAGACGGCAAGTATGAAACCCGTTAAGGCTCGTCCCATCACCGACCTCCTGCGCGACTATATTCGCGAAGGAGGCTTGGAGTCACCCCTGCTTGAGTATCGGCTCATCCATCAGGGTTGGCCTGCTGTGGTTGGAGATTATGCCGCCGCCTGCACCGAAGACCTTAAGATTTACAACCAGGTGCTCTATGCCCGTATGAGTAGCTCCGTCGTGAGGCAGGAGCTCCACATGCAACGCACCGAGCTTACCCGTCGCCTCAACGCGTTTGTTGATGCCTTCATGATTACCGATATTCGTTTCAGTTAGATAATAGGGGATCGTTCCATAAACAATCAGGCCTCGGCAAATCTGCCGAGGCCTGAAGTATTAGTGGTGTCAATACTGTTAACTTCCTAGCATAAGATGCATCATTACATAGCGTGCAATGAACAGGATTGCAAGAATCCAGAGCATGACGGAAATCTTCTTTACCTTACCACTGAAGGCATTAACTACCACGTAGGAAATCATACCCAGCATGATACCGTCGCTGATGCTGTAAGCCAAAGGCATGAGCATCATGGTGATAAATCCGGGAATGGCCTCTGAGTAGTCACTCCAATCGATATTCTTGATAGGAGCTGCCATGAACACACCTACTATCACGAGCACGGGACCTGTGGCTGCTGCCGGTATGGCCAGGAACAGCGGTGCGAAGAACAGTGACAGTGCGAAGCACACCACGATGGTGAACGCGGTGAGACCGGTGCGGCCGCCTTCGGCTACGCCGGCTGCGCTCTCGATATAGGTGGTGGTGGTGCTGGTACCGAGGCATGCACCTGCGGTAGTGGCAACGGCGTCAGCCATGAAGATCTTCTCGATGCGGTCCACATTTCCGTGTTTGTCAACCATGCCTGCCTTTACCGACACACCTACTACGGTGCCGATGGTGTCAAACAAGTCAATGAAGAGGAATGTGAACACTATGACAAGCATGTCGGGAGTGAAGATCTTGTCCCACTCAAACTGGCAGAAGATGGGCTCCAGTGATGGGGGAGTATCAACGATGCCGTCAAGATGGGTCACGCCCATAGGAATACCGATGATAGTGGTGGCGAGGATACCGATGAGCATGGCGCCCTTAATCTTAAGCACTACCAGTACACTGGTCAACACAAAGCAGATGAGAGCCAATATTACAGCTGAGTCGCCAAAGTTGCCGAGAGTCACAGAGGTGGCCTCGCTATTTACCACAATGCCTGCACTCTTCAGACCAATAAAGGCTATGTAGAGGCCAATACCGGCGCCGATAGCGTTTTTCAGTGTGGCAGGGATGGATTTTACAATAGCGGTACGCACATTGGTGAGGGTAAGAATGATGAACAGGATACCCTCAAGCAGGATGGCTGTAAGGGCAAGCTGCCATGAGTAACCCATACCGAGGCAGACGGTGAACACGAAGAAGGCGTTGAGTCCCATGCCCGGAGCAAGGCCGAACGGCTTCTTGGCATATACTGCCATTACCAGAGTACCAACGATAGCGGCCAAAGCGGTGGCGGTGAACACAGCGCTGGTGTCCATGCCTTGTCCAGAGAGAGCGCTGAAGATTCCAGGGTTCACAGCCAGAATGTAGGCCATGGTGAGGAAGGTGGTCAAACCTGCCATAATCTCCACTCTCTTTGAGTGCTTGCCGGCTTCAAATCCAAAAAGTTTGTAAAGCATAGCTTTAAAATTTAGGGATTAGAAATAATTAATAATGTATTAGAAGCTCCACTTCAGGGCGATGGTCGGGTTAACGAAGCAAGTCTTGCCGTCGTAGTAGTTCATACAGAAGTTGTTAGAGAACTCTACTTCGGTACCGAGGCTCAGGTTAACGCCGGGCCAGATAGTGTTGAAGTTGTACCAGAGCTGGGGCTCGGTGAGGAATACGAGCTGGCCGTGGCCGTTAGCCTTCTGTCCGCGCCACAAGTCGGCGAAGCCGGTGAAGGTGAGAGCCTTGTTGCAGAAGGTGGTGCTCCATACGCCGGTGAGCTGGAAGCTTGCATAAGCTTTGTTGTCAACAGCGTCCTTGAAGAACTGCTTGTACAGTACCTGAGCTGACCATGTGGTGCTGAAATCGGCGTTGTGGCCATTGATGGCGGGACCAATCAAGGCTGCCTGCTGGAAGATGCTGGTCCAGGCGTTGCGACGACCGGAGCAGAAACCGCCGTCATACTCAATGTGAGCTGCCAGGCTGACGTTGTCGCTGGGCTTTGCCACAGTAAACTCGCGGCTAATCTCAGTGTAAGCTCCTTGCATACCGCGGCTGTAGAAGTCGAGGTCAACAAAGTAGAACCATGAGCCCCACTTGTCGGCGGAGAAGTTCTCGTAGGTCAGGGTCATGCGCTGACGATCACCATTGTCACCATTGAGGGGTTTGTTAATGTCGCGACCGAAGTCGTAGTGCAACTGTACGTTCTGAGCCTGTACAGTACCGATTGTAGCCAGCATAGCGGCTGCGATGAAAATGATTTTTTTCATAACGTTTTTAATAAATGTTATTAATAATGTTATAAGGGTTTGTTATTCGCCGACAAAGTTAAAAAAAATTATTAAAACCCAAAAAATATTTAGATGTTTTTTCGTTTTCAGGCTACTTTTTTCTTTTTTTGAGGCAGAATGTGTTATCGTTGGTTCCACTTTGCCAATATTTCGCCCCTTTGTCAATTGTCATGGATTGTAACTTTCGCATGCAAATTTAGCGACATTTCTTCCTGCTATCTTGATTGTTCAATGTTCAGTGTTCAATGTTCAATTTTTTTTCATTATCTTTGCACACAAATTGCATAAAAATACTTTAATTTATGAAATCAAGAATTTTTACATTACTTTTCTTACTTGCGGGCGCTTTCCACTATGCAGCTGCCCAAGGAATCATCGTGCACCAGAAGGACGGCTCAATGTCCATCTTCCCTTCTGACAAAGTTGACAGCATTACTACCATTTCTGAGGCCGATGGCTATGTAATGGGTACCTGGTACCTCGGCTACTGGAAAAAGGGCGACAGCGAAATCCACTTCGACGGCTCCGAGTACATGGTATTCGCAGGTCCCAAACTGCTCTGGGTTAGAGGCGGCGACGTTGACGAATATACCGTGCGCTACTACCCCAAGAATAAACTCTTCATTGCTAACCACGTTTCCAAGAACGAAACCCTGCGCTGGACTGTCTACAATCAGACCGACAAACTATTGGTGCTGCGCGAAAGCAGCGTTTATCGCTACTTCTACACCAGTGTACAGGCAGCCCAGAATGCCCTGCTTGAGAAAGATCCACCCAAGCACACCGAGAATACCGACATCAATACTATTCTGCGTTATAAGGAGGGTGATACCCACTCCAATTCCACCCCGATGGGCACCAACTTTGAGAACAAGCACAACACTACCGATGCCGACCGCGAATGGCTGAGTAATCCCAGCAATGAGCCGGATAAGGTGGCTGGCCTCACCCAGTGGAAGAAGAAGACCGTCAAGCTCTATCCCTATGGTGATCCCAAGCCGGCCGATGTCAACCAGCACTCCATCGGTGACTGTTGCTGCATGGCCGTGTTCGCATCCTTCGCTTACCTCTGCCCCGACTTCATTAAGAGCATTATCACCGACAATGGCAACGACACCTACACCGTCAAGATGTACGACCCCAAGGGCCAGACCATCAACGTCGGTGTGTCGAGCAACGTGCTCTGCGATGAAAACGGCAACGTGGGCCAGTGTACCGGTAAGAACAATCTCATCACCTGGGCTACCATCCTTGAGAAGGCAATGATGAAGTACGTCACCCGCTATAAGAATACCGGCGTCGAGGGCATCCCCATTGAGGTCGCTTCGCCCATGTTTACCGGCGACGGCAACAGCTTTGCCTATTCGCCCAACTCACTCTACACCTCTGAGCTTAAGGCGCTCGTAGAGTGGGGGCTCGATCAAGGCTACATCACCTGCGGCGGTTTCAATGTTGAGGGACTCCCCTGTGGCAAGCTTTCCACTGTTACCTATCACGCCTTCACCTTCATGCTGTCCGACGACGAGGAGACGTCACCCTTCGTTATGCGCAACCCGTGGGGATGGTACGATGTGGATGGCAAACTCGAGATACCCTATGATCGCACCACCGTTCAGACCATCGATATACGTATGGTAGATCCGGGTGCCGCTAAGTATTACATGGTTGATAAGGTTACTCCTTACACTCCGCCTTCATTCAAGAGCATGCCCGATGACCTCGGCGTTAGTGAACGACTCCTCAGCCGCCGCTTCGCCCCCGCCGGAGCACTATGGTAATTTTCAATTTTCAATTTTCAAATTTGAATTATATGAAAAGCATCTATAAAGTAGGATTATTATTTATAATTCTCAATTTTCAATTTTCAATTCTCAATAAGGTGAGCGCCCAGCAGACCATCAATATCTATACTACCACTCAGGGTATTGTCAGCTTTACCTTTGCCGAGAAGCCTCAGATCACATTTCCTGCTCCCGAGGTGCTCAAGCTTGATGCCGGAGGTGTGGTAGTAGAGTTCCCCTATGCTGATGTCGCCAAGCTCACCCTCGAAGACGAGGTTGACCCCACCGCGGTGCAGAGTGTCACTGTGTATGAGCAGCCCGCCGCCGATGGTCAATGCGCCGTGGGCATCTATGACCTCTCTGGCCGCTTGATCCGCAAGGTCAATGGCCAATCCTCAACGGTCAATGTTCAATTATCTGACCTTCCTGCCGGAGTCTATATTGTCAATGATGGCAAGCGCTCCTATAAGATTCAGAAGAAATAGCAGAGCACAGACTCTAAATAATAATCGGCATCTCCGTATAGAGGTGCCGATTATTTTTGTTTTCAACGTTTAATGCTTTATAATCGCAATCCGTTATTGTTAGAAATTCACATCCACGCCCAGACCAAATACGCTGTTCTCGCGGTGGAAGGTGATGTTACTGACTTGGGTTGTCAGTGTATGATCCGTATAGTTGGTTTGGAAATAGGCAGCATTGAGCTTCACTTTGTCTGTCACCTTCACGCCAACTCCAAAGCCAAACGAATAGCTGTTGAGGTTAAACGACAAGTCTGAGTAGTTGGCCTCTGACTGGTCGTACATCGTCTTCTGATAGCCTGCACTTACCTCGATGCAGTCCGTCAGGTCGTATGCAGCACCCAGCGTAAACTCGTTGGTGTCTTTCACGAGACTCTTGGTCCACTGACGGGTGTCGCGGTCGAAGTACATGTGATAGCCCAC
>JAFZXF010000046.1 GCA_017616915.1 Bacteroidaceae bacterium
ATTTTCTTTGCGCCCTCACCCCATCTATGGAGTCAGCAACTACGACACCGCTTTCCCCGATGTCAACGATGAACAACTGCCCTACGCACAGCGCCACGGCATCACTCCGCAGCAGAATCGCAAGGGGCTGGAGCCGCTGGTGGGCAGCAAACTGGTGTGCGTGGGCAGCAGTCCGTTCTACCATCTCGACAGGCTCAAGACTTCGGTGCCGTATCTCGTCCCCAAAGCTTGGCAGCTGCTCGGCACCATAGTAAAGAATTTCGCCGACTCGCTCGGGATGAAGCACTTGCCGCAGGCTCAGCTCATCGTCACCTCCGTCACCCGCACCAAGGACGACGTGGGGCAACTGCAGACCACTAACGTGAACTCCGTGAGCAATAGCTGCCACTTCTACGGCACCACGTTTGACATAGCCTACACACGCTACCATCCAGTGACACTCAGCAACGGCACCACAGCGCGGTTGGTGCGCGACGACACCCTCAAGTGGGTGCTCAGCGAGGTGCTGCGCGATCTGCGCCAAGCCAACCGCTGCCTGGTGAAGCACGAGAAGAAGCAAGGCTGTTTCCACATAACAGTGAAATAGAAGGGGAGTTAACAGGTAGTTAACGGGTAGTTAACGGGAAGTAAGGATATAACGAAAAAGATAACGAAAACGAAAAAATTCTATGCGATACTGTATCATCTTTGCCTATGACGGCACCGCCTATCACGGCTGGCAGCGGCAGCCCAATGCTCCCACTGTGCAGCAGATGCTGGAGGAAGCTCTCCAGACGGTATTGCGAAGCGAGATAAGCGTGGTGGGTGCTGGGCGTACCGACACCGGAGTGCATGCCCGGATGATGGCTGCCCACTTTGACGTAGATGAGGAGATTGACTGCGACTTCCTGGTCTTCAAGCTCAACTGCCTGCTGCCACACGACATTGCCGTTAGCGAGGTGAGAGCTGTGCCCGACGATTGGCACGCTCGCTTCTCAGCCCTCGCGCGCACGTACCGATATTATATAGGTACTCGCAAGGATGCCTTCAACCACCACACCTTGCGTCTGTACTTCCCTCTCAACATAGAGAGGATGAACGAAGCCGCAGCCTTGCTGCTCAGCCATCAGGACTTCGGGTGCTTCTGCAAGTCCCACTCAGACAACAAGACCAACCTGTGCACCGTCAGCGAGGCGCGATGGACGCAGAGCGACGACAGCACGCTGGTGTTTACCATCACCGCCAACCGATTCCTGCGGAATATGGTGAGGGCCATCGTTGGCACCCTGATTGAAGTGGGCAAGGGTAAGATGAGCATCGCCGACTTCGCCCAGGTGCTACAGAGTGGTAAGCGCACCGAGGCCGGCGAGTCGGTACCCGCCCGCGGCCTGTTTCTTGAATCAATAAGCTATCCTCCGGACGAAAAAGACGAATAACCAGACTTATTCGAATTAATTTCCGGCCAAAAGGTCGTAACGGATATCGTCGCAGAGCATAGAGCAACCAGAAGAGGGCAACGGATCAGCTTTGGCAACCTGTCTCTGATTAGAGGAGGTAGGGACACGAACAATCTTGGTCTCATAGATGGTGTCGTGGACAACCTCATGGATGACTTCGCGAACAATGACGGACTCTCCGCTCGTTGCTCCTTTTTCCCTAGTCGGTATTTTTACTTCTACCATTTGCCCTGAGTTTTCTCCTACGTTAAAAGAATCCGGCAAAATGTTTCCTCTGCCCAATAGGAATCCTAGCACTAAGGCGGCAGCGACAGCTGTCCACCAAACGGGAGTGGATGTACGGCGTTTCAGCGGATTGGGTGCCGTGCGGAGACGGTCGTTCTGCTCATCGCGAATAGTGCGGGCAGCAGCTATGATATCAGAATCTTGAAGTTTCATATCTTTCTACTTTTTATTTCTTATCAAACATTGAACTCTTTCAACTGGCGACGGATGTGTGTCATCACGCTGTGCAGACGACTCTTGACTGTGCCGTCGGGTATGCTGAGTATGGTGGCTATCTGTGGAACAGAGAGCTCTTCCTCATAGCGGAGAGAGAACAGCAGACGCATGGGCGGCACCAAATTGTCCAGAACGGTAGCAAGGGCACGGTGTAAAGATTCGCGGTCCATCTCGACTTCAATGTCCTCTGTTGCAACGGGCTCTGCATCGAGGGAAGTCAGGAACTCTGTCTCATAGGCATTACGGCGGTAGCGATTGCGGCATAGGTTATAGGCAATAGTGAACAGCCAGGTGGCAAAGTCGCGCTTTTCTTCATAGTGGTCACGAGCCTCATAGAGACGCAGAAAAGCATCATGCGTTGCATCAGCTGCAGCATCCTCATCGCCGCCCAGTTGGCGGAAGAAGAAACCTTGCAACCGGCGAGCATAACGGCGATATAGTTCCTCAAATGCCGCATCACTGCCAGCACCGACGCGCAGCATCAGCTGCTCGTCGGACTGCTGGCGTAGGGAAAAGAAAATCTTCATGCTCATTTCACCGGTTCCGTCTTGAAGAGTACTCGGGTTGCCTTCTTCTGCTCTGAAAGTTTCTTCTGTATCGTTGCTTCGTCATCATCAGAACTTTGCAACACGGTAGGTTCTTGCACAACCTCATAATGCAAGCCTCCCTCGGTACTTTCCTTTAGGTAAAAATTATAGCCGCCCATGACGAAGCCTCCTAGATTTCCCCGACACATTTGGCTAAGAATGTCAGTGAATATGCCATTAAGCCACACATGGTGCTTGGGTGAATGCTTCTTATAATAGGGCATAAGGTCATTGAGCAACAAGAGATAGTTGAAAGCCATCAATTGGGGAGCTTGCTGGAAACGCTGAGTATTTTTTTCCGTTTGTTGGGGCCGAAAAGACATACGCAGGTAATCCAAGAAATATCGCTCCTCCACGTTGTGGCGCTTTGCCGCCAGATTGTCGTAGGGCTTAGCTGAGTAGCGCATCGTCAGACCCTCGTTGTAGAAACAGGCCTTCAGGTCTTCGGGCAAGCCTTTACCTAGAATCAGGTTCTTGATACAATTGGCGGAAGTATACACGGGACGCTTGGATTTCTCGCAGATATAGCGGATGATAAGGCGCAGTTCATCTTCCTGCTCATCGGCATTTGCCCATTCTCCTTCAGAGTCAAAGAAATCCATGGAAAGTCCAATGTTTTGGAACACGGTTTCGAGATAAGGGCGGAAACTTGCCGAGTTCTCGCAATAGAGAATCTTGTCACAATGTACACCCTTGACCAGTTGGAGGATCAGTTTGCCGATGATATCGCCTTCGTTTTCCCCTATATACACGGCACCTTCGTCCATTCCCTGCAACTCATTAAAGTGATATTGCAGCGCCTCTGCGGGGTAGTATCCGCTTTCAAAGTAGCGGGTGAGCAGATTGGTGAGCCTAGTCGAATCTTGATCTAATTTTTCTCTGTGCAAGTAGATAATCCATGTCTCATAATCACATGCTTGGGCATCGTCGGGCAACAACTCAATGGCACGCTCGGCATATTGGTTGTGGACACGGGCATAAGCTTCCCAGTCATAGGGCTCACCTACCTTCTTCGGGTAGTTGCTCTCGTAGGCACAATAATTAAAGGTGTAGCTATCGGGGATAGCCTGTTCCATACGTCCGACGACGTTCTTTTGCCGTTTGTACTCATTTGAACCCTTCACATTCCCCCAAAACCTTACGGACCGTTCTCTAAAAATTTCAAAGAGGTTGCGCCAAGCCTGTTCGTCCTTGGGATGCGCAAGAACATAGTCATTCCAGCGGTCGTAGAGAGTTTCGAGTTGTAAGGTGTCCAGACTCCAGACGTCAGAATGAACCAGCCGCCGCGAAGGGTCTGACAAGCGTTCTACGACGGTTTGTGCACTAGCAACCATGAATGCTGCTGCGGTAAATATAAGAGTTAGAATTGTTCGTTTCATTGTTTCTTAATTGTTTTTAGTGTTACTGTTTAGGGAAAGCGAGTGTGACGTCGGTGTGGCTTTCTATAACAGCATACACGCAAAACGGAGAAACGTTCACGAAAACTTAACTTATTTCTTATACGACTATATATACCTTATTTATATTCTATACTACACATAGAATTTGTGCTCCTTAAGCACCTGCCAATTGCCGCAGGTGAAATCGGGCACTTTTACCGGCATGCCTCCATTGGCAGCCGAGAGGGTGGAAAGTTCCACTATCGCCGACCACTCGGCACCGTCGAAAACATCCATATCGAGCGGAAAACCGTTGCGCAGACAATATACGAGGCGGCTGTCCATCACGTGGTTCATAGTGTTGGGCGAGCCTTTGCTCACTCCGTCGTCGATCCACTCGCTAACTCCCCGCTCACGGAAAGTGGCGGCAAGCTTCAGAGCCTCATCGCCCTCGGCAGCAGTCTCCATACCCTTGAGCCGCACGGTGGGCAGAGGGTATTTCTGCACGAAGCCATCGGTGCCGCACACCTGCTGTAAACGGCTGTAAGGACGCGGTGTGCCGATATCGTGCTGGAGGAGGATGGTGCGACCCTGCACGGTCTTGATGATGGTGGTGTTGACACGCCCGTCGAGCTGTCGGCCGCAACTGGTAAGAGAGACGAGGCTGTCCATACGGTCGCCGCGATGCAGCCCCATGTGCCAAGCTATCGAACCGATGCCGTGAGTGGGATAGGCATTGCCGCCGCAAGCCAGAGTCTCGCGCGCCATCCAGTACTTGTCGAGACCGCCGTTCTCTGCTATCTCATCGTCCAAGTTATGGATGTAAGCTCCCTCGCAATGGGTGATATCGCCGAGCAGTCCCTCGCTGACCATCACACGGGTGGCGGAAGCAAAGGTGTCGTAGCAGCAGTTTTCGAGCATCATGCACAAACAGCCGGTCTCCTCGCTCTTTGCGATGAGAGCTTCGCAGTCGCTGACAGTCAGCGCCATAGGCACCTCCACAGCCACATGCTTGCCATGAGTCAGAGCCATCATGGCTATGCGAGCGTGGGTGCGCCACTCAGTACAGATATATACAAGGTCAACGTCGGCATCCTCTATCAGCCGCACCGCAGCATCGTCGCCGCTATAACTGCGGGCTTGAGGACGACCGCTATCAGCCATCACACCGTTAGCAGCCTCCACCCGCATCGGATCGCGGTCGGCCAGAGCGATAATCTCCGCACCTTCCACCAACGCATAGCGCTCCACAGCCTTGATGCCACGATGACCGAGGCCCACGATGCCTATGTGAACCAGAGGCAGCGGACGAACGGCAAGTTCGAGCAAACGGCGGCGGGAAAGGGTATTGCTGTTGGGCATGGCGGCATGACTTAAAACCAAAAAAGTATGCCAATCAGCTTATGGCTGGCATACTTTTCTCTTATTTCACTTACACCAATAGGATTACTTCTTCTTGGTTGCAGCGTAGCGGCTGAAGAACTTATCTACGCGACCGGCGGTGTCAACGAGGGTAGCCTTACCGGTATAGAAGGGATGAGACGTGTTGGAAATCTCCACCTTAATCAGCGGATAAGTCTCGCCCTCAAACTCAATTGTTTCTTTAGTCTTGCATGTGGAACGGGTAAGAAACATGTCACCGTTACTCATGTCCTTGAATACCACCGGACGATAGTCGGTAGGATGGATGTCTTTTTTCATTTCTATGTGTGTTTTTGTTTTTTATCCGATTTTGGGACGGCAAAATTACACATTATTTTTCAATCTCAAAATATTTTACTGTATTTTTCTTGCTTAGACCTCTCTTTTTTCTGATTTTGCAACGTATGTGAGCATTTTTTTGTAACTTTGCTGCCCGAAAAAATGACATCACTTAAACTATGAGCAAAAATAAGTTTAAAGAATATCAAGGACTAAACCTGCCGGAAATCAACCGGGAGGTGCTTGACCAATGGATGAAGGAAGACCTGTTTGCACAGAGCCTTCGACTAAGGGAAGGAGCCAAGGATTATGTTTTCTACGAAGGTCCTCCCTCAGCTAACGGCCATCCGGGCATCCACCATGTGCTGGCACGAACGATAAAGGACACTGTGTGCCGCTACAAGAGCATGAAGGGATACCACGTGCCTCGCAAAGCCGGATGGGACACCCACGGACTGCCCGTGGAGCTCAGCGTGGAGAAAACTCTGGGCATCAGCAAGGAAGATATCGGCAAAAAGATCAGCGTGGACGACTACAACAACCAGTGCCGCGCCGATGTGATGAAATATACCGCCGAATGGCGCAAGCTCAGCGAAGAGATGGGCTACTGGGTGGACCTTGACCATCCCTACGTAACCTACGAGAACTCATATATCGAAACCCTGTGGTGGCTGTTGCAGCAGCTCTACAAGAAGGGTCTGCTCTACAAGGGCTACACCATTCAACCCTACAGCCCAGCAGCAGGCACCGGCCTCAGCAGCCATGAGCTCAACCAGCCGGGCTGCTACCGCGATGTGAAAGACACCACGGTGACTGCACAGTTTAAGGTCAATGGTCAATGGTCAA
>JAFZXF010000047.1 GCA_017616915.1 Bacteroidaceae bacterium
GCGCGCTCGTTCATCCAGCTGCGGAATACTGCGCAGATGGCGCCCCAGAGTTGCTCGATGGGATCATCGGGGAACTCCTTGCCGGTGCGCTCCTTGATGGCAGCCTTGAACAGCTTCACGAGCTTCTGCAGCTCCTCAACGCTGAGGTCCTTGTCGAGCTTGATGCCGCGCTCAGCCTTAACCTTCTCGATGATCTCCTCAAACGGGTCGATGTCGGTCTTGTTGACGGGCTTCATTTCAAGCACCACGTCGCCGTACATCTGCACGAAGCGGCGATAAGAGTCGTAAACGAAGTGGGGGTTGTTGGTCTTCTTGGACATACCCTCGGCAACCTCGTCGTTAAGACCCAGGTTGAGGATGGTGTCCATCATACCGGGCATAGAAGCACGTGCACCGGAACGTACGCTGACGAGCAGTGGGTTCTGTGCATCGCCGAACTTGCTGTTCATAAGGGTTTCGATGTGCTTCACAGCTGCCATAACATCGTCGTTGAGCAGTTCCATGATCTTCTCCTGCCCAACCTCGTAGTATTCGTTACATACGTCGGTGGTGATGGTGAAGCCCGGGGGAACAGGCACACCGATAAGGTTCATCTCGGCGAGGTTAGCACCCTTGCCGCCGAGAGCCTCGCGCATTTGCGCATTACCTTCAGCTTTACCGTTGCCGAAGGTATAAACTCTTTTTGTAGCCATAATTATTGTTTGTTTAAATGTTATTATTATTTTCGGCCGCAAAAATAGCAAAAAAATCTCAACTACGGGCATAAATAATGAAAAAACTCATTTTTCGTTTCTTAATTCTCGCTTTTCGATACTCATTTTTCAAAAATTTCTCATTTCTCAATTTTTATTTCTCAATTTATTACTATCTTCGCACCTTGTAATGACAACAGGAAAAAGCGTATTCCATTTTAAGCATTTCTCCGTTTGCCAAGACCGCTGTGCCATGCGTGTCGGCACCGACGGAGTGCTACTCGGTGCTTTGGCAATGCTCAATGTTCAATGTTCAATGAACAATGTCCTTGACATTGGCACCGGCACCGGACTCATCGCCTTGATGGTGGCACAGCGCAATCCCCATGCCCGGATTGTGGGCATCGACATCGACCCCGATGCAGCGGCCCAAGCCGCCGACAACTTCGCCGCCTCACCGTGGGGCGACCGCCTCACTGCCGTGTGTGCAGATATAAATGGTGTTAAACCGGACTTAGATCTAGATTCTGGCATCATGCCGGTCAATGTTCAATTTGATAACATCCTTTGCAATCCGCCGTTCTATGCCAACAGTCCTGCTGCCGCCACGTCGGCTCGCGACACAGCCCGCCGCACCGACACTCTGAGCCATGAACAGCTTGCCGAGTGTGCCTCGCGTCTATTGGCCGATGACGGTCTCTTTGAGGTCATCCTGCCTTATGATGTGGCTTCCGACTTCATTCATCTCTGCTGGCTCCATGACCTGCACCTCGTTCGCCGCATCGATATCCGCACCAAGCCGGCCAAACCGTTCACTCGCGTGGTGCTCATCTTTGCAAAGGCTGCCCACCAAACTGCACTCAGAACCCTAGGATGCTATACTGACAGCCAGTTCTCAATTCTCACCGCCGACTCTTCGCCCTCAGATGAGTATCGGGCACTCACCGCCGACTTCTATCTGGATAAATAAGAACCCCCTTCAAACCTCCCCGAGGGGAGGCCTTCGTTTTCGTTAATGTTCAATGTTCAATGCTCAATGAATAAGATTCCCCTTCTTCTCAGAATCATCATCGCCATCTTGCTTGGCGTATTGCTCGGTCAGGTGATGCCTGATGCCGGAGTACGTGTGATGAACACCCTTTGTGGCCTGTTCGACCAGTTGCTCAAGTTTCTCATCCCGCTCATCATCGTGGGACTCGTCACTCCCGCTATCGCCGAGGTGGGCAGTCGGGCTGGTAAGATGCTGCTCATCACCGTGGTGCTTGCCTATGCTTTCACCGTGTTCAGCGGACTCTTTGCCTATGCCTTCAGTACCGGCCTATTCCCATCGGCACTGCCCACTGCTCAGGGTTCGGTATTAGATGCTGAAAGTTCAACGTTTGCCGCGTATTTCACTATTGCCATCCCTCCGTTGATGGATGTGATGACCGCCCTCGTGCTTTCTTTCATGCTCGGTCTCGGCATCGCCCTGTTTGGTGCGCCGGCTCTCAAGAAAGGCTTTGATGAACTCAAGGCCATCGTTAGCAAGACCATTGAGCGGGTCATCATCCCTCTGCTGCCCGTCTATATCTTTGGCATCTTCCTCAATATGGCTGCCGTGGGGCAAGTGGCCGAAGTGCTCAAAGCTTTTCTTGCCATCGTGGCCATCATCTTCCTAATGACTGTGGTGTTGCTCGTTCTGCAGTACACGTTGGCTGGCATCGTGACCCGTCGCAACCCGCTGAAGCTGTTGCGCACCATGCTACCCGCTTATTTCACTGCTCTCGGCACAGCCTCTTCAGCCGCCACCATTCCCGTCACTCTGCGCCAGACACTCCGCAACGGCGTTGCTGAACCAGTAGCCGGTTTTGTGGTGCCTCTGTGTGCCACCATCCATCTTAGCGGCTCCACTCTTAAGATCACCTCATGCGCTATCGCCCTTATGCTCATGCAGGACATACCTATTGATTTCCCCACGATGCTGGGATTCGTGATGATGCTCGGTGTCACTATGGTTGCGGCTCCCGGTGTGCCCGGCGGTGCTATCATGGCAGCCCTCGGAGTGCTGGAGAGCGTTCTCGGTTTCTCCTCTGCGCAGCAAACAATGATGATAACCCTCTACATCGCCATGGACTCCTTCGGTACTGCATGCAATGTCACCGGCGACGGAGCCATAGCACTAATGATCAATCGGCTGCACAGGAAATAGATGAAAATTATCTCCATTTTTATATAAATATGTAGTAAAACTTGCTTGTTAGATAGAAATGTAGTATTTTTGCAGACAATTATAATTACTGAGCGTTATGGCTAAAGGAAATAATAATAAACAACGTATAAAAAACAATAGACCACCACAGGCAACAGTCAATGGTCAGCGATCCAAACTGGACTTAGATAAAAAGTCGGTCCGTAAACGGTCAATGGCCAATGGTCAATGGTCAATGGTTAGGAAGCATTGGTCGTTGATAACTTTCCTCCTTGTTTGGCTGTTTCTCTACTGGTTCTACGGTGATATGCTGCGCGTGGCTCAGCAGCGGAGCTTCTTCGTTTGGGACAGTCTGGCGATGGAGTCGGTGCTCAGTCAGTCGTGGGGCTGGCTTTATGCCGTTGGTCGGTTTATGCTGCTAGCCTGCCACTGGCCGCTGCTCGGTTCGTTGCTCATCGCCGCCATGCTCATGGGAGCCGTGAAGCTACTGGATGGAGTAAGGAATAAGGAGAATAAATCTATATTCTCAATTTTCAATTTTCAATTCTCAATCCTCATCCCGTTCGCCTATTTCGGTTGGATGTTCTATAAAGGACTGAACATGTTCTACCTCCGTGAGCCCAGTTGGATTATGACTATTCCACTTATCACCTTGGTGGTGTGCGCGGTGATTTATCTCGTAAGTAGGGTAGTGAGAAAGTCCAAGAAACAGCCTGCATCGCAAGTTCAAGGTTCAATGCAGCCTGCGCCGCAAGAGAAATGCTCAATGTTCAATGTTCAATGCTTAATCTTTTTAATCCTCTGGCTTGCCAGTGCCGTGATGGCGGTGACGTACGCTCAGAACGACAGGCTGACCTGCAAGATGGAGTGCCTGATGATGGAGCAGGACTGGGATGGTATGGTTGAGGTGGCGAAGAGTGCATCACGTCCTTCTCGCACCGTGGCTGCCTACTACGCATTGGCACTGAATCAAAACGGCCAAATGGCTAACGAGTTGTTCAGCCTGCCGTTCCAATATCCGAATGCACACCTGAGCCGCGGCAACGGAGGCTTCGACGGTGGAATGGACTACGTGGTGATTGACTGCAACTTCTATGCCGGCTTGACACGATGTGCATATCATGAGGCTATGGAGCAGAACGTGCTGGAATGTCCCACCATACATCGATTGAAGCGTATGGTTCAGTGCGCAGTGATTGACCGTGAGAATGCTTTGGCGGAAAAACTGCTCGCAATACTCAAGAAAGCGCCTTTTGAGGGGGATTTCGTAGAGAAATACTCGGAGATGCTCAAAGACTACAACCTAGTGTGCCAGGACGGAGAGCTGGCCAGCGTGATAGACCTGCAGCCCGTGAAGGACAGCTTTGAACAGATTTATCGAGAGCCACTCTTCCTGGGATACAACATCGCACTCACAGAGGCGAAAAGTATCAGAGGACTACATAACTCACTATATGCATGCCTATACTCCAAGGATATGAAAGCCTTCGGATCCAGAGTGCTCACAATGGTGGAAAACACACTGCAGGGAGGCGCACCGCTGCCTAAACTCTATGAAGAGGCAATAATAGTGGAGAATATCAAAAACCTTGCAGCACTCAAAAATATGAGGCTCTCCACATATACACTGCAGGAGATGAAGGAGTTCATGGGAGAGTGCTTCACAAAGGGCGAGAAACTAGACCCCAAGCAGAAAGCAAAAGAGTTTGAGAAATATCGAGGAACATACGAGTATTACTACTATTTCCAGAATGTGCCCGACGAGAACTACACCATACCCGGAGAGGACGAGAAGGGCGGAGTGAACTGATACCCGAGGGCAGATCCGGAGAAATTCTCAATTCTCAATATTCAGTTTTGAATTCTCAATGTTTGAAGTATGAAGATAATTTTCAATTTTCAATTTTTAATTCTCAATTTCCTGCTCCTTACGCTGCTCACAGCGTGTAGCAAGTCGTATGAGGTGCCTGCTGATGCCGTGCAGAGCGGTAAAAACGTGGTGCTCTATCCCGACTACACCGAGGTGACGGTGCCGCCAAACATCGCTCCGCTCAACTTCATTGTGAAAAGCGAGGCTGAGGAGTATGTGGTGTCAATAGTCAATGGTCAACAGTCAATGGTCGCCGGTGGAGGTAGCGATGGAGTGGTTCAGTTCGACTCTACCGAGTGGCGCTCCATGCTACGCGATGCCAAGGGCAAGAGTCTGACGGTAACGGTGTATGAGCTCCTCGAAGGCCAGTGGTCGAGCTACAAGCCCTACAAAATATATGTGGCACAGGATGATATCGACAGCTATCTCTCATACCGATTGATTGAGCCGGGATTCGAGATGTATAGGCAGCTCGGACTATACCAGAGAAACCTCACTAACTTCGAACAAAATGTAATATACCTTAACAACCGAGATGACATCGCCGACGAGAACCACTGCGTAAACTGCCACAACTACCAAAACTATCAGGGGAAGAACATGCTCTTCCACGTCCGTGCCAGTATGGGAGGTACTATGATAGCACACAACGGCAAAGTGGAAAAGCTCAACTTCAAAAACGACTCAATCTTAGGATCGGCGGTATATCCGTCATGGCATCCAAGGAAAAACTATATCGTCTTCTCCAGCAATAGGACAGGACAGGCCTTCCACATGATTGACCTCGAGAAGATAGAGGTGCTCGACTATGGAAGCGACCTCATATTCTACAACGTTGATACCCACGAGGCCAGCAATATCCTTAGAACTGCCGACGACATGGAGACTTTCCCCGTATGGGCTCCTGATGGCAAGAAGATTTACTACTGCTGCGCCGAAGCGCCTGGCATAGGCTCAATGACCGACTCACTAAAGGTGGGATACGTGCTCAATAACTACCGAGAGATACGATACAACGTGATGAGTGTTACCTTCGATGAAAAGACGATGACATTCGGAGAACCACAACTCGAGGTGGACTGCAAGGCGATGGGAAAGAGCGCATCGGTGCCAAGAGTGAGTCCCGACGGCAAATACCTGCTCTTCACATTGGGTGACTTCGGACAGTTCCACATCTGGCATAAAAGCTCCGACCAATACGTGAAAAACCTCGAGACAGGAGAGGTGTATCCGCTAAAAGAGGCCAACAGTCCCGATGTGGATTCCTACCACTCATGGAGCAGCAACGGCAGGTGGATTGTGTTCAGCTCACGACGCGACGATGGCTCATACACAAGGCCCTACATAGCATACTTCGATAAACAGGGACGCAGTCGAAAGGCCTTCATGCTGCCACAGGAAGACCCCACCCAAAACCTCATGCTACTCAAGAGCTACAATGTGCCAGAACTGACACGCGAACCGATAGCCTACACTCCGCAGCAGTTCAAGGAGGCCATCTACGGCCAGAATCCCGGTACTGACATAAAATACAGGGAGTTGCGCACCCCGCAGCAGATAGTGAAGCAATATAACAACAAGGTGAAAGTGGAAGACTCCACTGGCGGTCTACAACGGCCTGATCAGCGCACCACCGACGCCCAAACGGGTGCCTCACCCAAGGCGGACGCCCAAACGGGTGCCTCACCCAAGGCCAAATAAATAATGCTCAATTGTCAAATTGTCAAATAAATTAATGGTCAACGTTCAATGTTATATCTTCCACAACGGGCAGCTTTTGCTGACGGCCGACAACAAAGTGCCGGAGCTGCAAGGAGAGGGCATGACGTTTGCTCTCGATGACGGGACAGAGTGCAGGGCGTGGGATGTTGACGAAGTTACGGAGGGACTCCATCCGGTGGATTTGCGTAGCAGCTACGACATGTTGCCACTCACCGACTACCTCCGTGCCGGCAAGGCAGCGGAACTGCTCCACTGGCACAAGCACCACCGCTATTGCGGACGATGCGGTACACTGTTGGAACCGCGTACAGAACTGAGCAAGTGGTGCCCCACGTGTGAGACGGAGCTATGGCCCCAACTATCGCCAGCCATCATAGTGCTTATCCACCGCGGCGAGGACATATTGTTGGTAAGGAGCCGCAGTTTCAAGCGCGACTACTACGGACTGGTGGCGGGATTTGTGGAATTCGGAGAGAGCCTGGAGGAATGCGTGAAACGAGAGATAAAGGAAGAAACGCAGCTCGAGGTTGACAACATCCGCTACTTTGGCAGTCAGCCGTGGCCCTATCCGCAGGGACTGATGATTGGCTTCATGGCCCGATATAAAGCGGGAGAGTTGCGACTACAGGACGAGGAACTGGCAGCCGGAGGATGGTTTAGCATACACCACCTGCCCAATATTCCCAAACCGCTCAGCATGGCACGAAAACTGATAGACAATTATATACAAAACCATAAATTAATTAACCTTAATCGACCCTGATAGACCCTAATATTATGAAGAGATTATATGCTATATTGAGTGCGTTGGTGTTGGTACTGGCTGTAACGGCAAGTCCGGTGTTCAGAGTGACCAAGACCGTGAGGCAGTCGGATGGCAAGATGCTGACGGTTACCCGTAGCGGAGCCAACCACCTGCTCTACTACCAGACAGATGACGGTATGCCGGTGTTCCCCAACAGCAAGGGCGACTACTGCTATGCAGAGTTTGATGCCGACGGCAATGTGTGCGCCGGCACCATGGTAGCTCATGAATCCGCTGACCGTACTCCCATGGAACAGACAGCTGCCCGGAAGCTCAGCGAGGCATTCTGGACCCATGTGGCAATGCGCCATAAGACACGCTACGGAGTAGGTACACCTGACCTGGCAAGTGTGAGCTGTAAGGGCAATGTGAAGGTGCCGGTCATCTTGGCCGAGTTTGCCGACATAGCATTCCAGCCCGGCAACGATATAGCCCGCTTTGACCGGCATTTCAACGCCACCAATTATAAAGACGAAGGCGGCGCAGGCAGTGTACGCGACTATTTCATAGCACAGAGCAAAGGCCAGTTCCGGCCGCAGTTTGACGTGGTGGCAAAGGTGCGTGTCAGCAGGAATCATGATTACTACGGCGCCAATAGCGGAGGCGATGATAAAAATCCCACCGTATATATGGCTGAGGCCGTGGATTCTGCTACGGCAAAAGGTGTGAACTTCGCACCCTACAAGAATAGCAAGGGCGAGGTGATGGTGATAGTCATCTTCCCGGGACACGGTGAGCAGGTCAGTGGTAGCGAGGAAACACTCTGGGCAGCATACTACTGGAGCATGTACCACACATCAAAGGCCGGCATAAAGTTTACAGCCGGACTGGTGATGGATGAGCTCGCCGACTATGGGGCGGGAGAGTAGTTCGACGGCATCGGGACCTTGTGCCATGAGTTCTCTCATGCTCTCGGTTTGCCAGATTTCTATCCCACTAATGGGCAAACCGGAATTTTTGGCATGGATGCGTGGTCGCTGATGGACTACGGTCAGTTCAACAACATGAGCCGCACTCCTGTGGGCTATACGGCATACGAGAGGGAGTTCTTCGGCTGGATGAAGATTGACACCCTCCAAAACAAAAAGCAGCTGGTCACTCTGCCACCGCTGCATAGCGACTCTACTATCAGGGCATACCGCATTCTCAACGAGGGCGACCCCACCGGCAACGAATATTACATACTCGAGAACCGAGAGCAGTCAGACTGGTTCATGACGCTCTATGGAGAGGGGATGCTTATCAACCATGTACATTATGACAAAAGTGCGTGGACCGGTAAGACCGTCAACAACAATCGCAATCATCAGCGTATGACAATCATCCCCGCTGACGGTGTGCTCACTCCCTACGGAGACGGCAAGGCTTCTGCGTATAAAGGTGACCTGTGGCCAGGCCTTAAAAACAATATGGTACTTAACAGCAACACCGTGCCGTGTGACACAGCCTATGTGGGAGGACACATGAACATTCGAATGAACAATATTCACCGCGACGGGAAAAACAACGTAGTGTTCTACTATCAGTGTAGTGGCGGACTCAGTACTCCCTCCTCACTCAAGGCCGCCAATATCGGGGCTACGGGATTCAGCCTGTCATGGGGCACTGTGAGCAATGCCGAGCAGTACGTGCTTGGCCTTTACAAAGGCGATGCCTTGCAACGTATTGACACCGTAGGTGTGGCATCTATGATCTACACAGGGCTGGAGACTGACGTTACATACAGTATCAAACTGATAGCTATCGCCAACGACCGCCTCGACTCCCCGTCGGCATCTCTTAATGTCACCACCATAGGTGAAAAGAAAGGTGATGTTGACAGGAATGGTCAGGTTAATTCGGCCGACGTGGTTGCAATCTACAACTATATCCTCATCGGCGAGAATAGCGGTATCACGAAAGCAGCTGCCGATGTTGACGGCAACGGTAATGTAAACTCGGCTGACGTAGTGGCGGTGTATAACATCATCGTGGGAGGATAGAAGAAGTTGGAGGATAGAAGGAATTAGTGGACTCAAGGTTTGCTTGAAGCAAACTCAATTAAATAAGAAAAGGTATCGACTCTCTCGAGTGGATACCTTCTTAATTAATCTTTTTGAAAGGGAATGTTTTGTGGGCGCTGACGGATTCGAACCGCCGACCCTCTGCTTGTAAGGCAGATGCTCTGAACCAGCTGCGCTAAGCGCCCGTCCTTCCATCTGAGCCTACGATTGCTCATTTGCGGTGCAAAGGTACGGCTTTTTTTCTTTCCCCCAAAGTTTTTTCCCGTTTTTTTTTAGTAAACGGCTATTTTTTCAGTTTTTTGAGCTTTACCATCACTCACCTTGACAATATAGATGCCTTTTGGTAGGTTCACCTGGGTCTCAAAGTCGCTCACGGTAGTGGTAGTAATGCGTTGGCCGTCGATGGTGTAGATGTTAACTTTTGCCCCATCGCGGAATCCTCGCAATAGGATGTATCCTTCGTGGCCGTGTATGCCGCCCTTGGCTTCGTTGGCAATATCATCGGTGGTGTTGTGGATTCCGAGAGGCTCCTCCAGTCCTACCATATTGTCCATCCATGCTATGCGGTCAGCGAGATATTCGTAGATATAGTCAACCTCTGCCTGATAGGAGCCGCGGGTGGTATATTGCTGCTGTGTGCGGACGTTGAGTATGTCCCACCGTGTGTAGTTCAACTCCTGTGAAAGGTTGTTTTCTGTACCGAGGCTGTCAATGACTTCGTGCATGTGGTCGGGGTTGAGGTTACCGTTGTATCGGTACCACGACCATAGTTCCTTGAGTTGTTCCGGACAGCTCTCCACTATCTTGCGGTTGAAGCTGCGCACGCCGGTGGCTGCTGATGATTTGGAGCTGAAGCTTAGGTATCCGGTCATCGTGAGGATGGGGTGGGTGCGCTGGTCGTTGTCAAACGCGAGGTCGTTGTCCCATACGGGAGATACGCGGAACTTGTCGTTGCGGTCTTTGGTCATATAGACGCTCCAGTAGCTGTCGGTATTGCCGCTGAGCTCAGCTATGAGGAAATATTTCAGCCATGTGTCCTCGGCAAGCACGGTGGCATAGCCCTCGGTTTCGGATTTGAAGTCGGGGGAGAACACTCGTTTGCACAGGTCGTTGAATGCGCTTACTATGTAGTTAAACTGTTGGTCTGTAATCTCGTCGTGCTTGGGATAGTGAACGGTGACGGGTATAGAATACTGTGATGAGGTGAAGTGCTTTGGCTCACTGCCGGAGTAGGCATCAAGTTCTATGAGGTAGCCTCCGGTGACTGCTTCACCTTCGTTGTCTTCGGTGGTCATTTGGGTAATATCCACGCGGTTTTTACGCACTTCTACTTGGTCGGTGAGCTGGTAGCTGCCTTTGTACTGGCCGTTGAAGATAACATCTACGAGTGTGCATGCCGGGGTGTAGTCCATCTCGAAGATACGGCTAAGTTCGAAGGCTACGTTGTTGCGAATCAACGACTTGTCGCCGTAGTTGTTGATGAGCGTCCATTCCTTTGCTTTTGCGGGCATATTGAGCAGTCGGCTCTTGTTAGCGAGTTTGATCTTATAGGGCTTCTTGGAGAATGTCCAGCTGCCGTTGCCTCGTCCGCGGACTGTCATGCTGTCGTGCTTTAGGGCGGTACCTCCATCCGAGATGATGTTAACTTGTCCCGGCAGCCAGGTGGTCTTGGACGTGACGTCAGCTACGTTTGCTTCGGTACGTATTACCACCAGCGGCAGATTGGTGAGCTGGAACAGCTGGCTGTCATCGCCAGCACCGGGGCGGCCATAGAAACGCAGCTCACTGACATTACACCGGGCTTCGTTGGGCCCCACATATCTTACATAGCGGAATCCTCGGCTGCAGATAACCGTGTCGCTGGTCATCGTTTCGTATTCAGGTTCGTTCTTGATAACATAGAACGGGATGGCATCAGAGAAGTCGGGCTGGTTGGCTCCTTCGAAGACTCCGAGCACCATGCGCTTTGCCCAGTTGGCTCTTGGAGCATAGGCAATCTTTTCGATAATGAATTTCTTACCGAGGTCGAGGCCCACCCATCCTGTGCTGCGTTCATAAGCGGCGTAGGTCGTGGAGTAGTCGTTGTCGAAGGCATCGGCCGGAGTGTTGACAGTGGTGGAGGGTTGGTTGGTGTCGTAATCCACTGAGGTGGCTCCCATCGGTGTGCCGCTGAGCTGCTGGTTGCTGGTAGTGTCGGGCTTGGTGGTGAGCACTTTCTGGAATGCATCCCTGAGTGCAGCCTCCGTTTCCTGGTAGGTAGCAGCTGTGCTGGTGATGTCGTAGGGCCTTGTGTTGATGCAGTTTTGCACTTCGGAGTACCTCGACTTGAGAATGGTTACAGCATCGGTATTATACTGGTTGTCATCATCGTCAACCATCTCGGCATATTGTTCGGCAATTTCCTCGGAGTAGCTGACCATACTGTTGTAGGCCTCGCTTGTGGCGCTGTCGGTGGTCTGCTGTGCAGTGATGATGCTCTGGGCTTCCTCGTTGCTCAGCGGCAGCAGCGACCAAGTGTTGTAGCCGGTGAGGTCGGTGGGCACTGTCTCGGAGAATGTTGTTGCTCCCACTATGAAGGAGCGTTTGTTGAGCACGGTTGGGTAGGCTAGGGCATGACCGTAGTCGTTGCTTTGTGTGTCGGCAATCCAGAATCTGCCTGGTGAATACCACCGTATAATCTGGTCGTTGGCGGCATCGGTTGTGCTGGTCAGTATTTCGCCAGCTTTGCGCGTTCCTTCGCCGGTGTTGAGATAGCGCAGGGAGTAGGCGTTCTGTATGCGATAGGTCTCATCTCCCTGCTTGCTTACCTTATATATATAGTTGGCGTTGTTGGGGCTGAAAGTGTCGTAGTAGCATGCGGTGGTGCCGTTGCCTGTGCTTAGTCTGGTGGTGTAGATGGCGGGGTATGCGCCGAAGGTTGTGTTGTATTTCTCGTAATTGTTTACTAGGTAGTAGTAGCCGTCGGTGAGAGGCCTCAGTTCTTGTGCATGCTGTGCTGCCTCGTTGAGTTGCTGTCGGAGCGATTCTTTCTCTTCATCGCTCAGTTCGTTCTTGGCTCGCTCTTTGGCTGTGGCGATGATATCCTTGAGTTGCTGGATTGCATCGGCATAATAATAGCCCGGTGCCTCATCGGCAGGCAGGTTGTTGGCAAGCCACTCATACTCGGTGCAGAGCCCCATGAGTCCGGCGTCGGTCTTGGCAAATTCCTCCATCACGTCGTCGGGCACCGTCTTGACATACCATACGTTAACGCCAAATTTGATGGCCTCGCTGGTGCTGCCCCAGATGTTGAGGTTGCCCTCTTCGGCGGTGGAGCCGTTGTGGGTGGCGGCCAGGGAATATACGTATGGGTTGCCGTTGGGCTTGATGGTGTATTTGCCCTCGCTCACCAGTTCGAAGGTCTGTGATGTCTGCGGCTGGAAGCTGGTGGCGATTGTTGTGCTGTAGGTTTTGCTGCCCTTGTCGATATAGGTGCAGTTGAGTGCCGACTGAACGAACCAGTTGTCATCGCTGTCGGCATAGAAGTGGTAAATCTGGTTGAAGTCGTTAGTGTCGAAATCTTTCCACGACACCAGATCGCCATTGTTGTACATGGCCTTCTTGCCCTCGAAGTTGTAGTTGACATCCGGCGGTGTATCGCCTGTGTAGTAGCCGCATCCGTTGCCGGCAGTCACGATGTAGTAGTATCCTTCCTTGATGGGGTTGACTTGTGCTACGGCTTCGGCGGCTGTTCTCAGTTCTGAGGATATACGCCGGATGATTCTTCGCGGTTCATTGCCGGTGAGGGCTTGGGCGGCTTGCAGCGCAGCGGTGTAGGCGGCCACTTTGTCAGCATCATAGTAGCCCGGGTCGCTGCTCATGATGAGTCCCTCGGTGTTGAAGTTTCCGTAGGTGCTGATGACGTTCTGCAGTTCTTCGTAGGCGTCATCGCTGTCGGTCACGCGGTAGAAATTCCATCCCACGCCTTCTTCCCACGGCTCCATGCCCACATCGTTGTTTTGGTGGCCGAGCTTGTAGTAGTAATCTTTCTTGGTGGTTATGATTTCCTTCAGTGCCAGCACATAGCCTGCAGTGGCGTTATTCGAGCGCCAGTTGGAGGTGCTGCCTGCAGCGAGGATGGTCACTTCCATAGCATTCTCTCTGGGACCGAATTCGGCGTTCATGCCGGCGTACCCATACCAGTCGTAGCCGTCATACGGGCTGTCGTCGGTCCATCTCTTGTCGGCGAAGTCCACATGTTGCCAGTAGGCGTTCTTCTCTACCGATTTGATGAGGTAGGTGGGGTATCCGTCAACGGTGTTGCCGCTCTCCTCTATCTGCCAGAAGCTGTCGGGCGTCGGAGTGATGCTTGCCGACAATCCTGCGATGGTGTTGAGGAAGAGATCCGCGGTGGCATTCTTAATGACATATTTCTTGCCGGGAACGGGTGCTTCTGGCTCTGCGCTGATGACCACGGTGCCTTTCTGGTCGTTTTCCCTCAGGTAGTTAACCACTTCCTCTGCCACTGGCGAGAGATACCACAGGTTGACGCCAAACTTCTCGCACTCTGCGGGAGTGCCCCACACGCTGAGGTCGCCCCATTCTGCATCCGAGCCGTTGTGGCTCGAGGTCATGGAGTAGATAAAGTCGGCCTCGGCGTTCTGGATGATGTATTTTCCCTCTTGGTCGGAGGGCGTGATGGTTTGCAGCGTGGGAGTCGTGCTCGTGCTGACCTTGTCGCCGTAGCTACGTGTACCCTTGTTTACATAGGTGTTGTCGCGCAGGTTGAGGATTATCCATCCGTCGCCCTGCTTCTTGAGCTGATACACCATTGAGTAGTCGCCGGCATCGCAGGCAGCCCAGTGCACCAGTCCTCCGTCATTATACCACGCCACTTTGCCCTCGTAGTTGTAGCTGACATCCGGCGGCGTATCGCCTGAGTAGTAGCCGGTGCCGTTGCCTGCCGAGATGATACGGTAATAGCCCTCGCTCAGTTCATCGGCGAGGGCGCTGCTGCTCATCCACAGGCATACTGTCGTTAGCAGCAGGGCACGAAGTAGACACTTGTGCATGGCGTGGTGGATGGTTGTTTATTTATTCTGCCGGTGCAGGCTCCATGTTGGTATAGACGGTCTGCACGTCGTCAAACTCTTCGAGTTTCTCCACCATCTTGTCGATAGCAGCCCTCTGCTCGTCGGTAACCGACTTGAGGTCGTTGGGCACGTATGTAAACTCGCCGCCCACGTCCTGGAATCCGTTTTCCTCCAGGTATTTCTGGATTTCGCCATAGCTCTTCGGGTCGCCGTAGATGGTGAGCGTTCCCTCTTCGGGATCCTCGTCATACTCATCTTCCACTCCGAGGTCTATCACGTCGAGGATGAACTCGTCCATGTCCATCCCGTCCTTCTTCTTGAAGGTGAACACACACTTATGGTCGAAGAGGAAAGCGAGGCTTCCCATTGTGCCGAGGTTGCCGCTGAATTTGTTGAACACCGAGCGCACGTCGGCTACCGTACGTGTTGGGTTATCGGTTAGGGTATCCACGAAGATGGCGATACCGTGAGGCCCGTATCCTTCGTAGGTCATGTTCTTGTATTCGCTTTGGTCTTTGCCCATCGCGTTCTTGATAGCCCTCTCGATGTTGTCTTTGGGCATGTTTTCGCGCTTACATACGGCGATGATGCTTCGCAGTGCGGGGTTGTTCTCAGGTTCCGGACCGCTCTGTTTCACGGCGATGGCAATCTGCTTGCCGAGTCGTGTGAATGTTTTTGCCATGTGGCCCCAGCGCTTCAGCTTGGCTGCTTTACGGTATTCGAATGCTCTTCCCATAGTTAAAATTATTTTTTGTTTTTCGTTTTCGTTATTTCTTTAACTACCTATTAACTACCTATTAACTACCCGTTAACTACCTGTTAACTAAACTACCTGAGTTCCGCTCCGAGTTGTTTCTTAAAGTTATTGATGAGGTTCTGCATCACTCGGTCGATGTTTTTATCGTTGAGTGTCTTCTCTGCGTCTTGCAGGGTGAAGTTGACGGCATAGCTCTTCTTGCCTTCGGGCAGATTTTTGCCTTCATATACGTCGAAGAGTTCTATCTTCTTGAGCAGGTTGCGCTCAGTCTGGTATGCTACGCTCTCCACTTGCAGGAAGGTGATGTCCTTGTCGATGAGTAGCGCGAGGTCGCGGCTCACGGCGGGATACTTGCTAATCTCGGTGAAGCTTACGTGGTTCTTGCGGCTCTTGCGCATCAGGGCGGCCCAGTCGAGGTCAGCGTAGAACACCTGTGCCTTGAGGTCCACCTTCTTCAGTGCCTTCTGACTTACGATGCCGAGGGTGGCATACACCTTGTCGTTGCGGTCGGTGATTTGCAGCGCAGCGGTGTAGATGTCCTGAGTGCACTCCTTAAACAGCAGCTGTCCCAGGCTGATGCCGAGACGGGCGAAGATGTTCTCTACGTGCCCCTTGAGGTTGTAGAGGCTGTAGTCCTCATTGGGATGTGCCCATGAGTTCTCCACCCGCTTACCTGTGAGCCAGAGTCCCAGGTGCATGCTCTCTGAGTACGGGGCTAGCACCTGTCCCTCCTTGCGCTGGTCGGCGCTGTAGGAGTAGGTGTTGCCAAACTCATACATCAGTAGGTTGGTGCTCTTGTGGTTGATATTGCGTCGCAGGCTCTCCAGTCCGCCGAAGAGCAGAGTCTGTCTCATCGTGCTGAGGTCTTCGCTGAGCGGGTTGATGAGCTTCACGCAGTTGTCAGCGGGGAATGCATCGAGGTCTTGATAGTATGCAGCCTTGGTGAGCGAGTTGTTCATTATCTCGTTGAATCCCTGAGCGGTGAGCTGCTCGCTGATGAGCTGCTGCAGTTTGTTGCTGCGGTCGGTCTCGCCTTTCACGGTCAGCGATGAGCGCAGTGTGGTGGGAATCTCCACGTTGTTGTAGCCGTAGATTCGCAGGATGTCCTCCACCACGTCGCAGGGACGGGTTACATCCACTCGGTAGGCCGGCACGGTGAGTGCCAGTCCTTCAGCGGTCTCCTTGTCGATGGTCATCTCCAGGCTCTGCACGATGCTCTTCACCGTGTCGTGGGGCAGGGTCTTGCCGATGAGGTCGTGGATATACTGGTAGCTGAGCTCCACCTTGCTGTCGCTGATAGGATTAGGATAAACGTCGCAGATATCCATTGCCACCTTGCCGCCTGCCAGTTGGCAAGCCAGGATGGCAGCCTGCTTCAGTGCGTAGATGGTGCCGTTGGGGTCTATGCCACGCTCAAAGCGGAAGCTTGCATCCGTGCTCAGTCCGTGGCGGCGGGCCGACTTGCGTATGGTGGTGGGGTTGAAGTAGGCAGCCTCGAAGAGCACGTTCGTAGTGGTCTCGTAGGTTCCGGAGCCTTTTCCGCCGAGCACTCCGGCGATGCACATCGGCTCGGGGCCGTTGCCATCACCGGCGTTACAGATGGCGAGGTCCTCGCTCGAGAGCTTGTGCTCCACACCGTCGAGGGTGACGAAAGGTGTTCCTTCGGGCAGGGTGTCCACTATCACCTTGCGACCCTTTATCATGTCGATGTCAAAGCAGTGGAGCGGCTGTCCGTAGGCATGCATTATGTAGTTGGTGATGTCCACGATGTTGTTGATGGGGCGCAGGCCGATGATGGTGAGCTTCTGCTTCAGCCATTCCGGACTCTCCTTTACCTGACATCCGCTCACGCTCACTCCGGCGTAGCGGGGACAGCGGTCGGCGTTGCGCACCTCGATGGCAATCTCCAGGTCGTGGTTGTCCACGCGGAACTCATCGTTCGAGGGGCGGTGAAGCGAAGTCTTGTAGCCGTTCTGGATGAGCCAGGCGTAGAGGTCGCGGGCCACTCCGTAGTGGGAGCATGCGTCGGCTCGGTTGGGAGTGATGTCCACCTCGATGATGTAGTCGCTCTCCAGGTGGTAGTATTCTGCGGCGGGAGTGCCTACCGGCGTGTCGGTGGGCAGGGTGATGATGCCGCTGTGGTCGTTGCCCACGCCGATCTCGTCCTCGGCACAGATCATGCCGAGACTCTCCACTCCGCGCAGCTTGGAGCGCTTGATGGTGAACGACTGGTCGCCGTCATAGAGCACTGTGCCCAGGGTGGCGACAATCACCTTTTGTCCGGCGGCCACGTTGGGGGCGCCGCATACTATCTGTGAGGGCTCGGCCTCGCCGATGTTTACGCTGCATACGTGCAGGTGGTCGGAGTTGGGATGCATCTCGCATGTGAGCACTTCGCCCACCACGAGACCTTTGAGACCGCCCTTGACGGACTGTACCTCTTCTACTGTGCCCACCTCGAGTCCGATGGAGGTGAGAGCGTCTGCTGTTTGCTGGGGAGTGAGGTCAAAATCCACGTACTCCTTCAGCCATTTGTAGGAAATATTCATCCTTTATGTTTATGCGCGCTTACGCGTGTTCTTATTTTCTATTGGCGTGCAAAATTACTACATTATTCCCAAATAGCGAAGAAAAGGGGAGAATTTTTACAACGTTTTCAGAAATTAGAAAAAAAGATGCGCCCCTTTGGGGCGCTCGTTTTCGTTTTGGTTTTCGTTTTCTTTATCGTTATTATTAACTACCTGTTAACTACTCATTAACTACCTGTTAACTTCGTTTTCTTTATCGCTTCAGTTTTTAGAAGTCGGCTTGCCCTCCAGGTATTCCTGCAAAGGGGTCGTCGGTGGGCATTGTGCCCCCACCCATATCGGGAGGCAGTTCGCCACTGGGTACTGGGTTGTTGGCAACGCGCTTGAGCGAGCCTCCGGTGTGGCCGGTGTCCTCGAGGTTCATGAAACGGGTGAACTGTGGCTTAAACTTGAGCATCACGATGCCCACCTCGCCGTTGCGGTGCTTGGCGATGATGAACTCTGCCTTGCCGCGATAGTCCTGACTGTTGTCGGCCGACTGGAGTATCTTGTAGTACTCGGGACGGTGGAGGAAGCATACGATGTCGGCATCCTGCTCGATGGCTCCCGACTCACGCAGGTCGCTGAGCTGCGGCCGCTTGGCCTCTTCGCCCTCGCGCTTTGCTACTTCGCGGTTTACCTGCGACAGTGCGATGACGGGCACTTTGAGGTCTTTGGCGAGTGCCTTGAGCGAGCGGCTGATGTGGGACACCTCTTCCTGGCGGTTGCCGAAGCGTATGCCTGAGCCGGAGGCTGTCATGAGCTGCAGGTAGTCGATCATGATCATCTTGACGCCTTTCTCGCTGACGAGGCGGCGGGCCTTGGTGCGCAGTTCGAAGATGGAGAGCGACGAGGTGTCGTCAACGTAGAGGGGTGCGCCATACATCTCGGTGATCTTGGCGTCGAGCTGTGCGAGCTCATAGGGCTGCAGGAGTCCGCTCCTGAGTTTGTCGGCCTCTATCTCGCAGACGTTGGATATGAGTCGGTTGACGAGCTGTTCGTTGCTCATCTCGAGGCTGAAGAATGCTACGGGTATTCTCTGGCTGATGGCTATGTTGCGTGCCATTGAGAGTGCGAAGGCTGTCTTACCCATTGCCGGCCTGGCGGCGATGATGATGAGGTCGGAGTTTTGCCATCCGCTGGTTATCTTGTCGAGCTTATGGAACAGGGTAGGAATGCCGCTGTATGCGCCTTTTCGGTTTATGGCGTCCTCGATGGCTTTGTAGGCTGTTTCGATGACGGGGTCTATCTGGGTGAAGTCCTTGCGCTGGGTGTCGCGGCTGATGTCGTAAATCTTCTGCTGTGCGGCATCGAGCAGGTCCTTGGATTCGATTGTCTCGTCGAAGGCTTTGGTCTGCACGTCGCTGGTCATGGTGATGAGCTGCCGCTTGACGAATTTCTCGGCGATGACCTCAGCGTGATAGCGTATGCCGGCTGAGCCGGTGGCCTCGCGCAGCAGGTCGGCGAGGTATGTCATCTGTCCGGCATCCTTGAATTTGCCTTTCTGCTCAAGCCTTGCCTTTACGGCGAGGGCGTCGAAGGGGTTGTCCTGAGCTGCGAGGTCCCGGATGGCTTCATAGATGAGCTGGTGCTTCTTGTCGTAGAAGCTTTCAGGAGTGAGGATATCTGTTACGAGGTCGAATCCGGCGCTGTCCACCATTAGTGAGCCCAGTACGGAGCGTTCCATATCGAGAGCCTGCGGTGGCAGATGGGTGAGTAGTTGGTTTTTACTTGTGGGCATGAGGAAGGGTTATAATTGAACATTGAACATTGAACATTGAGCATTGACCATTAGCTAAGTCCAGTTTGAAATCGTGAAATTGTGAAATTGTCAAATTGTGAAATTGTGAAATTGTGAAATTGTGAAATTGTCAAATCGTGAAATTGTCAAATCGTGAAATTGTCAAATCAAATGGTGGTCAACGTCTTATGGAACTCCACTACGGCCTCGATTCCTTTGCGGATGATATCGAGCGGGATGTTCTCGTTGGGTGAATGGATGGCGTTGCTCTCGAGGCCGAATCCCATGAGGACGGTCTTGATGCCGAGGATCTGTTCGAAGTCGCTGATGATGGGTATGCTACCGCCGCGTCTTACGGCCAGCGGCTTCTTGCCGAAGGCTTTCTCGAAGCCTTTCTCGGCAGCTTTGTAGGCCGGCATGTCGATAGGACAAACATAGCCCTCGCCGCCGTGCAGCGGGGTGATGTTGACCTGCACATAGTCGGGTGTGTTGGCCTTGATGTGGTCGATGAAGAGCTGCGATATCTTGGAGTGGTTCTGGTTGGCCACGAGTCGGCAGCTTACCTTGGCATAGGCTTTTGAGGGGAGCACGGTCTTGGCGCCTTCGCCGGTGTATCCGCCCCAGATGCCGCAGATGTCGAACGATGGGCGGCAGCTGTTGCGCTCGAGGGTGGAGTAGCCTTTCTCGCCTTTGAGTGCCTTGACCCCGATGGCGGCCTTGTATTTCTCTTCGTCAAAGGGTATCTGGGCAATCATGTCGCGCTCAGCCTGCGGCACGGGCAGCACGTCGTCGTAGAACCCGGGCAGGGTGATGCGCCCATCCTCGTCCTGGAGGTCGCTGAGCATCTTGCACAGCACGTTGATGGGGTTGGCTACGGCACCTCCGAAATGACCGGAGTGGAGGTCGCGGTTGGGCCCCGTGAGCTCTATCTCCCAGTAGGCGAGGCCTCGCAGACCTGTCGTCAGAGAGGGTAGGTCGGCACCGAGCATGCTGGTGTCGCTCACCAGGATGATGTCGGCTTTGAGCAACTCCTTGTGCTTCAGGAGGAAGGCGTTGAGACTGGGGCTGCCAATCTCCTCCTCGCCCTCGAAGATAAACTTCACGTTGTTGCGCAGCAGTCCCTCCCGCAGCACATACTCAAAGGCCTTGAGCTGTATGAACGACTGCCCTTTGTCATCGTCGGCACCACGAGCCCAGATGCGGCCGTCGCGGATCTCCGGCTCAAAGGGGGCTGACTTCCACAGCTCCAGCGGCTCCACGGGCATCACGTCGTAGTGGCCGTAGATGAGTATGGTCTTCGCGTTGTCGCTCACGTGTTTCTCGGCATATACCAGCGGGTTGCCATCGCTGGGCATCACCTCGGCCTTATCGACGCCGGCCTCGAGCAGCAGCTCCTTCCAGCGCTCGGCACATGCAGCCATATCCGCCTTATGTTCGCTCTGCGAGCTGATGCTCGGAATCCGTATGAGGCTGAACAGCTCGGCAATGAAGCGAGCCTCGTTCTTACTTATATATTCTCTTATCTCCATACTCCTTACTCCTTACTCCTTACTCCTTGTTACCTACTCCTCTTAATCATATAAACAATGATCACGCAGAACATACCCAGGGCGAGAATCTCGCTCAGCGGGTTCATCCACCATGCGTCGTAGGCAAACTGGATGCCGCCAAAGCGCAGGGCAGCACTCGCTACGCCCATCAGCGCACCGCCTGCAATGAAGCCGCTGGCAATCAGGGTGCCTTTCTCACCACGCTTACGGTTGACATCAGCGTCCTTCGAGCGGGTGGTCACAAACCAGCTGATGGCACCGCCCACCAGCAGCGGCAGGTTGAGCTCCAGAGGGATGAACATACCCAGCGCAAAGGCCAGAGCCGGCACCTTGAAGATGGTGAGCACCACGGCCAGCAACGCACCGATGCCGTAGAGCAGCCAGGGAGCGCCCTCGCCGCTCATCAGCGGCTCGATGACCGCCGCCATAGCGTTGGCCTGAGGTGCTGCCAGCTGACCGGAGGTGAAGCCGTAGGTCTTGTTAAGTATCATGATCACTCCCGCCACGGTGATTGCGCTCACCAGTGTGCCGAGGAATTTCCATGTCTCCTGCTTGCGGGGAGTGGAGCCCAGCCAGTAGCCCGTCTTGAGGTCGGTGATAAAGGCGCCGGCAGTACTCAGAGCCGTGCACACCACGCCGCCCATGATCAGCGCTGCCACCATGCCGCCCGTGCCTTTCAGTCCTACACCCACCATCACTACCGAGGCGATGATGAGCGTCATCAGCGTCATGCCGCTCACGGGGTTGGTGCCCACGATGGCGATGGCGTTAGCTGCCACCGTGGTGAAGAGGAAGGCTATCAGGGTGAGGATGAGTATCGCCGTGATGCTGAACAGCCACACGCCGCCCATCACTCCGAACTGGAAGAACAGGAAGGTGACTACCAGCGTAGCTATGGCACCTATGGCCACAATCTTCATCGGGAGGTCGCGCTGGGTGCGCTCCGTCTTCATGTCAGCAGCTTTCTGCTGCCCCTTGAGTTCACGGCCTGCGAGCCCTACGGCACCGCGGATGATAGGCCAGCTCTTGATGATGCCGATGATGCCGGCCATCGCGATGCCACCGATACCTATCGACTTGGCATACTTGAAGAGTTGCTCCGGACTCGCGGCAGCGGCGGTGAGGCCGTCGCCTATGTTCATGTCGGGCCAGATAAGAGCAATGCCCGGGATGATGAGCCACCACACAGCTACCGAGCCCACGCAGATGATGAAGGCATACTTCAGACCGATGATGTAGCCCATACCCAGTACGGCAGCGCCCGTGTTCATCTTAAACACCAGCTTGGCCTTCTCGGCCAGAGTGTCGCCCCAGATGATGCAGCGCGAGGTAAAGTTCTCGTTCCACAGTCCGAAGGTAGCCACCACGAAGTCGTAGAGACCGCCCACCAAGCCCGCAAGGAGCAGCGGCTTGGCAGCCTGACCGCCCTTCTCACCCGAGATGAGCACCTGGGTGCTGGCTGTGGCCTCCGGGAAGGGGTACTTGCCGTGCATGTCCTTCACGAAATATTTGCGGAAGGGAATCAGGAACAGTATGCCTAGCACGCCGCCCAGTAGCGACGCGATAAACACCTGGAAGAAATCGACCGCGATGTCCGGGTATTTGGATTGCAGGATGTAGAGCGCAGGCAGGGTGAAGATAGCTCCCGCCACTATCATGCCCGAGCAGGCACCGATACTCTGGATGATCACATTCTCGCCCAGAGCCCCCTTGCGCCGGGTGGCACTCGACAGTCCCACAGCAATGATGGCAATCGGGATGGCGGCCTCGAAGACCTGACCCACCTTCAGACCGAGGTATGCGGCGGCGGCGCTAAACAGCACAGCCATCAGCAAGCCCCACGTCACCGACCAGCCCGTGACCTCCCTCGGACTGCTGTCCGGCTTCATCAGCGGTTGATATACCTCGCCCTCTTTTAGCGGACGCATCGCATTCTCCGGCAAACTCGATTGTGTTGACATAATCTATCGTTTTTATTTACTCTTTTCAAGATATAGAATGGGGTGCAAAGGTACGAAAAAAATGGAAACCAAGCAACTCAGTCTCCATTTTTTTTAAATGGTTTTCGTTTTCGTTGAAAACTTTAAACTTTAAACTTTCAACTATCAACTTTAAACTATCTCCGGTGGACCAGGGGAGAGTCGAACTCCCGTCCAAACAAGGAAGCCATGTGGTTTCTACATGCTTAGTCAGACTTTGGTTGTCTGTCCTGCAGCCGGAGCCCGACTGCCAACCGCAGGGCATATCCTCTAAGAAACTTCGTTCGGGGCGCGAGGCCGCCTCAAACTATCCCCGATTTGCTGCGCCACCGTTTCGATACGCTTCGGGGAGAGAGCGACCGGGTGACGTCTCGTTCTGCGCCCTGGGCGCGGAATAAAGCAGTCCTACTATACTTCAGACTAAGCAGCGAGAGCGTAGTTGTTTTCGCCAGATAAATTTGTGATAGTTGCGTTTAAAGTGACTGCTATCAACCCACTGCATGCTTGCACACCTCTTAACCTCGCTGTCAAATCCAGTCTGGCCCGATGGCAATCCCGCACCTCGCTGAGCGGAGTGCGGGACTTGGTGGTAGCGCCTACGGGACTCGAACCCGTGTACCCGGCGTGAGAGGCCGGTATCCTAACCACTAGATGAAAGCGCCAAAAAAATTGTTTCCTTGCGGAAGCATTTGTTGTTTCCTTGCGGAAGCTAGGAGATTCGAACTCCTGGTACGGTTACCCGCACGGCAGTTTAGCAAACTGCTGGTTTAAGCCACTCACCCAAACTTCCAGTCCGCATCTCACCAGCCTCATTAGCTGGAATGCGGGTGCAAAATTACGAACTTTTTCTGAACTGCCAAAGAAAATCACGAAAAAAATCACGGCTCACGAGCTTTTTTGCCTTCTTCGGGAGTCCCTCGCGTGCGCGAACTTTATTTATATTGACCATTGACCATTGACCGTTGCCGCTACGCTCTCACCTTCGCTAATCAGCACCCACGCCTAAAAA
>JAFZXF010000048.1 GCA_017616915.1 Bacteroidaceae bacterium
AAAATTGAAAATTGAAAATTGACCGGTCAGGGACCGGCTTTAGATTTAAATCCGGTTTGAGTTGAGGGGCATGATGCCCCAATCTAGTTCTAAGTCCAGTTTGGTCGGTGGAAGATTGGGAATGAAGAAGCTTGCGAATGTTGGTGGCATTGTAGAGTATGCCGCTCTGCTCAGCCTGGCGCATCACGGTGGTGAGTTGATACCCCGACACATTGAGGTCGAGAGAACGGAGCACCTCCAGATTGAGGGCAGGACTCTCATCCTCTCCCACAGGCGGCAACTGAGCATTGTCGCCAAGCAATACCAGACGATTGCCCGGAGAACTATATACATAAGTGACGAGGTCGTTGAGCAGGCAGCCGGTACCGAAAGTGGCAATGCCGCTGCCGCCGTCGTTGGATATCATGGAAGCCTCGTCAACGATGAAGACAGTATCCTTATGCTTATTCTGGTCGATATCGAAATGGGAATCAATATCTCCCCGCTTACGCTGGCGGTAAATCTCCTTGTGGATAGTATAAGCGGGATATCCGGCATGGAGGGAGAACACCTTGGCTGCACGTCCAGTAGGAGCAAGTAGCACAACAGGTCGATGGAGATGATGGAGCACCTTGACGATGGCAGCCATCACAAACGTCTTGCCCGTACCGGCATACCCCCTCAACAGATAAGCGGAACGGTCGGCGGGCTTGAAGATAAAGTTGGACATGCGCCGCACCACATCACGCTGCACTTCGGTCAACTCAAAGGGAAGCGACCTCTGAACAAGTTGAAGAAAGCTGTCGCTTATCATGGAGAGTTAGAGGGGACAAGGGAGTTAAGAGTCCTTTTCGCGTTGAACCAGACTATAGCAGTAGAGCATGAGCACGACGAAACCTAAGCCGGCAAGAACAAGCAACGCCCAAAAGTGGGTCTGCTCTATGGGCTTCGACATCATCAGATAGAAAGAACCAGCATAGAGCGCCGGCAACACAAGTGACACCGGCACCGCCCTACCCCACGAGAAATATGTGGACTTAGCCTGCCCGAACAGGGGCTTGTGGCGCAAGTAGGCAGTCAACATCAGTACAACCTCTATCATCACGGCGAGCAGAAGGAAGTTCATCGCTATCCTCCCCACGTTGAGCCAAGTGTACTCAGGCACCGACAGAGCGTAGCCCCAATTGAGGAAATACGCCAGCAGCAATGAGAAATAGATATCGCCTTTGTAGAGATGCATGCTAAGAGATAGCCAAGGGTTACAGTCCTGCGAGTTCTACGACCTTGTCAACAGCGGCATCAATACCTGTAGTATCCTTACCGCCAGCAGTAGCAAAGTGGGGAGCACCGCCACCACCACCCTGTATGAGCTTAGCAGCCTCTCTTACGAGGTTGCCGGCATGCAGGCCCTTTTCATCTACAAGGTCTTTGCTTATCATCACGGTGATCAGCGGCTTATCGTCACACTTGCTGCCATAGACGCAGAAGGTCTTCTCGGGAAGCACGTTGGCAACCTGGAAGGCAAGGTTCTTGACGCTGTTGGCGGGTATGTCGGTAATAAAGACGTGCTTCACCACCCTGATACCTTCGTCATTAACCTCGGCAGCCTCAATGATTTCATCGCGAACCTTCAGGAGACGCTCCTTCTGGGCCTCCTCAACCTGTTTATGGAGATCGGCATTCTCGGAGATAGTCTTCTGGATGGCAGCCTTGACGTCTTTCTGACCAAGGATGTCGCGGATAGCAAACAGCACTTCCTCAATCTTGTAAACGCTTTCCTCGGCAGCCTCACCGGTAATGGCCTCTATACGGCGCACACCGGCAGCAACGCTACTTTCAGACACGATGCGTACAAAACCTATCTGACCGGTAGCCTTCACATGGCAACCACCACAGAACTCGATACTGTTACCGAACTGCACAACGCGGACACGGTCACCATATTTCTCACCAAACAGAGCCATCGCTCCCAGCTTCTTGGCTTCCTCCAGAGGCATATCACGATGGTCCTGCAGAGGCAGGTTCTGGCGGATACGTGCATTAACAATACGCTCCACCTTGCGAAGCTCCTCATGAGTAACCTTCTGGAAGTGGCTGAAGTCGAAACGGAGCGAATCGGGAGTAACGAGAGAGCCCTTCTGCTCTACATGGGTGCCGAGTACCTCACGCAGTGCCTGGTCGATAAGGTGAGTGGCAGAGTGGTTGGCCTCAGAAGCGCGGCGACGCTCTACGTCAACCTTTGCAATGAAGTCTGCCTCGGGATTTTCGGGCATCTTGGAGGTGAGGTGGATGGGCAGGTTATTCTCCCTCTTGACATCAAATATCTTCACCTCCTCGCTATCGCTTTGAAGCACACCGCTGTCGCCAACCTGACCACCCATCTCGGCATAGAAGGGAGTGTGGTCAAGCACTATCTCGAAATAGGCCTTGTTCTTCTGCTCTATACGACGGTACTTCAATATGTGACACGGGTATTCTGTATAGTCCAGATAATGAGTCTGAGTTTCGCCCTGCCTAAGCACTACCCAGTCGGATGCGTCAATCTGAGCAGCATTACGGGCACGCTCCTTCTGCTTCTGCATCTCAGCATTAAATGCCTCGGTGTCAACACTCAGCCCCTGTTCGTGGCAGATTAGCTCGGTGAGGTCCAGTGGGAAGCCGAAAGTGTCGAAGAGGGTGAAAGCCTGCACTCCGTCTATCACCGTGAGCCCCTGAGCCTTGGTGGAGGTTATCACTCCGTCGAGTAGGTTGATACCTGTAGCGAGGGTGCGCAGGAATGCCTCTTCCTCTTCTTTCATCACCTTGGATATTAGCACCTTCTGACCCTGAAGCTCAGGATAGGCATCGCCCATCTCGGCAATCAGGGTGGGCAGTAGCTTATACATGAACGCCTCCTGGAATCCGAGGAAGGTATAGCCGTATCTCACGGCACGGCGCAGTATGCGGCGGATTACGTAGCCAGCCTTGGCATTACCCGGCAGCTGTCCGTCGGCAATGGAGAATGCAATAGCCCTGACGTGGTCGGCAATAACTCGCATTGCCACATCCTTCTTGACATCCTTGCCATACTCAGCGCCACTCATGCTGCTGATTTCCTTGATTAATGGCTGGAACACGTCGGTGTCGTAGTTGCTGCGCTTGCCCTGAAGTGCCATACATAGACGCTCAAAGCCCATACCGGTGTCGATAACATTTGCAGGCAGTGGCTCCAGCGAGCGGTCGGCCTTGCGGCTATACTGCATAAACACGATGTTCCATATCTCGATAACCTGCGGGTTGTCCTTGTTGACCAGCTGAGCACCGGGCACTTTGGCCTTCTCCTCGTCTGAACGCAGGTCAATATGAATCTCCGAACAGGGGCCGCAGGGACCTGTATCGCCCATCTCCCAGAAGTTGTCATGCTTATTGCCATTAATGATATGGTCTTTGGGCATCAACTGCTCCCAGTAGGCAGCAGCCTCGTTGTCGCGCTCCAAACCTTCATCTGGGGCTCCCTCAAACACGGTGGCATAAAGGATGTTCTTATCAATTTTGAGCACATCCACCAGATACTCCCATGCCCATGCTATAGCCTCCTTCTTGAAGTAGTCTCCGAAGCTCCAG
>JAFZXF010000049.1 GCA_017616915.1 Bacteroidaceae bacterium
GTGAAATTGTCAAATTGTGAAATTGTCAAATTGTGAAATTGTCAAATTGTGAAATTGTCAAATTGTGAAATTATCTGATGCTGTCATATCTGAGTACCTTGTGGAGTGCGTCGGTCACTTCGTTGGCAATCATTTTCTGCATCTCTTGGTCGCACAGTTCGCTCGCCTCATTCTGTCCGCCGCAGTTGGCCGTGAGGTCGGCCACAGGATAGCCCTCGTATTCGGCAATCTGGCGGATTAGCGCAGCATAAGGCTCAAGGGCTTTTCCCTCCCCATTGTGATGCGGGGTGCAGAGCACCACTTTCGCCTCGGGGCTGACGCTGATGATGATATCTACTATCTTGCGCATCCAGAAGGCGAAGCTGCCTGAATTGGTGGCGTTGACATAATCGCTGAGCGTACCGACTGGTGTGCCGGCGGCGCAGTCGGTGGTGCCAAACTCCAGGGTGTAGTAGTCGGCCTGCTTGATATTAAGGTAGGCTGAATTTATCTTACCTTGGCCAATAGGCCGCGCTATTACCTCGTCGAAGTATAGGCGGTTGCGGACATATCCGCTATAGTCGAAACCGCAGTCAGCATCTTCGGGCTTAATCATATTGCCGATGGCGAGCCAAGTGCCCTTGACATATTTGGTCGCTGACGGGAGCACAGGAACGGTTTGTTCGGGTTTGGGCTGCGGATCTTCGAGGTTGTCCATAGCGGCCTGCAGTCGGTCGATGTCTTCCTGAGTCGCCACGCCGCTTGCCACGATGTCGGCCTGACTCTTGAGCAATTCCTGCAGTTCGGCGTATGCCTCCTGCTGGAGCGCGGAGTCGAAATAGGTGGAATTCTCCTCGTCGAGCACAGCTTCATACATCTGCAACTCGCTCAGCGTGAAATAAGGGTGCGTGTAGCCGCTGTTGCATCGGTTCTGCATGGTCTTGAGCACCGTGAACCTGATGTATCTGTATTCGTCGCCAAGCAAGATGATGTCGGTGGTTTTGGTCTCCACGTTGTCCGGGTCCCAAGTGGTGTAGTAGTGGGTGATGTCCTTGAACGTCACGCCGTCCTTGGAGGCTGAGATGAGTATGTCGCGTGCAGCATCAGCATAGCCGTAGCCTCCGCTGCGGCGGGCCAGCTTGGCCTTGAAGGCCTTGACGGGATGAGTTCTGAGGTCAACCTGCAGATAGTGTGGCACGCCCGGATCAGCGGGATCGCCGTAGGTGGAGTGGAAGAACGGAGAACCTGTGGTGACGCCGTCAATCAGCGATTCGTAGGTTCCCTCCTTGTTTGATTTGGCATTCGAGGAGAACTGGCTGGTGGAAGTGATGAGTTTGGAGGTGCGCATCTGATATTTGAGCACGGCGTTCATCAGCGAGTCGGCCTTGGTCTGCAGCTTCGCGAGTTCTTCTGTCTTTGCCTTAGCCTCGAGCGCCATAGCGAGCACCTCCATCACATTGTCGTGGATGGGGATGAATTTCCATGTTGACTGTGCGTCAACGTTGTTTGCGTTATACAGCACTATATTGCCCTGCTTGCCGGAGCCGCTGCTGTGGCTCTGCGGGTGATAGGCGATGCTGTTATGGGTATCGTTGATAATCCATTGTGTGTGGCCGAGGGGCGTGATAATCTGCTCGTAGTCCGCCTCATCGCCAAACTTCACCGTCTCGCCGCTCTTGTTCTCAGCAGCTCCGACGATGTACTTGCCTGTTACGTAGTTGCTAATCTTAAAGTTGCCATCCGAGAGCACCTCCACGTAGAACGCCTGGTAAGGGTCGAGGTCTTTATAGCTTTCCCAAGCGAGGGTGGCGCCTTTTATGCCGGTCCAGCCCTTATGCTCTTTCTGGTTTTTGAAGAAAGCGGCGTAGGCACTCTGTATGTTGTAGTAGCCTGTGGTGATGGGATTGTATCCTTGCAGCATGGCCTCCCACGCTGTTTGCAGAGCGTCCTTGGCGTTGTTGTAGTCTTCCTCTCTGTAATCGCCTGCGCTCACGCTGTCGGCATGAGCTTTAGCCTCGGCAAAAGCATCATAGAGCTCTTGTGGATAGACGTCGGGCGTGGTTCCTCCCTTCGCCTCACTCATAGCTTCGGCATTGGCGCTGAGGTAGTTGAGCAGCGCGACCTTGCCAGAGCTGGTGGAATATTCGCTTGCCCTCATGATGGTGAACGTACTCCACGTGGAGGAGTTTTTGTATGTGTTGTACAGCTCATCGGGCACGGTGATAACGCAGCTCGTGCTGCCGCCAAAGGCGTATGTGCCCAGTGAGGGCGGCTTAGGAGAGTTGATATGCACCACCTTGAGCGCGGGGTCATCAAAGAAAGACCATCCGCCAATCTTTGTGATGGTGGTAGGCAGCGTAGCCTCTTCCAGGCTCTTGCATGAACCGAATGCACGGTCGGCTCCGAGCGTGGTTACTCCCTCGGGCACCACCACGCTTTTCAGCTTGGGGCATTCGGCGAACGCCCAGAGGGATATCTCGGTGAACTGCACCGGCGAGTCAAACGTGAGCGTCTCCAGCGTTTGGCACCCTTGGAAGGCGTTGCCTATATTTCCCATGGTGTAAGTCACTCCATCGAGCTCCATTGTCGCACTCACGTGTAAGCTGGTGCCTTTGAACTCCGTTCGGTTGGTGCCGCTGCCCTGTCCGGTGACGAAGGTTACCTTGCGAGTGCTAGTGTCGAAGTTATAATACACCCCATCAATCAGTTTCTTTACCACTTCTGCATTACAGTGAGCAGCGATTAGGGTTATAAAAAGGAGAACGAACTTCCTCATGGTTTTGAGCGTTTGAATTTAGGAGTAAGGAGGAGAGTAAGGAGGAGCTATTATTTGACGATTTCACGATTTCACGATTTGACGATTTCACGATTTGACGATTTCACGATTTGACGATTGGACGATTGGACGATTGGACGATTTGACGATTGGACTATTTGACAATTGGACTATTTGACAATTTGACGATTTCACGATTTGACGATTTCACGATTGGACGATTTCACTATTTGACGATTTCACTATTTGACGATTTCACTATTTGATGTGCTGGAGGGCTTCCTGGGTGGCGTCGAGAAGGGGCTGAGACGATACTTCGCTGCCCACGGCGTGGCGCATCCAGAGTTGCGGAGTGAGACGGCCTGCGGGATAGATGCGCTCGATCTCGGCGGCTACGGACTTGCCCTTGAGCTGCTGCTCGAGTTGGAAATGGATGATGTGGCCGTAGGGATAGTTGGCCAGATAGAGCGGCGTGTCGATCATGTGGCTGTAGATGGCCAGGATGGGCGAGTCTTTCTCGCCGAGGAGCGGAGCGTAGTATTTGTTCCAAACTTCCTGGGCGATGTGGATGACCTGCTCCTTGAGCTGCGCCGCCGTAGCATCGGGATGCTCATAGAGCCAACGCCAGGTGTACATATCGACGAGCGCCACACCCATGATTTCGTAGCAGCCCCAGAAGATGTCGAGTGTCTGCATAGCCTCTCGGGTGGAGTCATCGTTCTTGTAACCCAGGAAGTCGAGGTCGCGAACCTGGAACACGAAAGCGAGCGCTTCGGTAAAGGCGGTGTTGGGCACGCCTCGCATGATGTAGTGATCCACATCGTGAAGGGTGATGGTCTGCTCCACGTTGTGGCCGAACTCATGCACGGCGATGTTGTAACCCTTGTAGTCCATACCGTCCTCAGCAATACGAGTGCGCAGATGGGCGTTGTCGGAGCGCATCTCCGACTGCCAAGCATGACCGGCACCGCGCGAAGGATCGACGGTGACGTGGGAGCAGATGAAATCGCTCTTCTCACGGCTGAAGCCCAGCTGGCTAAGGATGGAGGGCATTCCTTTGGTGGCAAAAGCCTCGCGGTTGGGATAGAGCTTGCGAGTCTGAGCCGAGAGGTCGTCCTCGCTGAGGGTGCTGCGGCTCTTGAAGCCATCGTACCAAATATCGAACGGCTCGAGTTTGCGCCCCAGACGTTGCTCGATAAGACGGGCCACCTCCCCTACCTGCGGCGAACTGCAGAAGGTGTCGAACAGGCGCTCTATCTCGTCGAAGCTCACCTCCATATCGCCGTCGAAAGCGCGGGCGATGGCTGTGGGATAACGCGGACAGTAGCGGTCGAGCTGCTGCATGGCGTGGAAGTTGTCGAGGAAGTATTGGTAGCGGGTGTCAGGCTCGGGATCAGCGCTCACCTGCTTGCCGCCTTTGCTAATGGTGTTGGCGAAGGGATTCCAGTCGTAGTCAGGATTGTTGATGACGCACTGAGGAATACTCTGGTCGATGATGCGGCGCATCACCTGATAGATCATGCGTTGCTTCGCAAGGCCCTCGCCATCCTCGTTGTAGTGGGTCTTCAGCTCGTCGCGGAGACCCCAGTGGGTGATGAGCGACATATCGGGGAAGAGACGCTTGCCCTTGTCGCTGAGCAGATGGCCCATCTGGATGTTGTAGTTGGCGATGTAATTGTCGGAGGCCGAGAGTTGTGCCGACAGCGCCTGCTGGACGTCGGCGGGCACATGAGCGATGAAGACGTCGCCCAGTCGGGCGTAGGCCCACTCCTGGCGGCTCCAGTCCTTGCCCATCGTGTTCTTCTCCTCCAGCGTGTAGAAGGGGAAGTTCAGCACCACGATGAAGGCTATCTTCTGCCGGAACATGTCGTCGGTGAAGTGCGCCGATGGGCTATAGGCACCGAACAGTTCGTCGAGGTGCGTCGGCTCGGGGCCCTCCACCTGGAGCGGGAGGTTCAGGTCGAGATTTATCTTGTTGAAGCAGCCCCAGAGGCTCTCAAAGTTCTGCTCCAACTGAGCGGCCATCCGTGCTCGTTCGTTGGGGTCGGCCACGAAGTTATCCATACAGAAAGCCTCGAAGTCAGCCGGCGTTCCATCGGTCTCAGTCCAGAAGGCCGCAGCCTGCTCCACGCCTCGCGCCAGGCGGTTTTTAACGCCCTCAACGCCAGCATACTTATCGCTCAGCGCCTTAATGGTGCGCTCCACACATTTCTTGTCGATATTACTCATTGCAGTCTCGTTGTTTTGTTTGCAACCGGCAGCAAGGAACACAACAGCCGCCGCCAACAATATAGTACAGAATCCTTTCATTTGTTAATCGTGTTTATTCGTTTTCTGGGCCAAAGGTAGTAATTATTTCCCACACATAAACAAAAAGTATGGTAGAAAATAACAAACAGCGCCCAATCAGGACGCTATTGTAAGAAATGTGGTGATTCGGCTGGGATTCGAACCCAGGACCCACAGCTTAGAAGGCTGTTGCTCTATCCAGCTGAGCTACCGAACCGACACGGGAAAAAATTCGGGTTCAAAGTTAGTAAATAAATTGAAAATTGAGAATTGAAAATTGAACATTTTTTTCAATTGACGGGCAACGTACCTTATTTTAATATAATTTGGGTTTGAAAAATTGAAATTTATCGTATAGCTTTAGCAAATCAGAGTTTTTTGCTAAATTTGCAAGCAAATATTGATTTGACGATTTAACTATTTAACTATTTGACGATTTAACTATTTGACGATTTAACTATTTGACGATTTAACTATTTGACGATTTAACTATTTGACGATTTAACGGGTTAACGATAACGATATAACTTGAATATTATGGAGGCATTTATTATAATTGCGATAATTGCGGCGCTGATGGCGGGAGCTGTGCTGGGCTACGTGATGGGTTCCCGAGGCAAGAGGGAGATAGCGCAGAGCGGCGAGCGGCAGAGGGAGGACCTCAAGGAGGCGTACCGCCAACAGATAGAAGCGATAAGGCAGATGAACAGCGAGCAGGTGAAGAGCCAGCTGGCGCTGATTCGCGAACAGATGCAGACGACATCGGAGCGGGTGCTCAAACAGCGACAGGCGGAGCTGGGGATGCGCAACCGCGAGCAGGTGGAGAAAATAATCGACCCGCTGCAGAAGAGCCTCAAAGATATGCAGGAAGCCCTCGACAAGACGAAGGAACAACAGGCGGAGGCGCTGACACGACTCGACGAGACGATAAAGATAAACATGCAGAAGAGCCAGGCCATAGGCGAGACGGCCGACAGGCTGACACGAGCGCTGACAGGCGAGGTGAAGGTGCAGGGCAACTTTGGCGAACTGAAGCTGAAGCAGCTGCTGGAGGACCTGGAACTCAAAGAGGGAGAGCAGTTTGACACCCAGGAGACTCTGCGCGACAAGAGCGGCAAGGGGCTCAAAGGCGACGACGGCAAGGGGATGATTCCCGACTTCATACTCCACTTCCCCAACAACCGCCACGTGGTGGTGGACTCGAAGATGTCGCTCACCGACTATGAGCGCTACATGAACGCCGAGGACGGCTCGCCGGAGAAGAGCGGATACCTCAAGGCACACATCGACAGCGTGAGGACGCAGGTGAAACGACTGGCAAAGAAAGACTACACCAAGTTCCTGCCCAAAGGGTATAACCGACTGAACTTCGCCATAATGTATGTGCCCATCGACGGGGCGCTCAACCTGGCGCTGCTCAACGACGCCACCCTATGGCGCGAAGCCTACGACGAGGGAGTGATGATACTCGGTCCGCAGACGATGTATATGAACCTGCGAGTGCTGGAGATGATGTGGACACAGGTGCGCCAGCTGAAAAACCAGCAGGCGATGATGGATGCTGCCAACACGGTGATAGACCGTGTGCAGGACTTCGGAATGCGATTCACGGACATAGAGCAGAGCATGCAGGACACCGTGAGGAAGATGGAGAAACTGAAAATCACCACTGCGGGAAGCGGACCAAGCATCATCACGGCAGCGAGGAACCTGCTGAAAGCGGGGGCCATGGAAAACAAAAAGAAGAAACCGGTGGAGGATATTGGCTCATCGATGTTTATTGAGGAGCAGGTTGAAAATTGACCGGTCACAGACCGGCTTTAGATCTAGGTCCAGTTTGAGAATTGAAAGGAAAATTGGGGGAAGGGACTATTTCTGAATAAGGTTATCGAAAAGGTTGAGGTCGTTGATGACTTCGCGCTTCTGCTGCTCATTGCTGCGGATAGTGGCCCATGAGGTTATCTCGCGACGGGCTGCATCGCGATGGGCAGTCTGCGAGGTGCAGGCGTAGAGCCAGGTATGGGCCATAGCGAGCATCACCGACGACTTGATGGAAGGCAGCAGCTGGGTGAGCTCCTCAATACACGGAGCGGGTTCCTCGAGCACCACATGGGACGCCATCATAAGGATGAGATGGCGGGCCTTAGCATTAACGGTGTCGGTCTGGAGTTGGTCGTAACGACCGATAAACTGGCGGATGGTGGCCCGCTCAACCTTGCGGGCAGCGAAAGCGGGAGCCGATGTGAGCCACGCAACGAGGGCGGCACGAATGCGAGGAGTGTAGGCCTGGAACTTCTTATACATGTGGCGACCCGCCTTAGCGAAACGGAGTATCTGAATAAACTCGGGCTCAATCTCGAGGGTGGGCACAGCAATCACATCGCTGATATTGACTAGCACACGACCGCCGTCCTTACCCTGACGGGTGATAAGAGTGCCCTCAACGCCGTCGAAAGGACCACCGATGATACGCACCACATCACCCTCCTGGAGGTCGGCCTCCTGGGGACGAAGATAAGGCACCTGACCGTCGTAATGGCCCACGGTACGCACAAACATATCCATCTGGGCATCGGGAACGCTGAGCACATCGGGCTGCACCTGACCCTCCTCCTTGCGGCGATAAATGGGCCGCACGGCAAAGTCGTAACGATGGAGAAACACATCGAGCTGGCTGCGGGTGCAACGAACAAAGACATAATTGAACATCAGCGACTTCTCAACCCTGATTTTCTGGCCGCTGGCATGCTGCTGCATGATGAAATAGGTAGGCAGAAAATAGTCGAGGTCGTCGCCGGTGATTTCCTTCTCCTTGAGCAGGTAGTCACGCACCTTAAGCGATGAATACGGTGCCTTGAGCACCCACCAAGTTTTCATTGTGTCGGAATAGGAACGGTTAAGGTAGATAAGGGCCGGTTAAGTACAGACCTTAATGGAAGAGCTTGATGCGCTGCTCCTCGTCCATTCGGGTGATGAGGAGTGTGCCGTCCTTCTCCACTACGATGTAGCCATCGAGTCCTTGCACCACGACCTCCTGTTCGGTGGTGGTGTGGATGATGCTGTTGCGAGTCTCGAAGACACGTATCTGAGGACCGATGAGCGCATTATTGTGCTGGTCTTTGGGCATGAGTTTGTGGAGCGATGACCAACTGCCGAGGTCGCTCCATCCGAACTCTGCGGGATAGACGTAGATCTCGTCGGCGTGCTCCATGATGGCATAGTCCACCGAGATGCTCTCACAGGTGGGGAACACCTTGTCGATAAGCTCCTGCTCGGCGGGAGTGCGGAGCTGAGAGCGGATGTCCTCAAACACGGCGGCCATGCGGGGCTGGTAAACGCGGAAGGCATTGACAATGGTGCTGACGTTCCAGATGAAGATGCCGGAGTTCCAATAGTAGCGATTGCTCTGGACATACTGCTGCGCCACTTCGAGGGTCGGCTTCTCCTTGAAAGAGTCAACGCGGAAGATGTGGGGGTTGGTCAGCGAAGCATAGCTGAGATCGGCCTCGATATAGCCGTAGCCAGTCTCAGGATGGTCGGGCTTCATACCGAGGGTAACGATAGCATCGCTCTGAGCGGTGAACTCGAGGCTCTCGTCCACAGCCTCACGGAAACGCTCCACATCGGTAATGACGTGGTCGCTGGGAGTAACGACGATATTGGCCTTAGGATTGAGTGCCCTGATGACCCAGCTGACGTAGGCTATACAGGGAGCGGTGTTGCGGCGACAAGGCTCGAGCAGGATGTTCTGCGTCGGCACCTCGGGGAGCTGCTCACGCACCTTCTCGCTGAAGTCGCGGGAGGTAACCACCCAGATATTGTTGGGAGGGCACAGTGGCTTGAAACGGTCGGCCGTCATCTGGAGCAATGAGCGACCGGTGTTGAGAACATCGAGAAACTGCTTGGGCTCGCTCTCGCTGCTCATAGGCCAGAAGCGGCTACCGATGCCGCCCGCCATGATTACTACGTGGGTGTTCTTATTGGGCATAGAGGGGGGTTATTGTTTCGCCGCAACCATTTCGCCCTGGATGCTGAGTCGCACCATCTTGGACTTGGCGTTGCTCATGACGGTGATTATCTTCTTGAAAGGTCCGGTAACACGACCGCGACCGTTGTAGGTAACCTTGATCTGACCAGTCTTGCCGGGCTCTACGGGCTTCTCGGTATAGACGGGCACAGTGCAGCCACATGATGCCACACACTGGCTGATAACCAGAGGAGCATCACCAACGTTGGTGAAGGTGAAGACGCAGCTTACAACGGCTTTGTCCTCAGAAAACTGTCCGAAGTCGTAGCTGAGTTTGTCGAACTTGATCTCTGCCTGAGGTTCTACACGGTTGTTCTTGGCATTGCCCAGTTGCGGCGTAGCGCATAGCAGGACAAGCAACAGTGAGATGAATGTGCGTTTCATTTTATTTGGTAATTGAGTGTTGATTTGTCGTTTGAAATGCAAAGGTACGAAAAAAATTGAAAA
>JAFZXF010000050.1 GCA_017616915.1 Bacteroidaceae bacterium
GGCGAAGGGGCGCTCCGGCCCGATGTCGGGGTAGCAGTGCTCTACTATCGTTCCGTCGAAATCAACAGCTATTGTCATATTATCTCTTTATGGAGTCGTCGGCCTTGCTGCCGTAGTGGCTGGCAGCATAGTTACCGTATGAGCCGTAAGGGCCGTAGTTGCCGTAAGAGCCGTAGCTCACGGTCATGTTGCGCAGGGTGTCGAGTCCCATGCTCTCAGGTTGGCAGCTGACGGTATAGAGACCAGTGGGCTGCTTGTCGGTGAGCGGCAGGGCGTAAGCCTCCTCGCCATAGAGTGCCGAGAGGGATTCGGGCTGGTGGGTGTCGAGGGCGGCACGCACACAGGCGGTATAGGCTGACTCCATATCCTCGAAGTGCTGGCGCGAATACTCGTTGGGCGAGTAGTCGATGAGCACGCTACGGTAGCGGCCACCAGCCAGATAGAGGTCGAAGTAACGCACGTCGGCGGTGGTGAAGCGGTAGGTGTCGGTGGTCTCGGGAGCATCGTCCTCAGGCCAGAACCACAGCGTCATACCGTCAGGGTCGGCAGTGGCATACTGTCGCCAGTCAATGCTGAGCTGCACGGAGTAGAACTCATCACCATAGACATAGAGGTCGCGGCGGTGACAAGCGGTGAGCAGCAGCACAAGGAGTGTCGCTGTCATCAGGGGCAATATGTATGCGCTTCGCTTCATTGTTCTTACTTTTTTTTAGCCTTGGCACTCGCGGAAAACCGCGAGGCACTGGGGCTTTATCTATTATCTCTTATCTATTATCTATTCACTATTATCTCTTCACTATTATCTCTTATCTCCCTTATCTCTTATCTTATTCAGTATGTAGCCGAAGGTGAGATGGGCATGCGTGGCGCCGAACCAGTTGAAGTGGTCGGTGCGCTGCCATATCAGGTGGTGGTCGGCGGGAGCGTCGAGATAGCGGCTGGTGCCTTCGTAGAGGCGGTAGCGGGTGGTGAGGGCTCCGAGACCGACACCGACATCGAACAGCCAGCGGCGCTTGGCACCGAAGCGGGTCTGCCAACCTATGTTGAGATAGCCATTGAGTACCTCGCCCTGATAGCCACGGCTGCGCCACTCCAGGTCGTAGTAGCCTCCTCCTGCCGCCAGTCCGATGTGCCAGCCTTCGAGGGTGTGGTGCTTGCGACGGTTGCCGAGCCAGAGGCGCAATTCCAAAGAGCCGTAGAGCAACTGGTTGGCATAGGCGTTCTTGGCAATGGTCCACCACGACCAGAAGCCTTCCAGTTCGAGGCTCCAGCGACCGCGACCACCAATGGCGCGCTCCAACTGCAGATTGGGGGTGCCGGTGGCGAGCAGGAGCATGTTGCTCTTGAGCGCCCAGCAGCGCGACTGGTAGAGGGGCTCTGGAGGGGTGAGCGGCGATTGAGGCTCTTCCAGGCTGACGCCTGGAACACCGAGGCCAGGAATAGCAAGGTGGGGATAGAGCGCATAGGCTCTGTTATCTTCCAGCACGGGCACATAATATACGGTGTCGCGGATGACGATGGTGTCGCGGCGACTGGGCGCAGGCTCCTGAACGACGAGGGGCGTGATGACGGCACTGCCCACGGAGCGCAACAGGGGAAGATAGCGCTCGCAGAGCTCTTGCCACACCTGACCGTGGTCGAGGGTGCGCAGGGCAACCTCACGGGGATCAATCTGCCAGTCATCGTCGGCACCTGGCACATGGCGCAGCACGTGGAGCACCTTCTCGCGCCATGGTTCCTTGCTCATAGCTACCATCTGGAAGAGCTCTCCCCAGCGGGCGCCCTCGTTGGTGACGATGATGCGCGGACAGAAGTCTGTGAGACCCTTCTCGCTAAGCGTCTCTGCCAACAGCTGGCGCAGCGACAGTCCGCGGCGCTCACCCAATCGGTAGTTGAGCTCGGCAGGACCTTCGGGCGATGCACCCGTGAAGACGCGTATGCAGACGGTGCCACTACGTCCCTGCTCGTGGAGCTGTTCGAGGCGCTGCATGAAACCGTCGAGGCGGTCTTCATTGCCGTCGTACCAGATGTCGACATCGGTCTCGCGGGCTCTGAAGCGCAGTTCGAGGGTGTCGGAGGGTGCTGGGCGCAACCACTCCTCAGCATCGATAGGCAACGAGAGCAACAGCAGCAGACAGATGGTGCGCAACAGGCGGCACACCATGCGGGTGCCCTTGGTATAACTCTTGTCAATAGTCAGCGTGCCCTTGAGCAGCTGGATGATGCGGCGGCAGATGCTCAGTCCGAAGCCCTGAGGCTGTTGCAGCGACTGCAAGCCTGAGCCTGTATCGGTGACGGCAAGGATAATCTCGCCCGTGGCGCTGTCGCAGTCGGCAGTGAGGGTGATAGTGCCCTCAGTGGTGAACTTAACAGCATTGTCGAGCAGCTGGTGCATCATTATCTTAAGCGCTTCGGCGTTGGTGTTGATGATGGCAGCATCAGAGAGGTTAGAGCGATACTGCAGTCCAACGCCAGCGTGGGTTTTCTTGATATAGTAAGCTACGAGATGGAGGCAAAGCTCATTGATGCATACCTGATCCGTCCTGGGCAGCTCGTGGAGGCTGTCGTAGTGGTCGAGGGCAATCATGTTATCAACGACATTCGCCAACCCCTGGGAACTGTTCTGTATGCTGTGTACCATCTCTGAGCGTGTAGCTTCGTCTTGGGCATAGGAATGATCCCCCAGCAGTTCGGAGAAACCGCTGATGGCATGCAACGCCTCTTTCATTCGGTGAAGCACCGTCTTGATGAAGATCTTTCCTTTTGCCATGTTTCTTTCTTTTTTCTTTATCCCCGCGGGAAAACCGCGAGGCACGGGTTATTCATTTCTAATTTTTCATCTTTCATCTTTTTGGCCTCCTTCCCTCCTCCCCCATTTGGGGAGGAGTTCGGAAGGCACTTATGCAAGTTTTACTGTTTTGTGCCATATACCCTTCTCACGAAGAGCTCGCAAGGCACCGGCGATTTTTATCTTTTATGCCCGCGGGAAAACCGCGAGGCACGGGTTATTCATTTTTTATTTTTCATCTTTCATCTAATAAAAATCCCTCTCAGTACCTTTCGGCGACCTTTTTCGCCATTGACTAGTGTGGTTTCTTCAGTCCCTACTAAGAACTGAGAGGGGCCACCAACGTTGGTTTTTCATTTCGCCATCTGGCAGTTCGATGCCGCCATGACGGACGGGAGATATACCCTGTTCTTACTTGTTCGTCTTTTCTTTCCTTATCCCCTGCGGAGAACCGCAGGGAACTATTTACCTTATTTATTACTTTTAGCAAGTCAGAGCTCGAGAGCCAGGCGGAACCCTATGTTGTTGTTACGGTTCGACGGCGTGTTGTTGTTGCGATTGGACACTGCACAGTTCTCGGCTGCGTTGTTCCAGCTACCGCCACGATTCACGCGGTTAGAGCCCTCTCGGATATATTCCCTCGTAGACTTGGGGTAACTGCTGGCGGAACGCCAGTGAGTCGGCCTTGTCTACAAATGCAAGCAAGCATTGTGCTCGCTGTGTATATTCATTGATGCTGACGATGCCCTCGTCCAGTCCTTCTGCCAGCCACTGCATCTTGCGGACATAGCGTCGGCGTGAACGCTGGTGGAGGCGCAGGCTGCGGTGATGAACCACATAACCCAGAAAGGGGATGCCAAACTTGGTCTGATTGACGATGGGTTCGTGGAGCTCCATGCGCAGTTGGGTGTTAACATAGTGTACGTAGGCGTTGACCTTCTGCATGAGTTCTTCATGACTATCGGCAAAGAGCAATACATCGTCCATATAGCGCACCATGCCCTTGACATGCAGCTGTTCCTTAGCCCAGTGGTCGGCCACCGACATATAGTGGTTGGCAAAGTATTGGCTAGTGAGATTGCCGATGGGCAGTCCGCGACCAGGAGCTGACTCAAAGCTGTCGATGATATGCTGGAAGTGGGTGAGCAGCACAGGATCCTTGAAGAGACGGCACAACTGGCTGAGCATAATCTCATGGTCGATGCTGTTGAAGAACTTCCTCACGTCGAGCTTGGCATACCACTTGTAACGGCGGCAGAGTTGGAGGGCTCGCTCCAAGGCGGCATAGGTGCCGCGACCTGGTCGGGAGGCGAAACTGTCGTTGGTCTGGAACTGGTCGAACACAGGATGGCAGATGCGCATCAGGGCTTGGAAAGCCACACGCTCAGGGAACGACGCTGCACAAATCTCGCGAGCCTTGGGCTCGTAGACCGTGAAGTAGTTGTAGCGCCCGAAGTGGAAGGTGCCATCGCGGAGCTGCTGGCCTATGCGCAACAGGTTGCCGTCGATGTCCTGACGCATGTGGACCACCGCCATCTTGCAGGCATGGCCGCGCACGGCTCGGAGAAACGACTCATGCAGGTTCTCCAGACTGCATACCCTGTCCATCAGATTGTTCACTCGTCTCATCTTTTACTTCTTCATTAGTAGTTTCTGGAGCTTCATAGAAGAATGCCCCGTAATCTTTAAGTCTCTGTTTACTGATGCCCTTGACGCTGCGCAACGACTCTTCATCGATGTGTTCGAGCTCCATCATCAGTGCCAACTCCTCGTTGGTGAACACCAGATAGGGTGCCACTGCACGAGCCTTGGAGATGGCGTTGCGCTTGTCGCGCAAATCGTTGAAGCGCGCCTTCTGTTCGTCGGTCATACCGACGGTAGGGTCTTTCTTTTCGCGGCGAGTTGCGGGAGGTGCCTCAGCGATGGGATCGTTATCGGCATATTCAACCAGCATTGCCCAATAACCGTGTTCAGGACAGAAGTGACGCTCCACTTGAAGCACACGGTGACCACGCAGGAATTTGTTCAACTCTTCTTCAACTTTCTCTCCGCCAATGACTGGCATCGTAAACAGTTTTACTTGCATACTTTTAAATTTTTAAAATTGTTAATTACTTTATTTGTTTGAGTTTGCGCAACCTGTGTCACCCTCTTTGCCTTTTCGGTCGGCTTTTTTATGGCCTCCCTTCTCGGCAAAGGGCGCCACAGGTTTCGAATTGTTGTTTTATTCTATTCTTACTGTTCTTTCTTGAAGACGAACAAGTAAGTTACTCGAGAGCCAGGCGGAACCCCA
>JAFZXF010000051.1 GCA_017616915.1 Bacteroidaceae bacterium
CGCGGCAAGGGCACGCTCACCCTCTCCGCCATCGATGTGCTCCGCCAGCAGACCAACCGCTCGTACTACGTAGGTCCCACCTCACGCTCCGAGACACGCACCTACGGCCTCACCGACTATTACATGATCTCTTTCAGCTACATGTTCGGCAAGCCCAAGAAAGATTGAAATATTTTTACCACCAAAATAATCTTCATTTAAAACAAATTCAAAACTATGAAAATTAGAAACTTTTTTGCAGCGGCAATTACACTGCTTTCATTAGGTATGTTCGTTGCTTGTAACAGCGATGAAGAGTATGACCAAACCTTTGCAAACAATGAAAAGATTCTCAAATCTGAGTTTGCGAAATCGACTATTGCTCCCTTAAACACCATTCCTGAAAATGTTAGGATTGGAGCAAGTGAAGAAGAGTTAGCAACTTTTTCTAAATTATCATCTGTCTTCTATGTTGACTACTCATTCGTTAGCAAAAGCTTTTATCGAGATAATAAGGATGTCGTTTTATATAATCTTAATCTCCTTTATGAAGAGTACACCCAGAAGAAGCAAACTCCAGTATACTTTACAGTGTTGTCTTTTACATCACAACATTCTCGATTAAAACCTGTTCTGGTTGATAATTTGATGATTACAGAACAAGGTCCTAATCGTGTTGCAATTGCGAGCTATTTCGGTTCAATTCCAAGTTATGCGCTTATTAATCATATAGAATTATGTCCCGATAGTTGCGGTAATTATCAAATAGATCCCACTTCTATAGTAAGAACTTTTATACATCCAGACAATGCCTATTATAATGGTACAAATGAATGGCAGATTAGCAACAATATATTAAGCGTAAGCGCAAATGGATACTTATATACTTCTTCTAATCCCAATAGTCATGCTACTATAGGTCCATCATCCTTTAATAAAGATGTTCGTTTCCCTGATTGCTAAGAACTTAAGAGTTGATATCTGACGGAAAGGATACAAAACTAACTATACGGTTTTAATATTTCAATACAAATATAGGAATTAACTTTACACTCAGGACAATGCCTTAATGAAACCTATTTTCAACAGATTCGCTGCATTTGCTCTTTTGCTCCTGTTGTGCGCGGGCAACGTGAGAGCCGATATCCTCGTAGGCCGTGTGATTGACAAGGCGACGGGTGAGCCGATACCGGGCGTACTTTTCGACGCCTTCACCCATCAACCTGGCGGTGGTTCCTATATAGTTGGTTCTAATAAAAGCAGGACAGACTCGTTGGGCTATTTCAGGGTGGTTGGAGGAAGTGGCGAGACTGTCATCACTTTTACATACATAGGCTACCACGATGCCACTTTCACGCGAATTACCCAGGCCAGCAACAAGGAGTTAAACATAGGAGATATACCGATGCGAATGGACGCACATCTGTTGAAGGCTGTCACAGTCAAAGGCAAGCGCAGGCAGTTCTACATGCATGGCGACACGGTGATATACGATCCTTTGGCCTTTAACCTAAAGAAGGGCGACCGCATTGCCAAGCTCATCAGCCGCTTGCCAGGCGTCACGGTTAACCAAAACGGCGGCCTCAGTTGGCTCGGCAAGAGTGTGGTGATGCTGATGAACGGCAGAGAAAGCATAGCCACGTCGTCCTTCCTGGGCCGGGTTCCTGCCGAGGCGGTGAAGGACATACAGGTTTATGATAAGACCACCAACAACTGGGGAGACACCGTAAAGGCGTTTAAGGTGCTGGATGTGCGCATCAAGCCTTCATGGATGGAGCGCTGGTACGGCGAGGCGGCAGCATCCGGTCAGACCGACCGCTACTACGGCCTTCAGGGCACGGCCTATAACCTGTCGGACAAGATACCCATGCAGGTGGGTGCCAGCATGAGCGACGGCGACGGCGTCTATGACGTGGCGCGCTACAGCCAGCAACGGGTGCGTCGCGACAAGAATACCGTCACGCGCGCACAACAGGTGAGAGCGGACTACGAGAAATTGCCAGACTTTTATACACAACAGGACCTTACGAATAAGACAGCGCAGGCCTACCTTAACCACTCAGACACCCGCCAGCGCTCGGATACCGAAACGGAGCAGTATATGTCGGACGGGAGTGTGAACTACGGCTTGGATAAATCTTCGTCATATAACCACACGATAGGATTCAGCCCGATTAACCTGAACTATAGCCACCGTAAGCGACGTGGCTTTGGGACGGGATGGAGTGTATATGCCAATATGACTTTCAACAAGAACAGTTCCAGCTCATCATCATCGGGAGCCTCTTTTGGCGATGATCCCTATGCCCTTAGTGCCCACCCTCTCGATGATTTGCTGGCGGCAGACCCTCTGCTTGCAGCCCATGCCGTCAACAGCAGTATGCAAAAGGGACACACCGAATCGGACAACTTTCAGACAAACGCAGGGTTTGCATACAATTTCCCCCCAGGCAAGAAACATAGAAATGCCTTCGATATAGGGCTTAATGGCCGCTATAGCGACGACAGAGGCAAGACCTCTTCCACCAATGCCACTAACTATTATAACATAGCTTCGCCATCATCGCTTATCGACCGCCAGTATTCCAACTCTCCTTCCCATACGCTGGGTTATAGCGTGTTTGCACGGTGGCAAAAGAACGGCAAAGGCAACTTACCCGACTCCTATAGATTGACATACACCCACTCTCTTGAAAACAATTACGACAAGCATGACATCTATCGCATGAAGGAGAGCTGCGACCTGATAGACAACCTGATACAGGAGTTCGGTAGATTGGAAGAGACTCCCCTCACTGAATACGAAAAAGACCTCGTCAACAGCAGTTACAAAAATCAGACAAATCTGGGGAATGACATCTTGTTTAACTACAGCAGGGCGAAGGGTCTGTTCGGAATTAAAGGGATAAGCTTCTATTTCTCATTGGGTGCCAATCACAAGTATCAGCGCATGCACTACAGGCGCGGAGCGCAGATTGACACCGTTGCCCATCGCAACATACTGCTCCCCAATGCATCGGGCAGCCTTACGAAGTCGATAAACAGGAACATATCTTTGTCATATTCGACCGAATTCAATATGACTGCGACCGACTTTGAGCAGACCATGCGCTACACCGACGACACCAACCCGCTCTACATAGTGCAGGGAAACCCCAACCTGCGCAACTCTGCCGCATGGGTCAACTCCATAAATATGAGTTTCAATATTCCCAAGAAACAGATCATGGCTACTCTGCGTGCATCTCTGAGGCAGGATTATGACATGCGTTCATCACTAACCTACTACAACCCGCAGACAGGCGGCTACCGCACTGTGTTCGACAATGTGGCAGGCGGCCACACGTGGACCGTGGGAGGAACTCTCGACTGGAAAATCGCTCAGAAATTCAATCTCCGCTATATGCCGACGTGGGACAACCGCAAGTCATACCGCTATCTTACCGTTAACGAGGACGACCCCGAATATCGCCTTAACAGACAGCGATCCAACGACCTCGTCAACAACCTTAACCTGCGGTGGTATAACGACATCTGCGAAATCAACTTCCATGCCAACACCTCGCTGCGGAAGTACAGCAACTCGGAGGGAGCATACGACCGATACACCTACTTCGACTACGACATTGGCATAGACGGTTCCGTGGAGATAGGCCCCGTGGTTACCCTGCAAAGCGAGCTCACCCTCGACGGCAAGAACGGCTACCTCCAGGCCGACATGAACAAAGACCTATGGTTGTGGGACCTCTCCGTCGCCATCCGCATGCTCGGCGGCAAGGGCACGCTCACCCTCTCCGCCATCGATGTGCTGCGCCAGCAGACCAACCGCTCGTACTACGTAGGTCCCAGCTCACGCTCCGAGACACGCACCTACGGCCTCACCGACTACTACATGATATCCTTCAGCTAC
>JAFZXF010000052.1 GCA_017616915.1 Bacteroidaceae bacterium
CGGCTTATCATGCCTGTGGTTGAAACGATGACATCTTTGTCACCGAGGACTGCAGCTACGGTCTGAATAGCCTCTTCGCGGGATAATTCGAGATTTAAGGATGTGGGTTTAGAATGGAGTTCGTAGGTGTCGAAGGTATCTTTCTCAATCACGAGGGCATAGGCTTCCTTAGTCTCTTTCATGTGTTCTATAGCGCGGTCTATCTGAGTTATTGCCTCGGTTTCATCTTTGCTAAGAACAGCATAGGGAATGCACATTGTATCGAGTAGTGCAAGAGTCACTTTGCCTTGCTTGACGTGTTGTGGCTCATCGTGTACGCCAGGCTTGCCACGCCATCCGATAACGAGGAGCACAGGGATATTATAGACGTCTTTATCAGTAAGTGAGGCCAGCGGATTGATGATGTTGCCCTCGCCGGAGTTTTGCATATATACGAGGGGTATCTCGCCGGTTGCGAGATAGTGACCTGCAGCAAGACCTATAGCGCCCCCTTCATTGGCAGCGATAATGTTATGCTTTTTGTCGGCGTGGTCGGTGATATACGCGCAGAGGTTTTTGAGAAGCGAGTCTGGCACTCCGGTATAAAAATTTATACCCTTTGAGGCGAGAGTGTTGTAGAAGAATTCGGGTTTTATCATTTCGTTCCAGGTATCAGTTCAAGTATTTCTTTTATGGGCATACATATGGGATTGGCCTCTAGAGAACGCTCGTTTTCCAGAATGGTCTCGGCACATTTTTGCATGGCGGGGTAGGCTGCACGTAACATATGATTGGCGTAGATGACTATGTTTACGCCCCACTTGTGCAGTTCGTCTTCTTTGATATGGTTGTAGGTGGTGGGCACCACCACGATAGGTACAGCAGGATGCTTCTGACGGAAGCGCAGGCAGAATTCCTTAATATCGCTACCACTCTTTTCCTTACTGTGAATCATGATGCCATCAGCACCAGCGTCAACATAGGCGAAGGTACGTTCCAATGCGTCCTCCACGGACTTGCCGGCTATGAGGCTCTCGCAGCGAGCAATAATCATGAAGTCCTTCGTTATCTGTGCTTCCTTACCCATGCGTATCTTGTGGCAGAAACCCTCGATGGTGTCCTGTGTTTGCTTGGCCTCAGTGCCGAATAGTGAGTTTTTCTTCAGTCCTACCTTATCTTCAATGATGATTGCGGAGATGCCGTTGCGCTCAAGTGTGCGAACGGTGAACTGAAAATGCTCAGGCTTGCCGCCGGTGTCGCCGTCGTATATGATAGGTTTAGTGGTACACTCTAAGATATTGGTGAGGTCTTGCATACGAGTGGTGAGATCCACTGCCTCAATGTCGGGCTTGCCTTTTGAGGTGGAATCGGTGAGCGAGCTCGACCACATGCCGTCGAAACTATTGGTTTTGAATCCTTTCTGTACCTCCGCATTCTCAATGATGAGGCCGCTGAGCCCGTCGTGAGCCTCCATAATGCGCACAATAGGTTTAGCTGCTATGAGGCGGCGCAATGATTTGAGGCGTACGTCAGGAGTGGTGCCGATGGATTTGATTTCTTTGTCGAGAGAGGAAGAATTGATTCCCTTGGTATAGGGAATCTCTATTACCTCACCGCCCAATTCTTTCATCACCTCAAAGACCTCGCCTCTTAGCTCCTGTTCGCTACCTTCACACCAGTCGTCACCATGGATGATATAATCAGGCTTATATCTGCGTAGGTTGGGTACATAGCTCCACTCGTCCTGTGGCACAACGGAGGCTACACCTTGAATATGTTCCACAACGTTCTTGCGCTGCTCGTAGGTCATGTAGGGCAGACGTCGATGGGTGGCTATCGCCTTGTCGGTAAAAAGCCCAATCATTACATCGCCGTGCTTGGCACCCTCAGTGATGATATTTATTAGCCCCGGGTGCATAATGTCACCAATCATGCCGAGGTAAACAGTTTTACTCATAATGCCTAATTTCTAAATCCTAATTTCTTTTTAAGTCTATTCCACACGGAGTGACGATAGGCCTTCCTAACCTCAGGCAGTACTTCGAGATAACTGCGTTCAGTATCGAATACCATCTCGCCGTGGAGGCTTGGAGCCTGAATGGGTGTCATGTAGTTGTCGCCAAAAGAAGAGCGTAGGAATGCATCGTAGTCCTTGGGCGCCGGTACCATTATATTTTCGAAAGGTAGCATAATTGTTTCTTCGAATATCTTCTTGTCCCATCGTATCTTTGACCCAAGTGAGGTCAGTTCGCCCACTTTAGTATGTGGTATCTTGGCAAGTGCTCTCATCTCGTCTTCTGCCCTTGTGTATATAGTCGCCCACCCCAGTCTCTTAACGGCATGTCGTGCCTTGAGTTTACGGAAGATAAGAGTGAGCCTGCCTGAAGAGATACAATGAGTGTTTTTAGCTTTAAGGAAACGGAACGTTTTTCTGCATCGTCGCAAGTGGCTCTGCAATATTTCTTCGTCATCGGGAACTGCATCCAGCGGAAATATATCGATGAATATGCCTTGGTTGAAAGGTTGATAGCAGTCGGAGGGTCTTATGCTTGCAGTATCGCTGCGGCGAAATTGCGCATGACCACGATGATAGTCAATATCGCTGAACGCCGTTTGGAGGAAATAAGGCTCTTCAACACCTTCGTTGCCTATTTGGCACATGCGGTCGTAGTCCTCTCTCGGCATGGCCAGATCTACGTCGTCATCCCAAGGTATGAACCCTTTGTGCCTTACGGCGCCAAGCAGAGTGCCACCTTCCACCCAGCAGCGCAGGTTGTGGACTTCGCAATAGCGCAGAAAACGACTTAGGAGGTCTAGCTCTACAGCCCATACCTTTTTCATTTCTGCCGAGACAGGATATCCGTCCCTTATTTCATCGTTCAGATTCATTGGAAATATAATTTTGGGTCATTTGAGATTCTCAGGAAAGCGAATCTTCAGAACTTTTTCCACAATCGGAGCCATATCGTAGTACTTGTATTCCGCTAGTCGACCGCCAAAGAGAACATTCTTTTCTTTTGTGGCAAGCTGCCGGTACTTTTCAAGCAGGCTTTGGTTTTTCTCATCGTTGACGGGATAGAAAGGCTCTGAGCATTTAGTGGCTTCAGCGGGATATTCGCGAGTAATGATAGTGTGGGGATTGAGATATACGTCATCGCCGAAGGTCTCGAAGTGCTTGTGCTCAATGATGCGGGTGTAGGGTATCTCGGCAGCGGTGTAGTTCACTACAGCATTTCCTTGATAGTTGGGCGTCGCAGCCACCTCAGTCTCAAAGCGGAGGGTACGATAGTCCAAATGGCCGAGGCTATAGCCGAAATATTCATCAATCTTGCCAGTATATACAATTCTATCAGCTACTGCCTCGAGATTGGCACGATCAGCGAAGAAGTCTGTCTCAGTAAGTGTATCGCTGCCTTTGAGCAGTCCGTCAATAAGACGATTATAACCGCCAATGGGAATGCCTTGATATGAATCGTTGAAGTAGTTGTTATCAAACACAAACCTCAGCGGTAGCCGTCGGATGATAAATGCCGGTAACTCGTTGCATGGTCGTCCCCATTGTTTCTCAGTGTAGCCCTTTATGAGCCGTTCATAGATGTCACGCCCCACGAGATAAAGTGCCTGCTCCTCTAGATTTCGTGGCTCAGCGGCTCCCTCTTGGCGCATTATATCAAGTGCCTCCTGCCTTTGCTCCTCGATTTTGGATTTCGCCTCGGCTGGAGTGGTAACGCCCCATAGTTGACGAAACGTATTCATATTGAAAGGCAGGTTGTAGAGCTCCCCCTGATAGTTGGCTATCGGCGAATTGGTGTAGCGATTAAAAGGCACGATGTCATTCACAAAATCCCACACCTCCTTATTGGAAGTATGGAATATATGGGCACCATACTTATGAACATTGATACCTTCTGTTTCTTCGCAATAGACGTTTCCGCCGAGGTGAGGGCGCTTGTCGATAACGAGGCATCGCTTACCGCTACGAGTGGCAAGGCAGGCAAAGGTGCTACCGAAGAGGCCGGAGCCGACTATGAGGTAATCGTATTTAGGCATAGGACACAGTTTCAATTCTCAAGGGTCATTTATTGGGCCAGCCAAAGGTCTTGATGCTAGTATATTTGCGCCAAAGGTTTAGACGGCGCCGTTCGGGCACTCCGTGACGGCTTATGTAATCGCGGGCTCCCTCAAGCATACGCTTAGCTACGCATCCGTCGAGGTAAGGGTCGTAGTTGTCGATTATCCAGCGGCGCATGTCGGTGTATTTGCCGTCGTTGTCCATCACCTCGTGGTAAGCATCGCGAAGCTGCTCGGGCTCTTGGATGTTACACCAGTGTAGGTCTTGCGGTTTGGTTGCAGCACGCAGAGTGATGACAGGCTTGTCGAGCAGTAGTTCCTCGTAGATGGTGGAGGATGTGTCGCTAATCATGAGGTCGCTCATGAGCATGTACTTGGTTACATTGATGTCGTCAATCCATACGATATTGTGCACCTCTTGAGCCAGTTGGCGGTAGTTGTCTATATGCTCCTGAGCAGTGAGCGGGTGGAACTTCATCAGCACTACCACATCTTCTTTTTGGGCAAAGTCGCGTAGAGACTCACGCATAAAGGGAAGCGAGGTCAGCGAGGGAGAAAAAGTGGGTGCATAGAGCACAATGCGACTCTTTTTATAAGTGTCGAGGTATTGTTGGCGTTCATCGTCGAAGGTATGCAGGTTCTTAAAAATCCAGTCCTGTCGTGGCCATCCCGTCTCAAGTACTTCAAAGTCGCCATACTTGCGGGCCAGCTTCTCGAAACCGCGGGTAAAGAACGGCCCCTGAGTGAAATAGGTGTCAAAATATCGGCGGATTACCCAGTGGTCTTTTTTTTCAGCGGCATATCCGTGGAACACCTGAATCTTCACACCGCTGAGATAATAAGGCACGATGTTGCCCGGTACGAAAATGGCATCGGGATGGAATTTTTGTATGTCAGCGATGGAGTTAGTGTAGCTAACCTTATCTGCTAGCGGGAAGTCGGGAATGCGTGGTGCATGGACATACCATAGCACTTGGTTGTTGCCCTCGCGATCGGCCTCCACTTGTAGAGGTTCAAGGATGCTGATGGCGTATTTGTTTTCGCAAAAGAGACAGATTTTCATAATATTGGTATTTGACCTTGCTCTATTAATATAGTTCTGCAGGGATTATACGGCGGGCATTCTCAAAGTCCTCCACAGTGTCGAGTTCGCATGAGAATAAGTTACTGACATCCAGCACACGGAAAGTATGGCCCTGTGGAATGAGGCGCTCAAAGGCACGCTCATAGAAAATGTTGGATAAATTTTCGCGGAGCATCATCACCTCTAATTCCTTATAGAGGGCTGCGGTATAATCGCTTCCCATACGCTCTATGCCGAGACTCTCGCCCACGGCTGTGGAAGGATCGCAAGTCTTATTAATTTGGGTTATGCACCCGTCTGCATCGGTTACAACTTTCATCTCTTCCTCGCCTAGGGGATGGCGGATGAGAGTAAGTATATTATGTTCTCCAGCGGCTATAACGCGTGTTACTATGCCTGGGTCGTAGAGGAGGTCGCTGTCGAGTAACAATATCTCTTTGCCTTGTGCCTCGGGTCGTGCTAGCCACAGGGAATAGATATTGTTGGTGCTATCGTAGATGTCGTTGTAGATAAACGTCACATCCAATGTTGGATAGGTAGCAGTAACAAAAGTCTCAATCTGTTCGCGGAGGTAGCCAGTGACAATGACGAACTCGCTTATCCCGTTAGCAATCAGCGCATCCATGGAGCGTTGCAATAGACAACGCTCCCCAATCTTGAGCAGACATTTGGGAGTATCGTTGGTTAGTGGGCGCAGTCGGGATGCGGTGCCGGCAGCAAGGATGATGGCTTTCATTGTCTAAGCGTTAAGGGCTATGCGCTTGATGGTATCACATACGGTTTGGGTTTGCTCCGGGCGACCGAGGGTGATACGTACACAACTCTCCAGTCCGGGGTCGGACATAAACTTAATCTTGCAGTCCTGGTCGGCGAGAGCCTGTTGCAGAGCTTCCTTGATTTTAAGTGGGTACTTTATCAGTATGAAGTTTGCCACGGATTTATAGACCTTAAAGCCTTCTATGCCGTCCAGTTCCTTATGATAGAGCTTGCGGCCCCAGTCCATTTGGTCGGCGACCTTGCGATAATGGTCGTCACTCTCCAGCGCTGCGAGAGCCACAGCTTCGCTGAATCGGTTGTAGCCCAAATACTTGTTGGCGTAGTTGAGGAATCCGTCGTGGCCTTTACCCATGAAGCCGAAGCCCATGCGTAGGCCAGGCAGACCATAGAATTTGGATAATGTACGGCTAATGATAAGGTTACTGTATTTGTTGACCAGCGGAGCGATGTAGTGGGTGTCGGTGGTTATGAACGATGCATAGGCTTCATCCACAAGCACCATCGTTTCCTCTGGAACATTCTCCATAATTTTACTTAACTCCTCGCTACTGAGGCAGTTGCCGGTGGGATTGTTGGGTGAGGCGAGCAGCAGCATTCTGGGCCGGATACGATTGGCATAGGCTATAACCTCATCAACATCATATGCAAATGTGTCTTCGGTTTCATGAAGGGGATACATCTCAGTCGTGCCGCCACACTCACCGGCAATGCGGTTGTAGTACCACCATGAGAACTGCGGAATCATAATAGTCTTGTTGTCTCCCTTGGTTAGGTAGTAGTGGACAGTGTTTTTGAGGATATCCTCGCCGCCATAGCCGAGTAATACCTGCTCCTCGGGGACACCGTATATTTCGGAGAGCCTTACTGATACGATGCTCTTCTTGCCCTGGTCGTAGATACGGGTATAGAAGCAAAGCTGCATGGGGTCGAAGTTGCGTATTGCCTCTACTACCTTTGGTGACGGCTGAAAGTTAAACTCGTTTCGGTCTAAATAATTCATAGTGTTATTGTGTTTATTTGTTTTTTCTGTATCTGTGTGGGTGCAGCAGTCGTTTGCGCCGGTACCAGTTGCGGTCGTGACGCTTCTTTTGGGCTACGCCCTTCTGTGCCCATTCTTCTTCGTCTAAGCCTCGAGTCTTGGCATATTCGCGTATAACATGCTCAAAGAGGTCTATGCGCCCAGTGAATCGGGTGAGGTTTTCGATGCACTCCTTGTCAGGAATGAGGTTACCCGGTTGATAGAATTTCATTCGGTTGATATCGATAACGGCGAAGTGGTAACTGCCATCAGGCTGGGAGGAGTAGAGCACGTTGGTGTCGTTAAGATCGTTGTGCAGTACGCCTTTCTCGTGTAGTGATGCGGCGTAGCGAGCAAAGGCGGTGGCGAGCTCGTGGTCCCAGTCGGGGCGGTCAAAATGGGATTCCACACAGGGATATGTTGTTTGCCTACAGAGGTAGAAGGCATCTTTGAGCCAAGGACCCTGCCTAAACTCCACGCATGCCAGTGGTTCGGGAGTGTCGAAGCCCCTGCGGCGAAGCTCCATGCCGTTGAGGAAGGCCTTGTGTGCTTTGTGTCGGCGGAAGGCGTAGATGAGTTTCTGAAAAGCGCTGAGAGACTTAAAACGCTTGGCTACCACCACTGTGTCGGCTCCGTGGAACGCCTTAATCTTATTGCGGCCGTCCCAGAGCAAAGTGCCCTCTGTGGCGAAGGCCTCAGGCAACTGGTCGATGAAGTCTCGAAGCCATTGCCGGTCAGCATAGTCTGGGTTTATGTAGCACTTCTTCATCTCCACAGTCTCCATTTCAGTTCATACCATTTGCGGCCCAGCGAGTAGCGCCATAGGTTGCGCCAGTCCTGAGTGGATCGGCACGGTAGGATGCAGACTTCCTCTTTGGGCAGTGTGGCATCCATGTGGCGGCATATTTCTGCAATAAACTCAAACATGTTGTATTTGTCGAGCATCAGCCGTTTGCTTTCAGCTAGAGCATCATGAGCTGCCTCATAGCGGTTGGCAGCGATGGCGGTGTCAATGATTTTTATAGCCTGTTCCGGGTTATGGATATTGATAGGTTCGAAAGCTCCTCTCGGCACATAGTCAGCCATATTGGTGCAGCCGTAATAGAAGGGGAATGTCTCAGCCAGCAGGCAGTCTGACATCTTCTCGGTCCAGTAATAAAGTTGCGAGGAGTTCTCTATCACGATGTGGTATTTATACTGTGACAGTACCTCCCACTTGTCGTCGAAGTCGCGGAAGCCGTGACCAAACACATCGAGCCGGTCGCCATAGTACTCTTTGAGTTTGCTAACAAAGCGCAGTCGGTCGATGTGGCCCTGGGTGAAGGCTTTGTTACTAGTGATGACCGACAAGAGTTTGGGCTTGTCCGGCGTGGGCATCGCTTTGAGTTTGTCATAGTCGAGGGTGCATGAAGTGATGTTGCCCTCGGCGTTTTCCGAATAGCCGATAAACCAGGGAAGTATGGCCGGAGCAAAGTGCAGATTGTGGTGTCGGCTATGCTCCTGACATGTATATATGGCTCCGAACTGGTTAAGATATTTCTGTGGATAGATGAGTACGGAGGCGGGCTCTGTGGTGAGCAGTATGGTGTTCTGGGGAGCCACGCGGCAGTGCTCTCCCTGTCTCACACCTTTTCCCTGCACCACCCAGAAATCCGGCTCGGGCATCTGAGGGTCATCGCCCAGCCAGAAGCGGTACTGCCCATCGAGTGAGAGCAGCGAATGCTCCTTGGTCTGTCGGCTGTAGATAGAGCCGAGTTTGGTGCGGTAGGGTGTAAGGCGTATGTTATACATTTTTAGAATTGACCTGTTTGGGGAGTTATTCTTTCGTTACCAGTTTGAAGAGCTTATCGGAAGGTCTTACCTTTTCGGGTACGGCGATAGATACGTAGCGTCCCTGTTCGGCGTGGTCGATGGGGTCGTAGTCATAGCGCATCTCATCGGCTGTAACATACACAGCTCCTGTGGTCGGCCCGGTGATAAGCAGGCGGTCGCCGCGATCCAGACTGCTGGCTTCCAGCAGAAACTCGGCTACGCCTATCTTGGAGAAATATTTCACGCCCCGCCCCACATAAACTTTTCGCTCGGTGGCGCTGGAGCCGTAGTCTGTATTCCATTCGCCAAGTTTCTGACCGAGGTAGTAGCCATCCCAGAATCCGCGGTTGAACACGGTGGCTAGTCGCTCGTCCCATTGGTCTTTCATCTGCTCGGTGGTGGTGTCGTTGAGAGCGGCATTCAGAGCCTGCTTGTAGCATTCCACCGTGGTATAGACATATTCTGGTCCTCTGGCTCGTCCCTCTATTTTGAAGACCTTGACTCCGGCCTTAACCATGCGGTCGAGGAATCGGATGGTTTTGAGGTCTTTGGGCGACATGATGTATTTGTTGTCGATGTCGAGTTCCACTCCTGTTTCGCGGTCCCTTACCGTATAGCTGCGTCGGCACACTTGCAAGCAGCTACCTCGGTTGGCGCTGTAGTTGAGATTGTGGAGGCTTAGGTAGCATTTACCACTGACGGCCATGCACAGGGCACCGTGACAGAACATCTCTATCCTCACTTTCTCGCCGCTGGGGCCAACCACGCCCTGTTGGTCTATCTGGCGGCTTATCTCTGCCACTTGCTCTAAGTTAAGCTCGCGGGCCAGCACCACCACATCGGCAAACTGAGCATAGAACTTCAGAGCCTCTATGTTGCTGATATTCAGTTGGGTGGAGAGATGGATCTCTTGGCCTATCTGCTTGCAGTACTGCATCACGGCCACATCGCTGGCTATCACGGCTGAGATGCCTGCCTCCTTGGCGGCATCACAGATGGAGCGCATCAACGGCAGGTCTTCGCCGTAGATAACGGTGTTGACGGTGAGATAGCTCTTCACTCCCGCCTCGTTGCATCGGGCGGCAATGGCTCGCAGGTCGCTGACCGTGAAGTGGGCTGCGGAGTGAGCCCTCATGTTGAGGCTCTCCACTCCGAAGTAGATGGAGTCGGCTCCCGCTTTGAGTGCTGCCGACAATGACTCCCACGACCCTGCGGGAGCCATTATCTCATAGCTGTCTCTTGTGATGTTGTCCAATGTCTTACTTTGGGTTAGATTCGATATAGGCGTTTAGCCAGTCGCAGGTACGGCGCAGTTCGTCGTTGCGTGGCAGGTTCTTGGCAAGCCATTCGTAGCCTTCCAATTCCGAACCCATGGCGTTGAGGGAGTAGGTCTGGGTATCCCAGTTATAGTAGAACTTCATCTGTTCTCTCTGCGGCACTGCGGCCAGGCCGTAGTAGCATCGTTTTAGGCGGTTGAAGTCGTTGGTGTTCCTGATTGCCAGGTGGAGCAGGTCGATAGCCATCTGGTTGAGGTTATTGTAGTGGATGTCGGCACTCGACCATGAATACTCGCTCAGAGCCCAGAGGTCACCGGCGGGAGAGGCCTGGAAACACAGGTTGGCCATCTCGTAGGCCACATCGGCGAGCTTGTCGCCCTTCGAGGTGAGCAGCTGCTGAGTCATGCCTTCCATGAGCTGGCAGAACTCCAGCTTCACGTTGCGGTATTCCTTGATATTGTCGCTGTCCATCTCATCGTAGTCGTCGCGTTCAAAGTCGCGTTTGCTCACTGTTCGAAGGTTGAGGTAGGGGGCGATGCCCTGACTCTTGAGCAGGCTCTCAGGCACATCCTTCAGATAGGGGATGGCTTTGTCGAATTTTCCCTCTCTCATCAGCTTGGTGCCTATCAGTTCCTGTACTGCCGGAGTGAGGTCGGCGGGTGAGAGCTTGGTGAGGCCGGCCACCAGCTTGTCGCCGGCTGGCGGGTTCTGGAGCTTGTTATAGAACTCAATCACTTTGTCGGCCGACCATACGTGGTCAATCAGTTCGTTGTAGAAGAGACACCAGTCGTCGTCAAGCGTAAAGACATCCTGGAAGATGCTCATCACCAGCATCTTGGCTTGCTCGTTGCCCAGCGAGTTGCAGTATTTGTAGAGCCGTGTGGGCAGGTCGAAGTCGCATATCTCATATACGTTCAAGTGGTCGTCGGTGCTTATCTCGTTGGTGAGCTGCTTGTTTTGCATAAGGAGCAGGTTCTCCGTCTCGGCCAGCAGGTAGTCGGTGAAATTGTCGGGTCTGTTGGCGGCGTTGAAAGAAGCGAGGAACTTGAAGTAGCGTGCAAACTCCTTTTCCTTCACAGTGGGTTTCATCTTGTCCACCTTGCAGAATGCCTCGTAGGCCTTGTCGTCGTTATGTGCTGAGTAGTAGAGGAAGCCCACGAAGTCTTGCCACATGGCGAGGTCTTTCACTTTCTTCTCTTTTACCACGCGCTCTGCAAAGGCCAGCATCTTGTCGTAGTCGCGGCGGACCTGCGGCCAGATGTCGCCGCCATCGCCACCGTTGGTCATGGCGTGGAATATATAGTTGGCATAGTCTTGTATCACATAGCCTATGGCACGTGAGTTCTTGTTTTGCTGATAGTAGGCCTCCAGCTTGTCGGGGTCGAGCAGTCGGCTCACACACTTGTTGATGCTTCGCTGGTCACCGTTGGCGTCAAATATCTCGATGGCTTCGGCATACTGTCCCCGCTGATAGTACACACCGCCCATATAGCCGCGGGCTCTGCGCTTCAGCGGACTCTCCTTCCACTTGCTTGCATAATTGTTCCAGTTGGTCTCCACTTCGTCATATCGCTTGGCGCAGTAGAGGGCACGCATCCTGAGATACACTATCCTCTCCGCCAGCTTGTCGGTGGTCTGCAGGGCGGCAATCTCGTTGATTACCTTGATATACTGGTCGTCAGTGGGGCGCTCATAGTCCCAGCTGTTCATCCAGGTGTTGAGCTTGTAGAGCTTGTTGTTAACCCGCAGGTAGTCTATGGCGTTGTTGTCGCCCTTCTTGTAGAGGGCTGCCACCAGTGCGTTCTCTGAGTTTGCAGGGTCTTGATAGTCGGCAGGCATTGCATTCTTGATAGCCTCCTTGAGGGCGTCCTTGCTGACGGTGCCGCCCAGATAGCTA
>JAFZXF010000053.1 GCA_017616915.1 Bacteroidaceae bacterium
GGTGTGATTGCCATCAACACGGCAATCGAGGTTGACATCTTCGGTAATGCCAACTCTACACAGATTTCAGGCACCAAGATGATGAACGGCATCGGCGGTTCGGCCGACTTTACCAACAATGCCTACCTCTCCATCTTCACCTGTGGCAGCACCACTAAGGGTGGCGCCATCAGCAGCATCGTGCCTTTCGCCAGTCATATCGACCACACCAGCCACTTCGTGGATGCTGTAATCACAGAGTACGGTGTTGCCGACCTTCGTGGCAAATGCGCTATGGACAAAGCCAAAGAACTCATCAAGGTGGCTCATCCCGACTACCAGCCCCTGCTCCGCGACTATCTGAAGTATGCCGAGAAGTATGGCGGTCACACCCACCACTGCCTCAGCGCTGCTTTCGCTCTCCACGACACCTTCCTCCGCAAGGGCGATATGCGCCTTACCGACTTCGCTGAGTACGTAAAGTAATCACAATTTCACAATTTCACGATTTAAATAGTCAAATTGTCAAATCAATTAGATAGTCAAATAAAAACATGAAAAAGACTCTTCTTTGTTCGATAGTCTCAGTTCTCTGCCTGGTGGTAAATGCCCAGAAAGAGATAACTTCAGAGATGCTCCAGAGTTTCCGCGACAGCTATCACTCAGTAGGAGCTGACAAAGCATTAGACAACGCTGTTGCCGCCAACGATCCCAAAATCCTTGCACTCAATACTGAGAGCAATGTGCAGTTTGACACCAACTTCACAAACAAAATCAACTCTAAGGGTATCACCAACCAGAAGGGAAGTGGACGTTGCTGGCTCTTCTCAGCTCTCAACGTAATGCGTGCTCCGATGATTGCGAAGTACAACTTAGGTAGTTTCACCTTCTCCCAGAGCTACTGCTTCTTCTACGACCAGCTTGAGAAAAGCAATCTCTTCCTTCAGGCCATTATCGACAATGCTGCTAAGCCTATGGACGACCGCACAGTAGAGTGGCTCTTCCACAACCCAATGAGCGATGGAGGTACTTTCTGCGGAGCAATCGACATTATCACCAAGTATGGCGTTGTGCCCGCTGAGATAATGCCTGAAACCTATTCGGCAAATTACACCAGCACATACTCCTCTTTGCTCAAGACCAAACTCCGCGAGTACGGACTCACACTGCGCCGCCTCGCTGCCGAAGGCAAGAAAGAGAAAGAACTTCAGACAAAGAAGAAGGAGATGCTCACCGTCATCTACAAGATGCTAGTACGTAGCTTCGGCCAGCCGCCCCAGAAGTTCACCTATACCCTCCGCGACAAGGACAATAACGCTCTTTCCACTAAGGAGTACACGCCCCTTTCTTTCTATAAGGAATATGTAGGCAAAGACCTCAAAGGCACCTATCTGATGTTTATGAACGACCCCTCACGAGCTATGTACAAAACCTACGAGATTGACCTTGACCGTCACACCTACGATGGCACCAACTGGGTATTTCTCAATGTCCCTATGGATGACATCAAACAAATGGCTATCGAGAGCATCAAGGACAGCACTATGCTCTACATGTCGTGCGACGTAGGCAAATGCAATGACTCCAAGCGCGGATACTCCGATCCCGATATCTACAATTACGGTGATATCTACGGTGTTGACTTCCCCATGAACAAGGCTGAGCGCATAAGCACATTTGCCTCCTCCTCTACTCACGCTATGAGTCTTATGGCTGTAGATCTCAACGCCGAGGGCAAGCCCCTGAAGTGGATGGTTGAAAACTCTTGGGGTACTTCCTCCGGCTATAACGGCTACATCATCATGAGTGACCGCTGGCTTGACGAATACCTTTTCCGTCTTGTTGTGGAAAAGAAATATGTTCCTGAAAAACTTGTGGAACTTTCCAAGCAAAAGCCCACTCTTCTCCCTGCATGGGATCCTCTCTTCTCTCTTGAACAATAAAAAAGTCAATATACGACAATGAAAAAAACTTTTCTTTTCGCACTAATTCTCAACTTCCAATTTTCTCTTTTTAATTACGTAAGTGCCCAGACGGTTGTGAATGTATCTACTCCGGGCACTCTATCCCAGCAGATTTTGTCGCAGGAGAAGAACCTCACTGTGACGGGCACCATCAACAGCACCGATATGAAGTATCTGCGCGAGCAGGTAAAGGAAGGGCGCCTCACGTCGCTTAACCTCGCCGACGTGAATATCGTGGCGGGCGGCGAAGCCTACTACGAGAACTACACCACTCAGAACAACGTGGTGCCACAACGCTGGATGCAGAACTGTCCGGGGCTCACCCATGTGGTGCTGCCCAACTCGGCCACAGAGGTAGGCGAATGGGCATTCTCTAGCACTAGTCTTGACGGCAAGTTGGTCATCCCCGACGGTATGACCAAACTAGGCAATGATGCGTTCTCATACACCAAGATTGACACTGTGGTGCTCGGCAGCCATACTGCTACCCTGAGCAGGGGAGTGTTCTACAGTACTCAGGTGAAACAGATGTATGTCAAGCGTCTCATCCCTACGAGCACACCAGACTACTTCCTCTCGACCAGTCCTACCATTCACGTCTATTCGGTAGCCCTCGACGACTACAAGGAAACAACTTGGGCCACCTGCGGTACTCTCGTCGGCGGTTTAGAGGATGTCTATCCACTGGGCGACGACCCCACTGTTACCGTCAATAGTTTAAGGGAGCAATTCTTTGAGGATGCCGCATGCACTGTGCTTAAGTCCGAATATATGGCTATGGACGACGACGCACTCCGCACAGCTTTCACCGAAGGCGGTATGCCTGAATTCATGGTCAATATAGCCCTCAAGATTAAGAACGACAGCTGGGCGAAGTACGAGAAGGATTTCCGCATCCATAACTACAACGCCTATAGCGATGCCCACATTTGGAACCAGAAACTGAAGATGCGTTCCGCATCCTATATGGGCAATCCCACAGGCATCTATGCCAAGAATAGCGGCGACCCCCTCTATGTATTTGTGGATAGTGATACGCCCGAAGATGCCACGCTCTACTTCGCAGGGCTGGATGTCGATAAGTCTTTCAACAATGCAAAGACTGGCCAGAAACTAAAGAAAGGACTCAACGTTGTGGACGGCGATGCCAATAGCCTCTACTACATATTATATACCGCCGACACACGCGATATGACCAAGAGAATCAGCGAGTGGCCTGACATTAAAATCCATATCGAGGGCGGAGTAGTGGAAGGTTACTTCGACGCCTCGCGCCACACCGATGCCGACTACAAGGTGCTGCTCAATGCAGCTACCTACTCCACCTTTATTGTCAAGGGCAAGCACTCGGTGATGAATATCAGAACTTCAATTCTCAAAGGGACATACCGCAACGCCATCCTAAAGAGCAGTGCGTGTCTGGACAGTCTCTCGATATGGGAGAAGGAGTTCTATGGCATTTGCGAGTCTGTAGCTAACGGAGAGAAAGCAGGCGCACCCTGGTATCTCAGCGGCGGCGACGCCTACTACCCAGGTTTCTTCAACAATCCCACTTATGTTGACAACGACTCGCCAGGCTCCTATGCCCATGCTACCGAATATGGTATTCATATGTCCACAGGTGCCTCCCAGATTTGCTTAAATCCCTATGTTTCTAGTTATGACGAGGGTGGTACCGCCCACGAGTTCGGCCATCAGCTACAAGACCCCATCAATCTGGAAGGTGCCACAGAAGGCAGCAACGATCTCTTCGCCAATGTATGTCGCTACCACATGGGACACAGAGCGTCAACAGGTAGGCCTCTAACTACTACTATGTATGAGTATGGGCACAAGGTTCCATTCTATTGGAGAGGCGCAGACAACGGATTCCTGCGTATGTACTACTCTCTATACCTTTACTACCATCTGGCACAGAATAACACCTCATTCTACCCAGAACTTTTCAAGGCGCTACGCAACGATATGATTGTTCCATATAGTTCTAACACCAACAACTCAGGACTGAAATTCGTTCGCAAGGCGTGTGAGATAGCACAGGAAGACCTGACGGATTTCTTTACCGCCTACGGATTTTTTGAGCCGGCAACTCGTCGCTACCTTGAGTGCTACGGTGACCATTATGTCACCAATAGGCAAACAGATATTAACAACACGAAGGCAGTGATTGCCAAATACCCCGTAAAGAACCGCAGAATACTCTTCGTGGAAGACCGCGTTGATTACATTCCCAGCAATGACCTCATCATAGCTGGCGGTCAGCACCGTTCCTACCGCGACGGAGAAAAGGTGGGACAATGTGGCACCGTAGGCCAGTATACCGACTTCATCCCCGGAGCCGAAGTGGCGCCAGGCAACTACACCTATATGCAGTCAGACACTCTCTACGCTCTTCGCGGTGAGGGCGGCGTGGGTTTCCTCATGCTCGATGCCGACGATAATTTAGTCTATGCTGCTAACGATAAGCATTTCTTCATGCCTGCTGGTGTGAGCACAGATTTCACTATGTATTCTGTCAACGTTGACGGCACACTGAAAGAGATACCCAAAGTAGGCTACGCAACTCAGTTCGTTACGCAGACGAGAGCAGGATTCATAGCCGACTCACTTACCGATAATGTTATAAAGGCCGTGGTGGGCGGCGTGGTCAACAGTTCTGACTTTAAAGAACTGCGCCGACTGACACAAGAATATGACCTTATGTCTATCGACCTACAGGATGCTAAGATTACAATCGGCGGCACTGCTTATTACGAAAACAACAAAGTGTCGGCAAACACCGTGGGCAATTATCTGTTCTACGACTGCTATAACCTGATCTCCATACGTCTGCCGGAGAGCGCCACCAAGATTGGCTCCAATGCTTTCGCAAAAAGCGGGCTGCGCGAGGTTTTCATCCCAGACAACGTGACCACCATCGGCGGCGATGCCTTTGCCTACTGCATCCACCTCAAGCGAGCAATCATCGGCAGTGGTGTGAAAAGCATGCAGCAAGGAGTATTCTATTCTAGCGATGAACTGCTTGATGTATATGCAAAGCCGCTCACTCCACCGACATTGGGCGACTGGATGTTCTCCGACAACAAAAAACGGGTCATCCATGTCTATAAAAGTGCCCTCGAGTCCTACAAAAGCTCTGATTGGGCGCAGTACGGAACAATTGTCGGCGATCTCGATAATTACGAAGACCTCATCTCCGGCATTCAGGAGGTTGAGACAACTACCGACGAACAGGGGTCAACGGTCAATGGTCAACGGTCAATGGTCAATAATCAATGCTACGACCTCCAGGGCCGTCCTGTGAGCAACCTTAAGCCCGGCAATGTCTACATCCAAGGAGGAAAGAAGTTTATTGCCGAATAAACAACCTACAAAAACTCTACGATGAAAAAGTTCTCAATTGTTTGTTTCCTCTTCCTAATATTTTTTGGGCTATGCACAATAGTCAAAGCCCAAAAAATCGTAAACGTTTCCACTCCAGGCACATTGGCACAACTGGTGCTGTCGCAGGAGAAGGATTTCACGGTAACAGGCACAATCAACGGTACCGACGCTAAGTATCTGCGTGAACAAGTGCAGGCCGGACACATTACATCACTCAACCTTGCCGATGTGAATATCGTGGAAGGCGGCGAAGCTTATTATGACGAATACACCACCGAGACCAACGTGGTACCGCAATACTGGTTCAATGACTGCACCAGTTTGACGGCCCTAGTGTTACCCTCCTCTGTCACAGCAGTTGGAATGAAAGCTTTCTCCGGCTCAGGCCTTAAGAAGATTATCGTTCCAGATAATATCAGTAACCTGGGTTTCGATGCCTTTGCCTACTGTAGTCAGCTTGACACGGTGATACTTGGCGGCCGCATGGCGCAGTTTAATCAGGGTGTCTTCTATAGCTCGTCGGTGAAGCACTTATTTATAAAGCGTGTCACTCCCCCGGGCACCTCAAACTATCTTTTATCGAGCAACCCGACGATTCATGTCTTCTCTATAGCGTTGGATGACTACAAAAAATCTAGTTGGGCTGACTTAGGCTCTATAGTGGGAGGATTGGAAGATTACTTCTCACCGAACGATGACCCCTTCTATGCTGCCAATAACTTGAGTCGTCAGTTCTTTGAAGATGTAGCATGCACCACCCTTAAGACTGAATACCAGGCTATGAGCGATGAGGCATTGACTCAAACCCTCACCGATGCCGGCATGCCAGATTTCATGATCCGTATAGCACTCAAGATTAAGAACGAAAACTGGGCAGCCTATGAGAAGGACTTCCGTATCCACAGCTACAATGCATACAGCGATGCCAGTTATTGGAATGACCAGATGAAGGCTACTGGAGGCTCATATATGGGTAACCCCACCGGTATCCTAACCCAAAGCGAAGAAGAACTATATGTCTTTGTTGACAGCGATGTGCCCTCTGATGCCACGCTCTATTTTACCGGCTGCGTAGACAACCAACTTATCTATCAAGCCAAGACTGGCCAAGAGTTGCAAAAAGGTCTCAACATCGTTACCGGCATTAAGGATGCCCTCTACTATGTGGTCTATACCGCCGACACCAGGTCGATGACCAAACCCCTCAACGAGTGGCCAGATATAAAAATTCATATTGAAGGCGGTGTGGTTAACGGATACTACGATGTTTCCCGCCACAGCGATGCCGACTACAAGGCTATCCTCAAGGCAGCTCCCTACCGCCGCTTTACCGTCAAGGGTGCTCACTCCATCTTCAACTTCAAGACCTCTTCCTACAAGTCAATATGGCCCACTTCCATTGACAAGAGTATCTCTTGGTTTGATAGCCTTACGGTTTGGCACAAAGACCTCATGGGTTATTCCGTAGATGCTGCTGAAGGTCGCCGCGACTATCCTCCCTATAATGTGAAGGGTGGCGAAGCCATCTTCCCCATCTACTACAACAACCCCAACTTCGCCATCGAGGGAGAGGCAGCTGACGCCGGCTGGGCTAACTCTACTCCCTACCGCACCTCCTACAACTCCTTAGCCTGTATCAAAGCCTCTTTCAAAATCACAGAAGACATCGATGACTGGTGTGCTAACCACGAATGCGGCCACAATGATCAGGATGCCATTTACCTTGAGGGCGGCACAGAGGTTTCCAACAACCTTTTCGCTAATGCAGTACGCTTCATTGACGGACTGGTCACATCCAACGGTTCTCCACTGAGTACGTCAATGACAGAATATGCTTACCGCACTCCGTTCTTCATCCGTAGCGTCAACAGCCAGCTGCGTATGTACTACCAGCTATACCTCTACTATCACCAGGCCCGCAAGAATACAGCGTTTTATCCTGAACTCTTCAAGGCTCTTCGTGAAGATCCGCTCACCCCATGGGAAAACTCTTACAATAGCTCGCTCAAGTTTGTGCGCAAGGTTTGTGAAGTTGCCCAAGAAGATCTTACTGAGTATTTCACCGCTTGGGGTTTCTTTGAACCTTTCTCCAACCTCGCTATCGAGGACTACGGAGCCCACACTATGACCGTTCGCCAAAATGACATCAACCGCACCTTATTGGAGATATCCAAATATCCCGTTAAGAACCGTGAGATTCTTTTCGTTGAGGACCGTTCAGACTACGTACTCGCCACAGATATGCTCCTTGATAAAGCCGGCGAGAAACGTCGTGACTCCGAGCTGGTAGGTCTTTGCGGCGATTTGGGTCAATACACCGATTTCCTTCCTGGTGCTAATGTTAAACCCGGCAACTATACCTATCTACAGTCCGATTCTCTTTATGCTCTTCATGGTGAGGGCGGTATAGGTTTCATCATGCTCAACCCCAAGGGTAAGTTGCTATACGCTGCTAATGCGAAGAGTTTCTGCATTCCCTCATGCGTTAGTCGCGACTTCACCATATATTCTGTCGATCTCGGCGGTACTCTCCGGGAAGTTCCTTACGCTGGCTGCGGCACAGAATTCGTAAACCTTACCAAAGGCGGTTTCCTTGCCGACTCCCTTACCGACAATGTTGTAAAGGCTGTCATCAGCGGCTCTGTCAACAGTACCGACATCAAGACGATGCGTCGCCTCATCAACGAGAACACTCTCGTATCGATTGATCTTGCCGATGCAAAGATGGTAGTGGGCGGCATAGCTTACTACGAGGGCAACAAGGGCGCCCTAAACTCTATTGGAAAGTATGCTTTCTACAATTGTAAGAAGCTTAGCTCCATGTTGCTTCCCGAGACAATCACGAAGATAGAGAGTAACGCCTTTGCCCGTTCAGGACTGCAGGAGATTTACATCCCCGACGGAGTAGGTAGCATAGGTGGCGATGCTTTCGCTTACTGCGACGTTTTGCGTCGCGTTGTGATAGGTAGCGGAGTGAAGAGTATGGCTCAAGGCGTATTCTATAGTTCTGACTTGCTCAAACACGCTTATGTAAAAGCTCTCAACCCGCCGACGGTACAGAACTATCTGTTCTCCTCTAAGCCTACAATTCACGTTTATAAGAGTGCCGAAGCAGCTTACAAAGAGTCCCGCTGGGCCGAGTTTGGCACCATCGTCGGTGACCTCGAAGACTACGAAGATATCATCTCCGGCATTCAGGAGGTTGAGACAACTACCGACGACCAGCAGACTACGGTCAACAATCAACACTCAAAGGTCGGCACTCAATGCTACGACCTGCAGGGACGTCCCGTAAGCAACCTCAAACCCGGCAATGTCTACATACAAGCTGGAAAGAAGATGATTGCCCAATAAGTGGCCAACAACTGCTTTTTTGCATTATACTAACACTCCCCGTCAACTTTGAGATTGGTGGGGAGTGTTTCTTTTCTATAAGTCTTTTTCTTTATTTCTTGATAAACTCTACGCGGCGATTCTTAGCGCGTCCCTCATCGGTAGAATTGTCGGCCACAGGTTCGTGTGAACCTTTGCCTACAGCGCGAAGGTTGAAACCGTCAACGCCTAAGCCTTCGAGAGCCTTGACGACGGCTTCAGCGCGTTGCTGAGAGAGCGGATCGTTGATAGCATCGCTGCCCTGACTGTCGGTATGGCCCTGCACCTCGAAGCGAACGCTCGGGTTCTTCTTCATATACTCAGCCACCTTCTTTATCTCATCCATCGACTCTGGCTTCAGCGTAGCCTTGCCCGTCTCGAAGAGAATGTTATTGGTCACAAACTTACCCGTCTCGGCAATAGCCTTCTCAACGGCAGCGGCAGCAGCAGACATATCAGTGGTCTGCTGAGCATAGAGTTCATTACCGCCCTTGGCTAATCGGAAGTTGGTCATATAGTTCTTGTTACCATTGAAGCCACCCCATTCTGCCTGATGAATCTTCATGCGAACGGCAGACTGGCTATTCGGAATATTAATCACACGCTTGCCATCGATATAAATCTTGATGGCACGCTTGTTAAATGACATAGCAAAATGACTCCAGTCATTTCCTTTCAATGGCCATGGCTTGTTATCGCCAGAACTACGCCAGTCACCTGACACTGACATGTAATGACATGTTACGGTCAGTTTATCATAGCTCTCACCCAGTCTTATTTCATACACGTCGTGACCATCGGCATCTTGAAATTCCAACTCATAGCAGTTGTTAAGATCCGTCTTGGGGTCGTTCATCCAGAAATCAAATTCGAGCGTGAAGTAATCAAGCAGATAACTATTTTGATTGGTCATCAATGGCTCAATCCTCGTACCAGGCTCGAAGTGGATACATTTCTTTCCCTTCATATTAGCCACGTCAGTCGAGCCGTCAACCAAATCCCACTTGGAGGGGAACTCACCCATCTGCTCGTTCTGCAGATTATCCTCGAATAACACAACGCTACCGGGCACGAAGTCACTCTGCTCGTACACCGCTTCTGTATCCTGAGGGCCTTCCTCTGCCTCCTCGTCGGCATCCGCCTTCCCTTTGGCATCATTGTCTTCGCCGTCTTTCTTGGGCAACTTGGCATCCAGTACAGCATCGGTGCCTTTACTTACAGCGTCGTCAAATTTTTTCTCCACCTTATCCTTTACTGTATTGGCGGCTTTATCCTTAATCTTCTTAACCCAACTCTGGGCAGAAACATCAACAGCGGCCACCATAAGCAGCGCGCTCAGCAGTAGAATGATTCTTGTCTTCATAACGATATTTTTTTAGTTTGAAAGTACGAAATAGAGACTGCATGAGTGTATTGTCGTGGCAAAGGTACAAATATTATTGAACATTGACCATTGAACATTAAACATTTTTATA
>JAFZXF010000054.1 GCA_017616915.1 Bacteroidaceae bacterium
ACGCGATAATATAGAACGTTAGCGCATGTGCGCGTAGGTTATAAGTTTTTTTCTTCCCGCGCTAAGTTTTCGCGCGGACGTTCAGTGAAAATGTGCGCCCAGGACGCAATCGCGCTGTAAACCAAGTTATTAAAGGAGGCGCACCGCATAATAGCAATTCCGGAGAAGTGTCATATATGTCATATAAGACACTCTTTTTAAGGCACCCCCCCCCCAGGAGTTTGGATGGAAAGGGGGGTGACAATTTGTCCCCACCCTTTAGAGAGTTCCGGCTCACGTTGCTTCATTTTCTTGAGGTCGCAGTTAGTTGATTTCCGCACGACATAAAAAATGCCCGCCACCGTCTTAGCGGGAGCGGGCATATCTGTAATGGTCTATCGGTGACTACTTCTTGTCGCGCTTGGCAACTTCCTTGAGGTTGTTCTCCACTACATCGATGAGGTTGTCGATGTTCTGCAACTTCTCCTGCCACAGGGCGGGATTGTCGGGAACGAGCTCCTGCACCTTGGCGAAGTACTGGCGGGTAACGGTGAGCTTTTCCTTCAGCTCGTTCTGCTGGGCCTTGTACTTCGGGTCCTTGTTGTCGGTGGTGGCTTTCTGGTTGAGCTCACGAATCTCGTTGAAGTGAACGACGCCGACATTGGCGATGGCCTCCACGAAGTTGGGGTCGATCTCAAGGGCCTTGTTGAAGCTCTCGAGGGCTTCCTTGTCTTTCATCTGGTCCATGAGGACTACGCCCTTGATATAGTGAGCCATCTTGTTGTCGGGTGCCTTTGCCACGAACTCGTCTGCAATCTTGGAGGCCTCGGCCTGCTGATGGTGGTCATAGTAGTACTTGAGCATCATCTGGGGATAGCTGACGTTGTTGGTGTTCTCCATAGCGAGCTTAAGGGTGTTGAGCCACTGGGCGGTGTCTTGCTTCTGAAGCTGTGAGTAGGCCTTCATGAAGTAGCAGTCCTCGCGGGTGACGGCATCCTCGGAGTCGATGGCCATATCCACGGTCTTGAGCGCGAGGTCATAGTCCTTGAGCGAACGGAAGGCTATCATGCTGGCATAGTATCCTACCTTGCTGATGTTCTTCTTGTCGGCTTTGCGGATGGAGTCGGCCTCTGCCTTGGTGAAGACGGGGTTGTCGGGGAACTCCAGATACTTGATATAGTACTTATATGCTTCCTTCTCGTTGTTCTGAATCAGGCGGAACTGTGCGGAGTAGAGATAGTAGTTGATGATTTTCTTCATCCACACGCGGTTGCCGTTGCCCTCGCCTATATCAAACTTGTCGCCCCAGTCATACTTGGGCTTTACCTTGCCCTTGGCGTCGGGAGTGTGGTCAAGCTCGTAGGACTTGGTGAAGTACTCTACGGCTTTGTCCATACAGTTGATGAAGAGCGTGGTATCGATGGCGAGACCTTGCTGAATCTTGTCGACCTCACCATTGAGGAGACGCAGTTCAACCTGTCCTGCCACATTGTAGGCGAAAGCCAGTTTCTTGGTTTTCGGGTTTGCAAGCACTTCCTTCATCGTGGCCTGTGCTTCATGGAACTTGCCCTCATCGCGCTGCTCCAATGCCTTGTAAATCTGGCCGTCCTGAGCAAAGCTGGCGGCGGCAGTCATAATGGCTGCGAAAAATAGAATGGTCTTTTTCATAGTTTATGTTTTTAAAGGTCGGTTATTCATTAGGGGTTTCTTCGGTCTCTGCGGGTGCTGCCGGTTCAACGGGCTCGGAGAGTTCATCAGGAGTGGTTGCCTCCTCGTCATCGGGCTCGGCCTCTACGTGGCAGACGGAAGAGATGGTGTCGTTGCGCTTGGCGAGCTCAATAATCTTGACTCCCTGGGTTACACGTCCCTGAACACTGATGCTCTTGACGGGAACTCGGATGGCGGTGCCGCTCTTGTTGATGACTACGAGGTCGTTTTCATCGTGAACGAGGAGTATGGCCACGAGCTTACCGGTCTTCTCGGTGATGTTGATGGTCTTCACACCCTTGCCACCACGTCCGGTGAGACGATAGTCATCGATGAGCGAGCGCTTGCCGATACCGTTCTCGGAAACTACGAGGATGGTGCTCTGCATATCCTGTGCCCAAGCACAGATCATGCCTACGACTTCGTCATCATTGCCTTCGAGGGTTACGCCCTTCACACCGGTTGCATTGCGGCCCATAGCACGCACCTTGGACTCATTGAAGCGTATGGCACGGCCATTGCGAGTGGCTATTACTATCTCGCTGCTGCCGTCGGTGAGCGAAACGCTGACGATAGAGTCGTCCTCGCGAATATTGATGGCGTTGACACCATTGGCACGTGGACGGGAATAATCGGTGAGGACGGTCTTCTTGATGATACCCTTCTTGGAGCAGAAGGTGATGTAGTGGGTGCGGCAGAACTCCTCGTCCTTGAGGTTCTGAACGTGTATCATGGTGTTGAGCGAGTCGTCACCAGGTATGTTGAGGAGGTTCTGTATGGCGCGTCCCTTGGAGTTCTTAACTCCCTCGGGCACCTCGTAAACCTTGAGCCAGTAGCAGCGTCCCTTCTGTGTGAAGAAGAGAAGGGTGTCGTGCATATTGGCACGATATACCTTGTCGATGAAGTCAGCATCGCGGGTAGAAGAAAGCTTGCTGCCGATGCCGCCGCGGTTCTGCGAATGGAACTCGCTGAGCGGAGTGCGCTTGATGTAACCCAGATGGCTGGTGGTGATCATCATAGGATCGTTAGCGAAGAAGTCTTCGGGATTGAAGTCATCGGCTTCGCCGGGCTGGATCTCGGTGAGACGCGGCTCTGCCCACTTGTCCTTAACCTCGAGCAGCTCGTCCTTGATAACCTTCTTGCACAGCTCATCATCGGTGAGTATGCGGTTGTAGTAATCAATCTTGCGCATGAGCTCGTCGTACTCTGCATGCAGCTGCTCCTGCTGAAGACCGGTGAGCTGACGCAGACGCATCTCTACAATTGCCTTTGCCTGAATCTCGTCAAGCTCGAAGCGCTTCATCAGTCCCTCGATAGCATCCTGAGGAGTCTTAGAGGCACGGATGATGTGTACAACTTCATCAATATTATCGGATGCGATAATGAGTCCGTCGAGGATATGGGCACGCTCCTGAGCCTTGCGGAGGTCGAACTCGGTGCGGCGAATCACCACATCATGACGATGCTCGATGAAGTAGCGGATGCAGTCCTTGAGAGTAAGCAGACGGGGACGTCCGTGAACGAGTGCGATATTATTAACGCTGAAAGCACACTGCAGGTCGGTGAGCTTAAGGAGCTTGTTGAGAACCACGTTGGCATTGGCATCGCGCTTCACTTCGATCACGATACGCATTCCCTCGCGGCCAGTCTCATCGTTGACGTTGCTGATACCTACCACCTTCTTCTCATTGGAAAGCATGGCTATCTTCTTGATAAGCTCAGCCTTGTTGACTCCATAAGGAATCTCGGTTACGACGATAGCGGTGTGAGTGCCCTCATCTTCTATTTCGTAGCGAGCACGCATTACCACACGACCACGACCAGTGGCGTAGGCCTCCTTTACTCCCTGCAGACCGCAGATGATACCGCCGGTGGGGAAATCGGGAGCGGGAATATGCTGCATGAGTTCGTCAACGGTGATGTCGGGATTGTCAACATAGGCCACGCAGCCGTCGATTACCTCACCCAGGTTATGTGTCGGCACGTTGGTAGCCATACCTACGGCGATACCTGTTGCACCGTTAACGAGGAAATTGGGGATGCGGGTCGGCATCACTGTGGGCTCCTGCAAGGTGTCGTCGAAGTTAGGACGCATATCGACGGTTTCCTTGTCGAGGTCTTGCATCATAGCCTCGCCCAGCTGAGTGAGACGAGCCTCAGTATAACGCATGGCTGCAGCAGAGTCGCCGTCCACACTACCGAAGTTACCCTGACCGTCAACGAGCACCTGGCGCATATTCCAGGGCTGTGCAAGGCGCACCAAGGCACCATACACGGAGGAGTCGCCGTGAGGATGATACTTACCGAGCACCTCACCCACGATACGGGCACTCTTCTTGTAAGGGCTGTTATGGGTGTTACCGATGCCAAGCATACCATAAAGTATGCGGCGATGAACAGGTTTGAAACCGTCTCTGACATCAGGCAGAGCACGGGCTACGATTACTGACATGGAATAATCGATATAACTGCTACGCATTTCGCGGTTCAGGTCAACCTTGATTATCCTGTCATTGTTGAGGTTTTGTGTTTCGTCCATATTTTTAAGATTATTAGTTCGATATGGGATATTAAGTCGGTCGTTTTATTTTGGACTTCAAAGTTACGATTTTTTTCGCGAACAGACAAAAGGGAAACACTACTTTTTTTGATGCGGACGCTAAATTTAAGCATTTTTAGCGTTTCTGACGCATTTGGCACCATTTTTCGACAGGGTATCGGCAATTATCCGTCTTTTCGGCAGGGGCAAAATAACAGGCCGCTGGAAGCATTCGCACTTCCAACGGCCCAGTATTTGTTCTTTCTAAAAGGCAATATACAGCACCCCGCTTAGAGCCTGTTGCCCGGCTTGGGGAAGACTATCTGCGGCTTAAACGTCTTGGCCTCTTCTAAGGGCATCGCACCAAAAGCCATAATAATAATGATGTCGCCCACTTCTACCTTGCGGGCTGCAGCACCATTAAGACAAACGCATCCACTGCCCCGCTCACCGGCGATGACATAGGTTTCAAGGCGCTCGCCGTTATTGTTGTCAACCACATAGACATGCTCTCCGGCTATAAGGCCTGCCGCATCCATGAGGTCCTCGTCAATAGTAATGCTGCCCACGTAGTCGAGATTTGCATCCGTCACGGTGGCGCGATGTATCTTAGATTTCAAAACTTCAACATTCATCGTACTGCATTTTTTCCTTTATACCTTATATTATCTATCAGCCTGACAGGTCGCTGGCCACAGAATACGGTAATACAGCCTACGATAGAATTGCTGTCTTCCCAATTGGCAAGACTTTGCATGCTATCAGCATCAACGATATCGTAATACTGTACCTCGAGACCCTCTACCTTATTTATATTATCTATAACAAAACTGCGAGTCTCGGCCAGAGTATGGCCTTCCATGAATTGTTTGCTCTCAAAAAGATACTTGGAGATATTCACAGCAATCTTCCGCTCTTCCGGAGTGAGCAGGGCATTGCGGCTACTGAGCGCCAAACCATCAGCCTCTCTCACAATGGGGCACGGACATATCTCGAGATCCAGCCCAAGATCCTCGACCATCGCCTTGATTACTGCCACCTGCTGAAAATCCTTCTCGCCAAAGTAGGCTCTGTCGGGACAAACAGCATAGAATAATTTGCTCACGATCTGGCACACTCCGTTGAAGTGGCCCGGGCGGAAAGCACCTTCCATCACCGTATCAATAGGCGGATACGAGAAAGTGCGAGTGTCGGGCTCCGGATACATTTCCTCAACTGATGGAGCAAAGACTATATCTGCTCCAAGACTCTCCAACAAACGGCAGTCTGCGTCGAGGGTATGCGGATAGTTCTGCAAATCCGTCTTGTCATTAAACTGAGTAGGGTTAACAAAGTCGCTTACAACGGTAAAGCCATTCTCGCTCACACTACGCCTCACCAGTGATGCATGTCCCTCATGCAGAGCACCCATGGTAGGCACAAAACCAACTGTCTTACCTTCAGAGCGTGCGATGGAGAGCACCATGCCTAGGCCATCAATAGTCTTGATAAGTTGCATTGATATGTCGTTATTTCTCTATTTGTGACTGCAAAATAACACAAAACTTTTCACATAAGAAAACTTTTTGCCACGAAACGACCCTTTAATGGAAAAAAATCACTATCTTTGCATATAAAAGAAATCTAAAGTAGTAAAATGGGTAAAAAAGTACTGTTCATCTCACAAGAGATAGCTCCATTCGTTCCTGAAACCCCAATGTCAGTTTTGGGTAAGGAAATTCCACAGACAATTTATGAAATGGGATTTGAGGCCAGAGCATTCCACCCCAAATGGGGCAATATCAACGAGCGGCGTAACCAGCTGCACGAAATGCAGAGGCTTTCAGGAATGAACACCATAATCGACGACACCGACCACCCGTTCTATATCAAGGTCGCGTCGCTCCCTTCAACAAAAATGCAGGTCTATTTCATAGACAACGAAGACTTCTTCATGAAACGACTCGCCGCCTGCGACCGCGATGGCGTAGAGTATAATGACAACTATGAGCGTGCCGTTTTCTATGCCCGTAGTGTGCTCGAGATTACCAAGAAACTGGGCTGGTATCCTAGCAGTGTGCTCTGTCAGGGATGGATCTCTGCCGTTGCACCATTCCTGATCAAGACTGCCTATAAGGACGAGCCCGCATTCAGAGAAGCAAAAGTGGTGACCTCCCTGCGCAAACTGGATATCACCAAGCCCATGCCGGAGAAATTTCCAAACTTCCTGCTCTTCCGCAGCGTAGATATGGATGAGGTTAACAGTTATGGGATGGAGTTTAAACGCCCCGTTGACCTTATGAAGTTGGCTCTGCGTTTCTCTGACGCTGCTATCATAGCCGACAACGAGGTAGATCCTGAACTGTTAGACTACATCAAACAAAACCAGATTCCCTCTGTAAAGTTTGAAGAAGGCAGCACTCGACAGGAAAATACCGACAAGCTTAACCAGATGCTGGAAGATTTAGAAAATTAGACATCTACATCTATGTACAAAAAACTTCTGCTATCAGTAACCATAGCCCTGACTACAGGTCTGATACTGACATCCTGCGATGACGAAACTGGTACTCTCGGCATCAACACCATGCCGTCAACCGACCAAACTCACACTTCGCAGGCCATTTATAATGTACTGACAAAATCCATACTTATAGACTCGCTGGCAGCCTACACTTCCGATTGTTATCTCGGAAGAGTAACCGACCCCGAGACCAACTCCACCACCACCTGTGACTTCATGGCACAATTTGCAACTCTTGAAGGTGATGAGCTGCCGCCAATTGAAAGCATACACAAGGAAAACGGAAGTATCGTTGCCGACTCGGTAGAGTTAAATATTTATATCAAATCATACTACGGTGACTCGCTCAACTCCATGAAGATTGGCATCTACGAGCTAGATACCGCTAATGTAATTCCCGAGGGACAAAACCTATATACCGACATCGACCCCACCCCATATCTAAATACTAAACCGGGCGCTGTCAGCAAAGAGACCACGTTTGCTGTGGCCGACCTCAACATAGATGATACTATACGCTATGCATCATCATACTCGAAACACATAAGCATAAAACTTCCCGCCGAGTACGGTACACGTATATTGCAGCTCTACTATACTCATCCCGAGTATTTCAACAATTCCTACAATTTGTTGCGCCACGTCACAGCGGGCTTCTATGTGCGTCATCTCGCAGGCAACGGCACAATGATTAGCATTGACCTAAGCACCATTACCATATTCTTCCGCTACACCAACAATGGTGTTACATACAACGGACTAAAACGAATAGCGGCAACAGGCGAGGTAATACAGTGCAATCGCATACAAAACACCAACCTGCTACCCCTGCTGGATGCTACGGAATACACCTACCTCAAAACACCTATGGCTATACTTACTGAGGTAGAGATGCCGCTAACCAATATTTTCAGCGGCCACGAAAATGACACTATTAGTAGTGCGCAAATAGTTCTGCAACGCTACAGCAATGCAAGCGCTGCAACGCCCTATACACTTCCCGTTCCACAGAAATTGCTCATGGTTCCCAAAGCAGAACTCCACACTTTCTTCGCACAGCGGCGTGTACCCGATAACACCACTACGTTTACGGCAGAATACTCTTCAGCCAACAATTCGTACACTTTTACTAATATAGCTCCCCTTATAAGCAAACTGCGAGCTCAGAAGAAGACATATGGCTCCGATTGGAACAAGGTGGTACTTGTGCCCGTAATAACCAGTGCTAACAGCACAGGAGCCGTAATAAGTGTAACTCCTGACCACTCCCTGGGTTCTGCAAAACTACTGCGTAGTACGGATGAGCATCCGTTAACAATGACGGTGATATACAGCACCTTCAGTAATTAGATAAGATAAGCCTGTATATACAAAAACGTAAAGTCCCGATTCGTAATGAACCGGGACTTACTGTCTAAAACGGCGGATACCTACTCTCCCACTTGCGCAGTACCATCGGCGCGGGCGGGCTTAACTTCTCTGTTCGGAATGGGAAGAGGTGGAACCCCGCTG
>JAFZXF010000055.1 GCA_017616915.1 Bacteroidaceae bacterium
GTAATACATATCGCGCGAGTTTTTATTCCTTAGTTACGTAGTAAAATAAGCCTTTGCGAAGCAATTTTTAAAAACGAAATATTTGCTCGTAAACAATTAATGTCAAAAATTTTGGAGGTTTCGAGAGAATTATGTACTTTTGCATCGAATAAGAATAAAAAGACACAGTATGAGCAAGGAAACTTTAATAGGGTTACGCGATTATCTGTATAGCACTCTTTCGCCAGCCAATATGCTTTGGTTGGGTACGCAATTGACAGAGTACGCCAATCAGGATGAAGAATTCCCTCTTAAGTGCTACACTAAAGAGGAAATCAATGCTATGCTCGACAAGTCTGAGGCTGAGATTGCTGCAGGAAAAGGAATTCCTGATGAAGAAGCATGGGATGAACTGGAAGCAGAATTAGAAATTGCTAAGGCTGTATGAAAGTAATTTGGTATACAAAAGCTATAGAAGGTAGGGATAGAATTGCCGATTACATCTGCAAGCGTTTCGGTACAAAACGTAGGACGAGTTACTTACAGGAAGTGCGTGAGGCCACGAAGGTATTGAAGAGCAAACCTAATATCGGCCAGATAGACCCGCTATTCGCCGACCGGCCAATGGCTTATCGCAGCATAATTATCAATGGTCTGAGTAAGTTGGTTTACCGCATTGATGGTGAAACCGTTCACATTGTCGCCTTCTGGGACACTCGCCAAGAGCCGGAGAGCCAAGCCGCACAGATATAAATAACGTATTTTTGAACGAACAATAAATTACCCGCCGCTAAAAAGCGGCGGTTTGTTTTGCTTGCTTTTTTTATTTTTTTCCTGCAAATTTTTGGCAAAGCGGGCATAATTATCAAAAAGTTTGTGAAAAAGTGGCAGAATGTGAAGAAAAAGTCCTATTTTCGCAGTTTAAATAAAGAACAAATAACGAAAACCAAAACCAAAAATGGTGAAATCTTCAAATTGTGAAATAAATATAATGATGAAAAATAAACTGTTTTCCTTACTCCTAACCTCCTTATTCCTCTCTACGTTAGCAGGCGAAGCACAAACCTGGCAAGCAAAAATAGATACTCTCTGGGCGAGCCATCGCTACGAACAGGTAGGAGAGAAATACACGGTGAGCAGTTCGGACTACAAAACATTGAACGGGTGGTCGTCTAACGGTGCAACTATTGTTTACTATTGGCGCATAGCTCCCGGACGAATCCGAGCAGACCTCGTCTATACGCCCACTTACATGCGTCGTCCGGTCTTTGGTATCAAGATGATTCGCGTCAATACCGGCGATGTAATCTATGAAGGCAGCATTGCCACTACCGCATTAAAGAAAGAGAAGACGACCATCGAAGCCTTTGGTCCGATCAATATTCCTGCCGACGAGTACTACCGTGTGGAGTTCACGGTGGACAATCCGTCGAGTGTAACCACGCTATTCTATTTCCTCATCCAGCGCGAGAATGCTTTGCCTGTCACTACAATGGCGAATATGGGTGGCACGGGCAGTCATCTTTTCGACTTCGGCACTACTGATCCGTTGGCTCCTTCGGGCAACGCCTATGATTGGGCTTATGTAGAAGGGATGGTGCTCAGCGAGCATCAGCATCCTTGCGACTACTTCATGACTATCGGTGCGCTCAACAGCTATATGGGTTTCCAGACCAACGGACGTATCAACGGCGGCACCGATTTCAATAGGCGTGTATTATTCTCTGTGTGGGACAACGGTAACACCGATGAGGATCCTGATTTGCCGGAGTATATGCAAGCTCAGGTGTTTGACTACAACCACGAAGGAGTTTCCGGTCACGGTGGCGGCGAAGGTTCCTCGGGAACCATTATGTTCAAGGACAAGCCCGAATATTGGCAGCCCGACCACTGGGTGCAGTTCCTGCTTAATGTGCGTCCCGAGAATGTCAAGATAACGATGAAGGACAAGCTGGGCAACGACTCGATAGCCGAAGCAGAGAACACTATCATGACCGCGTGGTACAAGATGGACAACTGGCCCGAGTGGCAGTATATGGCATCAATACGCGCCTCGTTCATCAATCAGTTGATAGGCGGATGGTACAGCTTCATAGAAAACTTCGGTGGCAACGAAGGTTGGGGCAAGCACCGCGTCAACTACCGTCATGCTTTTATGCGCTCGGCAGCCAGCGGCGAGTGGTATAATCGCAACTACGTCAATTTCTTCCCCTGCTATACCGACGAGCGGCCCAAGTCGGAGGCGAGTCACGGAGCATCGGGCACGATGGACAACACTTTCTTCCTGGAATATGGAGGCTACAACGTGCACTACGACAGTGCACACTACACCTCGCTGCTCACCGACAAGACCTGCGTAGATACTATCGACCTTGACCGGCTCAATGCCCGTATTGACCAGGCGCTCAAGCTCGCTAACCGCTACAATATCAATCAGGGAATCAACAAGGCCAGCGTAGTTTATCCCAACGAGGATTGGACTGTGACCTCTACCGAAGGAGTGAATCCCTCGCATGCTATTGATGCCAGCACGGTAACTTATTGGACGCACAGCGGCGACACCCACACGATTTCCTTCCGCGCAAAGGACAAGCGCACCATTACGGCATTTATTGTAACCACCGCGGCTCAGCGCTGCAGATATGCCGATGTGTATATCTCGGATGACGGCAAGCAGTGGACTCTCGCTGCCGACAGTATCTATATGTATTACGCCACTCAGTCGGAAGTAACGCTGCCGCAGCCCGTCACAACGAGCAATATCAAGATTGTCTTCCACGGAAACAACAATACTACCAGTGTCAACCTCAACAATATAGTCTTCAAGGGAGAATACGACTTAGAGGATTTGCTGGCAGAAGCCAAGAAATACATCGATAATCAGAATACATTCAACAATTATCCGGCCGCAGACCTGGCTAACCTCAAAGAAGTATATGCCGACGGCACCTGCACCGATGCAAATGCGCTGAGTACAGTCCTCAAGCTGTTGGCGAAGGACGGCACGCTGCTTAAATACGGCAAAGTAGCGCAGAAGTCACACGTAGCGGCCGACAATGCATATATGCTTCTGGGCTCTCAGGGACGCGGATATCTTTGCGCTACTCCCGAGGGCACGCTAACTATTAGGGAAGCAATTGTTGAAGGTGCATTGCCCGCCTTTGCTGCGAAGGTGGATGTAACCGACCCATACAACAATTGGCAGGTTCTCTCCACAGAGCTATACGCCGACAAATACTATGTTTACAATATGGGCGCAAAGCAGTATCTATGTCTCAAGGACGGCGCTGTCTCGCTGAGCAGCGAGCCTTATGCTCTCAACGCCAACGGGATGGGTTCGTTTTTCTATCTGCTGTGCAATGACAAGGCCGATGCTGCCTCTAACGGAAAAGGCGTATTTATCGATCCTGTAGTAGAGGAGCCTCTCAGTCTAGCCACCAGAGTCAACAGCACCCGCTTCAACCTTTATAATAACTATTACTTGCGCCCTGAAAATCATGCCACTCTCAAGCTGATAAAAGAGGCTACGCGCAGTCCGCGCCTCAATGCAACAGCAGAGCGTGCGGGCCGTGTTTTGGCCCTTGAGGACGGAATAGTTGGAAGTCTGGCTGATAAAGCAGAAAAAACTACAATCGAAACATTATATAATAATGGCGAAGTGGCTGAAGCCGACCTTGCCACACTTGAACAAGCTCTCGATAACGCGAAGTATGTGGAGATTGACAATAGTCATTCCTATCGCATCTTGCCAGCCGACAACGAAGAAAAAGCCACACAAAGTCTCACCGCTGAAGTGCCGTGGGTTACGCTGACAGCTTCAGCTGAGGGAAATGCTTCACAGTTGTGGACGCTCACTCCATCTGGCAGCGGATACCGCTTCAGTGCGCAGCAGTATGGTTTTGATGTGCAACCTGTTGACAATACCGGCAATCTGCATCTCGTAACTACTGACAAGTCGTTTGTTTATCAGCTTTCGCCCGCTACCGAGGGTAGCTATTATCTTTCGCAGGCTGCATATCAGCCTTATACCGTAAGCAGCAAAAATGCTTATGCTTCAATACAGCGCAGCACCGCGGATGGAGTATTATGGAAGATTAAACCTGCGGAGACGTATGAAGTCAAGCTCAATGCCGCAGGTGTGGCGTTGATGTATGTGGATTTCGACACTTACGTGCCCGAAGGAGTTTCCGCTTATATTGCCGACCACGTAGATGCCGACGGAGTAATCAGACTATTGGAACTTAACGATACCATTCCTCATGCCACTCCCGTAGTGCTGTACGGCGATGCTTATGCGACAGTCGCACTTGGTGTGGGAGGACAGCGAGTTGCACCCTATGACGGTGCTAACATACTTATCGGTACTTGTCCGAAAAAAGCCGGTCTTCCTAAAAACACATGCTATACACTGAAGACCGCCTCAGGCAAAGCCGTGATGAAAACCTCACCGGTATCGGCAAACGTCGCAGAGAACAAAGCCTATATCCTTGCTGCGGAAGGACTGCCCGAACTCGACACTTACACTTTCGATTTCGACAATCCCATCAGTGCCATCAAAGGAAAAGAGCTTAGAGACGTGGAAAGAGAAACCGGTAAGTCTCAATTTATCTACGACCTGCAAGGCAGAAAACAGAAGGATGTTCCCACCGGCATCTATATAAAGGACGGAAAGAAAGTGAAAGACAAATAAAAAAAGACTAAACACCCAAGCAATGAAAATAGCACTGATAGGCTATGGCAAGATGGGACAGATGATAGAGCGTCTTGCCTTAAAAAGAGGCCATGAGATAGTCTGTATCATCGACATCGACAATCAGGATGACTTCAACAGTCAAGCATTCAAGTCGGCCGATGTGGCAATCGAGTTCACCACTCCACAGACTGCATACCAAAACATCATGAAATGCTTTGAGCGCGATGTGAAGGTAGTGACCGGTAGCACCGGTTGGCAGCAGGAACATATGAACGAGATAAAAGAACTGTGCAAATATGGTATGCACACCTTGTTTTGGAGCAGCAATTTCAGTCTCGGCGTATTTCTGTTTAACAAGCTCAATGCAATGCTGGCACGCATGATGGACGCTTATCCTGATTATGAGCCCAGCATAGAGGAGGTGCACCATATTCATAAGTTGGATGCCCCTTCAGGCACAGCTATCACTTTGGCAGAAACTTTAATTGCCAACTCTGCTCGTAAGCAAAGTTGGGTAAAAGGTTCTCTGCTAAAACCCGATGGAAGTGTGGAGCCCGGCGTTGAGGCGCGCCCCGAAGAGTTGGTAATCGACTCCGTGAGGGAAGGCGAGGTTGCAGGAATCCACCGAGTGAAGTATGAGAGTGAATTCGACGATATAGTGATTAGTCATGAAGCTAAGTCGAGAGGTGGATTTGTATTGGGCGCAGTGCTGGCAGCAGAGTACGCTTATGAGCATGACGGCCTACTGACGATGGAAGACCTGTTGGGTAAGGAGTAAAGGAGTAAGGAGTATGAAAATAAATTTTTTCAAAAAGAAAAAGGGCGAAACGCCGAAAGAGAAGAAACCGCGTGAATTGAGTCTGAAGCAGAGAAAGATACGTTGCGCCATAGCTATAGTTTTGTGGTTGCTCTTCTGCCTGTGGGTAGGTAGTTGGCTGGGACTGTTGGTGGTACCGTTTATCTTCGATGCTTACATCACCAAGAAGATTCCTTGGAGTTGGTGGCGCAAGAGCAAGAGCCGCGAAGTAAGGAAGATAATGAGTTGGGTGGATGCGATAGTCTTTGCACTAGTGGCAGTTTATTTTGTGAACCTCTATCTGTTTCAGAACTACGTCATTCCCAGTTCGTCGCTCGAGAAGAGTCTGCTCACCGGCGATTACCTTTTTGTTAGTAAGGTTAGTTACGGACCGCGCAAGCCGATGACTCCCATCCACATGCCGCTCACCAGCCACACTATACCGCTACTGGGCTGCCAAAGCTTCATAGAATGGCCCAAATGGGGATATGAGCGAGTGAAGGGATTGGGCCAGGTGGAGCAAGGCGACATAGTGGTGTTTAACGTGCCGAGCGGTGATACTGTGTTTGCCAAGTATGAGAATCGGGACTATTACAGTCTCTGCTATGAAATAGGTAAATCAATTGCTGCCGAGCAGCAGGGAATGGAGTTTGACAAGTTCCTCGCTGCGGAGAGTCAGCTGCCCGTAGCCGAGCAGTTGAAGATGAGTGCGATTGAATATGACTATGCACAACAGTATATAAAGAGCGAGCCACAAAGGATGGGCGAAAAGAAGGTGCGGCCGGTGGATATGCGGGAGCACTATGTGAAGCGCTGCGTAGCCCTGCCCGGCCAGGTGCTGACTGTCAAGAAAGGCAGAATCTACACCGATGGTAAGCAGATGTTCCAGCCGATGAAGGTGCAGTATAGCTACAAGGTGAAGCTGCGCCAGCAGTTGCCCGATGACCTTTGCCGTGAGCTAGGCATTAGTGTAGAAGATCGCTCGGAACTGCTGAGCGCCGACGGCAAAGAGTTGCGTATGCCGATGACGGCAGAGGTCAAGAAGGTTCTTGAGCAGCGTAAAGATCTGGTGGAAAAGATAGAGAAATGTGATGAGCCTGAAAACTTTAGACTTTTTCCACATACTTACAATACCGGCTGGACGGCCAATGACTACGGTCCTATCTGGATGCCCAAGCGAGGCGCTACCATTAAGCTCACACCCGAGAAACTGGCGCTTTACGACCGTTGCATACGGGTGTATGAAAACAATAAGGTGGAGCAGCGCGACGGCAAGATATTTATCAATGACAAGCCTGCCACCAGCTATACATTCAAGATGGATTATTACTGGATGATGGGCGACAATCGCGACAATTCTGCCGATAGCCGCTTCTGGGGATTTGTGCCTGAGGACCACATAGTGGGTAAGCCAATCTTTATATGGCTTTCACTTGACCCCGACCGCGGATGGTTCGACGGCAAGATAAGATGGAGCCGACTCTTCCGCCTTGTTGACAACATTAAATGAAAAACCGATAATTAGCAATTATATGAAAAAGAAACTGTTTTCCTTATTCCTATTTTCCTTACTCCTTACTCCTTGTCTTGCCCAGCAGACATTTAAGGTAAATCTTTGGAGTGAAGGTGAGATACAAGATTCTGACTATAAAGATGCAGTCTTGCATTGTTTTCTTCCTGCTCAGCCGACGGGCAAAGCAGTGATAGCTTGTCCCGGTGGAGCATACAAATATCTCTGTATGACCTATGAGGGATGTGACTTCGCGCCTATCCTAAACAAAGAAGGCATCGCTCTCTTCGTGCTGCAATACAGGCTGCCCCAAGGCCGTAACACCGTGCCATTGGCCGATGCGCAGAAAGCGATAAGCTATGTGCGTAGCCACAGTAGTGAGTGGGGTATCAAGCAGGTGGGCATAATGGGTAGTAGCGCAGGAGGACATCTGGCGACTACGGCAGCCACTCATTTTACCGACAGTGTGAATCGTCCGGATTTTCAGGTGTTGCTATATCCTGTGGTAAGTATGCAGGACGGAGTGACCCACCGAGATTCACGCGAGGCCCTGTTGGGTAAAGGCTATACGCAGGAACTTATGGATAAATACTCCAACGAAAAGCATGTTACGGCGCAGACGCCGAAAGCATTCATCGTTTTAGCTTCGGGTGACAGAGGGGTTATTCCGCGCAACTCGCTTGACTATGCCCAAGCGCTTGTTGACAACGGAGTGCTGGTGGATCTGCATATGTATGAGGGCGGTTATCACGGTTTCGGTTGCCGCACGGATTATGCCGAGCGTAATCAATGGATAGGAGAGCTGCTCTACTGGTTAAAGAAAGATTGAATTTAACACACATAATAAGATGCAAGCAATAATATTAGCTGCGGGAATGGGACGCAGGCTGGGTGAACTAACCACCCAACATACCAAGAGCATGGTGCCCGTGAACGGAACACCACTCATCGACCGTATGCTCAGACAGCTGGCCAGCCACCAACTCAAAAGGGTGATAATCGTTATAGGATACAAGGGCGAGGAACTCCGCCAGCATATTGGCAACAGGTTTCCGGAGCTTAACATCCAATATGTGGAAAACCCCGTATATGAAACAACGAATAACATTTATTCGCTAGCTTTGGCGGCCAATCAGCTGCAGGAAGACGACACTCTGCTCATAGAAAGCGACCTTATCGTTGACGATAGTCTGTTCTCTCTTATCCTGAGCGATCCCAACCCCAATCTGGCGCTTGTAGCTAAGTATCAGAGCTGGATGGATGGAACGATGGTCAAAATCGACGAGCAGCAGAATATTCTCAATTTTGTCCCCAAGAAGGCTTTCCGATACGATGAGGTGGATCAGTACTACAAGACGGTGAATATCTACAAATTTTCCCGCCAGTTCTCTCAGCAGAAATACGTTCCCTTTATCAACGCCTACTGCAAAGCGCTCGGTCCTAACGAATATTACGAGCAGGTGCTACAGGTAATCACTCATCTCGACAAAGGTAATATCAAAGCCCTTCCGATAGGCGATGAAAAATGGTATGAGATTGACGATGTTCAGGACCTCGATATTGCGGAAGCTATTTTTGCAGAGGAGAAAGATATACTGCGCAAATACTACGGACGTTTTGGCGGATTCTGGCGTTTTGGCGGGATGCTGGATTTCTGCTATTTGGTTAATCCGTATTTCCCGACTCCGCGCCTCAAGGCCGAGATAAGGACATTCTTCGACACATTGCTGACCCAATATCCTTCCGGCATGAAGATCAACAGTCTCATAGCTTCCAAGAGTTTCGGAGTTAGACAGGACTATATCCTGCCGGGCAACGGAGCCGCAGAACTTATTAAAACGCTGCTGGATATGCTACCGGGCAAACTTGGCGTAGTGCGCCCAACTTTCGAGGAATATCCCAATAGATTCGAGGCCGAAAGGTTAGTCACATTCTTCCCGCAGAATGAGGATTATCGCTATAATGCCGATGATCTGATGAATTATTTCAGTGTCAACCGCGCCGATACATTGCTCATCATCAATCCCGACAACCCGAGTGGTAACTATATTCCTGTAACCGACCTGCTTAAGTTAGCAAAATGGACTGCCCAACAGGGTATGCGCCTGATAGTGGATGAAAGTTTCGTGGATTTCAGTGAAGACTGGCAAACGGCATCGTTGCTGCATAACTCGCTACTGGAAGAGAATCCCAATCTGATAGTGATGAAGAGCATCTCTAAAAGTTACGGAGTGCCTGGATTGCGATTGGGCATATTGGCATCGGCAGATATGCAGCTCATCAGTCGGATGAAGGCGGCTGTGCCGATATGGAATATCAATTCGTTTGCAGAATATTTCATGCAGATATACACCAAGCACGAAGCAGACTATCACGAAGCTTGCGGTAAATTTGTAGAGGAACGCAAGACATTTGAACAGGAGTTGAAACAAATTTCTTACTTGCGGGTGATGCCTACTCAGGCCAATTATTTCCTTTGCGAAGTACTAAAGCCCCATACTGCCAGAGAGATAGTGCTCACTATGCTCAAGCGATATAACATCCTTACCCGCGACTGCAGTCTTAAACCCGGTCTTAATCCCGACAAGCAGTATATGAGGATAGCTGTGCGAAACAGGGAGGAAAACCACAAACTTTATGAGGCTCTGTCTTCGTTAGGCTGAGGACCCTGAGAATAGTCTGAAATATACGATTATGGAGCGTCTGCTGCACTACGTTTGGAAAAATCGTCTGATACCGCGGTCAGGACTCAAGACCACCGCGGGAGAAGATGTTGTAGTGCTGTCGCCAGGCCTTCATAATACTGACGCAGGTCCCGATTTTTTCAACGCAGATATCATTATAGGCGGTGCCGACTGGATGGGCAATGTGGAGATACACACTAAAAGCAGCGAGTGGTATCGACATAATCACGATAAGGACAAAGCATATAATAATGTAGTATTGCATATTGTGGAGCAGGCAGATACTGAAGTGTTTACAGAGTCCGGACGAAAAGTGCCGCAGCTGGTGATTGGTGTTCCGGAATATGTAGTCAACAACTATGAGCGCCTGCAAGCCTACGATGACAACCCTTCTTGCTATCAGTATGCCGCACAGATACCGACATTAATATATTCCAGATGGATGAGTCGGCTCTGCGAGGAGCGTTTGGAACGTAAGGCTGCGGATATAGAAAGTCGCTTGCACTATTGTGAAAGTGATTGGGAGCGAACATTTTTCATCACTATGGCGCGGGCGTTTGGTTTTGGACTGAATAGCGACACTTTCGAACAGTGGGCCCGTACTATTCCGTTTGGTGGAGCAGCCAAGCACAGAGATAATCTGCTGCAGATAGAGGCTCTGTTTCTAGGTCAGGCGGGATTTCTTGAAGGCGAACCAAATGATGTAGATATGCTTAGCGCGACTTTGCCAGAGGTCAAATATCAGGACCTGAAGAGCGAATATCGCTTCCTTGCCAGTAAGTTTTCCCTAACATCCATCACTCGCCATAGTTGGAAGTTCCTGCGCACTCGTCCACAGAATTTTCCTACTGTCCGGCTTGCGCAGTTTGCAAAACTTTATTACAAAAGGAAGCTAAGACTTTCTGTCGTGCTTGAGGCTGAAGGTCCGGAAGAAATACGCAAGGTCTTTGATGATATCAACATGCCGCAGGCTTCAGTAAATGTACTCATAATTAATGCGGTTATACCGTTTTTCTATGCCTACGGGCGCTATCGCGGCAATTCCAGAATGCAGGCAAAAGCCCTTAAATGGCTTGCGGTTATGCCCGCAGAAGATAATAAATACACTCGAAAATTTAAGTTAAATAGTTCGCCGGTTGTTGACCCCGAGAGGTCTATAAACACAGCAGCCGATTCCCAGGCAATCATCCAATTGGTCACCCGCTATTGTGAGCGTCGTGACTGCCTCCGATGTCAGTTGGGTTATCAGTACATAAAGAAAAGCGGCTGATTAAAAGGCAAAAAGGCAACAAAAAGTTCCTATCTGGCGAGTTTGTCAAAAAAAATCAGTAATTTTGCCGCGAAATAGTGAGTGCGGCTTTATCCGCGATAAGAAAGTCTCAAAGTTATAAGTTATGAAAAAATACTTTTCGTTTTTCGTCCTACTGCTGTTTATGGCAGCTACTCCTGCTGAGGCAGTACTCAAAGAGCGCGATATCAATCAGACGATGGCTGTGCTCAGGGCGGAGCTTGAAAATGCTTACCGCGAGCAGAGAATGATGATGGAGCGTTTCGGCAGAAGGGCTGAGGCGCAACATGAGGCCATGATGGAAACTATGGAGCATAGCGACCAGATAGCCTTGATGCTCTACTCGCAAAAGGAGGACTATACCTTTGACCTCACTTATGCTTGTCATGAGGCTACAGAGCTGTACCAGGACTTTAAAAGTCACACTGTGCCTTACAAGA
>JAFZXF010000056.1 GCA_017616915.1 Bacteroidaceae bacterium
CCGATGGCATATATGCCCTCAACATTGGTGCGGAAGTCATCGTCGGTAACGATGCCACGGCGGTCAGTCTGTATGCCCACATCCTCAAGATTGAGCGAACCCACATTGGCAGCGCGGCCCACAGCCATCAAAACAATGTCGGCATCAACTGCCTCCTCTTTGTCCTTGAGCATATAGGTAACGGAATAGTGGTCGCCGTCATCCTTGATGCCGTTAACTGCGGCGTTGTTGACGATATTGATGCCCTTGCCCTTGAGCGAGGCCTTCAGACGCTTGGCTATATCGGCATCGAAGTTGGGCAGTATCTCCTTGCAGTACTCCAGCACGGTCACTTCCGAGCCGAAGGCATTGAAGATGGAGGCAAACTCCATACCGATAACACCACCACCGATTACTGCCAGTCGCTTGGGCACCTCGGTGATGTCAAGCATCTCCGTGGAGGTGAGCACCTTGGGCAGGTCCTTGCCCGGGATGGGCAGGAACTTGGTCACGCTGCCAGTAGCAATGATAATGCAGGGGGCGGTGTAAGCTTCACCTTCTACCTCAATGGTCTTAGCATCGACGAATATAGCCTTGCCGTTGGCCCGAGTGATGTTGGGGTGCTTGAGCAGTGCCTCTATTCCACTGACGAGAGTGTTGACCACCTCATTTTTGCGAGCAACTACCTGAGACATATCTATAGAGCATTGACCATTGACTATTGAGCCCTGAGTCTTGACTCCAAGTAGCTCGGCCTCTTTGAGTTGACTGATAAATTCGGCGTTCTTGCAGAAACACTTGGTGGGAATGCAGCCTACGTTGAGGCATGTGCCGCCCGGGCGTGCCTGTTCGGCAATAACAGTCTTCAAACCGGCATGTGCAGCCTTGACGGCAGTCTCATAGCCGCCGGGACCAGCACCGATGATTATTAAATCAGCTTGTTGCATAGTTTGCTATACCTTATTTATATTATAGGTAGGCCTTGTAGGTGAGCTTAGGCTCCTTCACAGCTTTGACATCATCACAGCGGGTGATAGGTGTGCAGTGAGGAGCGGACTTGACCATTTCGGGGTCTTCGGCTGCTTCCTTGGCAATCTGCTTCATTACCTTGATAAACGCATCAATGGTGTCCTTGCTCTCGGTCTCGGTGGGTTCAATCATAAGAGCCTCGTGGAAGAGAAGCGGGAAGTAGATGGTAGGAGCATGGAAGCCATAGTCGAGCAGACGCTTAGCGACGTCGAGGGTGGTAACGTGCTGGCTCTTGTCGATAAGACCGTTGAATACGAACTCATGTTTGCACAGTCCCTGAATAGGCAGTTCGTAGCAGTCCTTCAGGCTCTCCTTGATATAGTTGGCATTGAGCACAGCCAGCGAGCCCATCTTGGAGAACTGCTCCTTGCCTGCAGAGAGCAGGAAGGTGTAAGCTCTAAGCACTACGGCATAGTTGCCAAAGAATCCGCTGATGCATCCCAGACTATCCTCGTCGTAGTGGACATAGAATGTGCCGTCGGCGGCTTTCTTGACTTGCGGATTAGGCAGATAGGCTTCAAGGCCTGCCCTTACACCAATAGGACCTGCACCGGGACCACCACCGCCGTGAGGTGTAGAGAATGTCTTGTGGAGGTTGATATGCATCACATCGAAGCCCATGTCACCCGGACGGCATACGCCGAGCAGCGGGTTGAGGTTAGCTCCGTCGTAGTACATCAGTCCACCGCACTCGTGCACAAGCTTGGCAATCTCGGGAATCTTGGTCTCGAAAATTCCAAGGGTGTTGGGGTTGGTCATCATCATGCCGGCAATGTCATCGCCGAGCAGAGGCTTGAGAGCCTCTACATCCACGGTGCCGTCAGCAGTGGATTTTACTTCCACAACTTCTAGGCCGCATACTGCAGCAGATGCAGGGTTGGTGCCGTGGGCGGAGTCGGGAATGATAATCTTGGTGCGCTTTAAGTCACCGCGTTTCATGTGGTAATTGCGGATAACCATAAGGCCCGTCAACTCACCGTGAGCACCGGCAAACGGATTGAGAGTAAATTCGCTCATGCCACCAAGCTCCGAGAGAATCTTCTGGGTGTTATAGTAAACCTCAAGCGCTCCCTGCACCGCACTGACAGGAGCCAGTGGATGTAAACTGCGGAATGCGGGATGAGAAGCATTCTCCTCGTTAATTTTGGGATTGTACTTCATGGTACATGAGCCAAGAGGGTAGAAACCCGTATCAACACCGAAGTTGTTGTTGCTCATGTTGGTATAGTGGCGTACTACCGTCTGCTCGTCAGCCTCCGGAAGGATTGTATCGCTCTGGCGGCTGATGGCGGCGGGGATAGTGTACCCCTTAAACTCATTGGCGGGGAGAGAATAGCCCTTGCGTCCCTTCTTAGAGAGCTCAAAAATCAGAGTTCCATAAAATGTGTTGTTCATAACTTCTTAAGCTTCTTTAATGAGTTCTACAAGTTTATCAATCTCAGCCTTGGAGCGCTGCTCCGTTACGGCAAACATAATGGCATTGTCAATGCCTTCAGGCTTAAGGCCGCCGAGGATACCGTTGGCCATCAATTTAGCCTGAAGCTTGTCAACATCAAGCGAGGTCTTCACTACAAATTCGTTGAAGAAAGTCTGTCCCTCAAAAGCGGGAGTGAACTTACCGGTCTTCAGCAGTTGATCATATAAATAGTGAGCACCGGCATAACTCTGCTCGTTGACTTCCTTAAGTCCCTGCGGGCCCATCAGAGCCATATAGATGGTGACCATCAGAGTCATAATGCCCTGATTGGAGCATATGTTGGAGGTTGCCTTTTGGCGGCGTATGTGCTGCTCACGAGCTTGCATGGTAAGAACGAAAGTGCGCTTGCCATTGTGGTCGGTAGTACCGCCTACGATACGTCCCGGCATCTTGCGAATAAGGGCTTCCTTGGCGCAGAAGTAGCCGAGGTAGGGGCCTCCAAAACTCATGGGCAGACCCAGCGACTGCGCATCACCAACAGCAATGTCGGCACCCCATTCGCCCGGAGTCTTGAGGGCAGCAAGAGTGCTGGCGGGAGCGTTAATGATAAGTAGAGCCTTCTGATCGTGGCACATGTCAGCAACACCGCTAAGGTCTTCAACAATACCATAGTAGTTAGGCTGGCCAATGATTACGCCTGCACTCTCGCCTTTGAGCAATTCCGCTTCAAGGGCAGCCTTGTCGGTGGCACCGTTGAGAGCGGGGATGAGCTTGATTGTTACACCATGGTACTTTGCGTAGGTCTCTACCACTCGGATTACGGCAGGGTTAAGAGTTGCGCTAACCAACACCTGATTCTTTTTCTTGGCATTGGCTACAGCCATCATCATTGCTTCGGCAGTAGCCGTTGCACCGTCATACATGCTGGCATTGCTGATGTCCATACCTGTGAGGTCGGCCATTAAGGTTTGGTACTCAAAGATGTACTGGAGGGTGCCTTGAGATATCTCAGCCTGATATGGGGTGTAGCTAGTCAGAAACTCACTACGCTGGGTAATATAGCTGATTACCGACGGAGTATAGTGGTCGTAAACGCCACCGCCGGCAAAGCATACCAACTGCTTGTTCTTGTCACCGAGCGCATTGAAATGCTTGCGAATGTCCACCTCCGACATCTCTGACGGGATGTTATAGTCGCGGTTGAGCTTAAGCTCAGCGGGAACCTCTGCATAGAGGTCGGCCAGCGTTTTTACGCCGGCCACCTCAAGCATTTGTTGGATATCCTCTTCTGTATGAGGAAAGTATTTATATGCCATCTCTTAATAGACTTTATTCGGCGCAGAGCTTAGTGTAGGCTGCTGCATCAAGCAGATTGTCAAGCTCAGACTTGTCGCTAAGCTGCACCTTGATAATCCAGTTGGCATAGGCGTCCTCGTTAACTAATTCAGGGCTGTCAGCCAGAGCCTCGTTAACTTCAACAACGGTACCTGATACCGGAGACATCAGGTCGGAAGCAGCCTTGACACTTTCTACAGCGCCGAACTCCTCACCTTGAGTAACTTCGTCGTCAACATCAGGAGCATCAACGTATACCACGTTACCAAGCTGTTCCTGAGCATAGTCAGTGATACCAACATAGCCGAAGTCACCTTCAACTTTTACATACTCATGGCTCTCTGCATAATAGAGCCCTTCAATTACTTTTGCCATAGTTTAAATGTTTTAAAGTTATTTTGTTTCTTATTTTTTGTAGCTCTTGTCATAGAAGCGCTTCTTAACCACGGTGCCCGGGTGAAGCTTGCGGTGGATGCGTACGGCAAGCTCAGTACCGAGTTTCATATATGCTGCATCTACGAGTGCAAAGCATACCGACTTGTCGGTCATGATGGTTCGATACCCAGTGGTTACCTCACCGATGATTTCATCATTGGCACCCACTACCTCGTAGCCGTGACGAGGAATAGCCTTGTCATCGTCAGCAAGAGCAATACCCACCAACTTCTTTTGAACGCCTTCAGCCTTTTGCTTTACAAGTACATCCTTTCCGATAAACTCCTCTTTGTCGAGTTTTGCAAACATGCCAAGTCCGGCCATAACAGGAGAAATGTCAGCGCTTAGCTCGTCGCCGTAGAGTGGAAGCCCCACCTCAAAGCGCAGGGTGTCACGGCAGCCAAGACCACAAGGGGTGACACCGGCAGCAATAAGCTTGTCCCATGCCTGCTGTATGTATTTGTGGGATCCGTAGATCTCAAAGCCATCTTCACCGGTATAGCCAGTGCGGCTGGCAATGATAGTCTCGCCATCCACATCAATCTTCTTAAAGGTGTAGAATACAAGGTCGGCAACGTCAAGCCCCAAAACCTCAACGACCTTAGCCTCTGCCTCGGGGCCCTGTACGGCAATCTGGCCGTAGTAGTCACTCTGGTGGTCCACCTTTACATCGAAATTCTTAGCCTGTTCTTTTATCTAAGTAACATCCTTGTCGATGTTGGCGGCATTGATAACGAGGAAAAACTTGCCGTCACCTTCGCAATATACCAACAGGTCGTCAACGCAACCGCCGGTGGGGTAGAGCATCATTCCATAGAATATCTTCCCGGGTTCGGCGCCCGCTACATCATTAGTGAAGATGTGCTGTACAAACTTCTCTGCCTCAGGGCCGGTGATTTCTACCTCACCCATGTGGCTTACGTCGAAGATACCCACTTTCTGTCTTACAGCTAAATGCTCGTCTTTGATATTAGAATACTGTATCGGCATATCGAAGCCGCCGAATGGGCTTATCATGGCTCCCAAAGCCACGTGCTTGTCGTAGAGACAAGTTTTTTTGTTTTCTGCCATTGTGCTATTGGTTTATTAGTTTTTTATTTGATAGTAGAATGTATGTGTCTTAATAATCTTCCTGCAACTGTTCAATTGCTTTGATATCATCCCCTGTTAGTAGATATTCGTTGTTTCCACAGAAGTATTGGCGTGCAGTGTGAGTGAACTCGCTGAGGTTTATGCGGTCGCCAATATAATCCTTAAGCAGACAGATACGCTGTCTAACACTCTCCACTCCTTTTCGTTGGAGTTTAGCAGCGCTGGGAGTTATGGCGTGTAACATATGTTGCATGTTAGTATCGTAAAGCATTGTGCCATGTACGATGATGCGCTCTTGCATCTGATACACGGCCCATCCACTCACCTTTCGTTGGCCAATAAGAATATCATTATGATCAGATACACACGCTTCCACACCAAGTGAACTAAGTAGGTCGATGGCGCGTTGTAGATAGTGGCTGAAGACTTCAGGTGTAGTAGCATTTCCGCGGTTACATATAAAACTGAACATCACATTGTCTCCGTCGGCATATACTGCGCCTCCGCCGCTCTTGCGTCTCACTATATCAATGTCGTGCTCGTGGCAATAATCTAAGTTTACCTCGTTCTCTAGTACCTGATTACGACCGATGATGACGGTAGGGTTTACCTGCCACAAAAAGAAGCATTCCTTAATCTCCTGTAGATGGTGCGCCACATATTCCTCCATGGCAAGATAGAACGAGAGTCTGTGCCGCTGAGTGATAGGTAGGGAGATGTAGGTAATGCTATTTTGGGAGTTCATAAGGGTGTTGTATTCTTTGCGCTGCAAATATAACACATTATTTTGAATAAGACGAATTTCATATCTAAAAAAAAGTAAACGGAAGAAAAAAGTCATGATATTCTTTGAGTATAAAAAAAAAGTCTTATCTTTGCAGTCCTAAAACCCTAAAATAATATGTAGATGAGAAAGTGCTTTTGTTTGCTGTCAGTGATTACGGTTACTTTGATAATCGCGGCCTGTAATGGCAAGAAGCCTGCCGATGGTGAAGAAACTACTATAGATACTGTCAATGCCGACAGTATTGCTGCGATGGTGGAAGAACAAATACCAACGCTGGAGTTTGATTCTGTGAAGTTGGCTCATTCAGACCAGTGGTTTGACTATAATGTAGATGTAGTATTGCCCAATGGTAGCGACTATGAGGCAATTAAGAATATGCGGCAAGTTATTCTCCGCAACTTCGGTATCAAAAACGCTACCGGTGAAGAGGATTTCAAACAGACTATCGTCGGCAAAATGAAGAATAAAGCCGCGGAGGCCAAGTCGGATTTGGAAGAGATGTCTGCATATGCCGATGAAGATGAGGAGTTTGGTCTCAAGTATTCTTACGAGGACGATATTAGCGTTGACTGCATTACTAACGGATATGTTACTTTCGAAAGTATGGGTGATGACTATAGGGCAGGTGCCCACGGTATGCCGTGGCATTATCGTTTTAGTGTTAATCGCAGTACCGGTAAGGCGCTTAAGTGGGCGGATATCATAAAGCCCACAATGAAATCGAAACTAAAGCCTATTCTTAAGAAGGCGGTTGTTGACCAGTATTTCAATGGAGACAAAGATATTATAGATGGCTTTGATTTGCCTGGTGCAGAGCCGGCTCTTACACCTAAGGGTGTATGGTTTGGCTGGGGTGCATATGAGATTGCCTGTTATGCGGCCGGTATGCCGGAGTGTGTGGTAGATTATGAGAAGTTGCAGGATTATCTAACCGACACTGTTAAGGAGATAGTCCGTAAGTAGCATATAGCATATTGATATTAAGAACCTATAAACTAATAAACAACATGAATGATCCTGAAATAATCAATCTGAACAACAGTACTTTCAGACGCCTTATTAGCGCCAAGGAGATAGAAGAGAAGATAGCACTGCTTGCCCAGCAAATCCGTAAAGATATGGGTAATGCGGAAGTTCCAGTGTTTTTATGTATACTTAAAGGTGCTTTTGTATTTGCTGCCGACCTTGTCAGAAATTATGATGGACTGTGTGAGTTACAGTTCCTGCGTTTATCGTCGTATAGCGGTACTGATTCTACCGGTGAGGTAAAAGCATATCCTGGCCTTGATACCGATAAGTTAAAGGGGCGTCGCGTAGTGATAGTAGAAGATATAGTTGATACTGGTCTGAGTATGAATTATCTGCTCAAGGACCTGCGCAAATATAAACCACGCACATTGGATGTTGCGGCGTTGTTTACCAAACCGAGTCGTCTGTGCCATGATGTAAAAGTGGACTATAGTTGTTTTGAAATCCCCGATGCTTTCATCGTGGGCTATGGCCTCGATTATGACGGCTTATATCGTAATTTACCGGCTATTTATGTAAAAGAATAAGAAACGATGAAAAACATTATCATTTTTGGTGCTCCGGGCAGTGGCAAGGGTACCTACAGCGAAGAAATTGTTAAACGCTATGGCATGGGTCATATATCGACCGGTGATGTGCTACGTGCAGAAATCAAGAACGGTACAGAGTTGGGAAGAGTGGCTCAAGCTTACATAGATAAGGGACAGTTGATTCCTGATGAATTGATGATAAGCATTCTTGCCAAGGTGTATGATTCGCAGCCTGAAGGTAAGGGCGTAATCTTTGACGGTTTCCCGCGTACGATTGCGCAGGCAGAAGCTCTGAAGAAGATGCTTGGCGAGCGAGGTCATGATATGGGCATGATGATAGAGCTAATTGTCGATGAGGATATCTTGATGGCTCGACTACTGAATCGTGCTATTGAGCAAGGACGTGCTGATGACAATGAGGCAACTATCAAAGCACGTTTTGAAGTATATCATAAGCAGACAGCTCCTTTGGCTGACTGGTTCGAAAAAGAAGGCATACGCAATATATTCCGTTGGAGCGATAATCCCAGCAAGGAGGCTATGATTGAAGCCATATGTCGCGGGATTGATGCGGAAAACAAATAAACATAGGAAATTTGGAATCAAACTTCGTAGATTACGTCAAGATATTATGCCGCTCGGGTAAGGGCGGCAGGGGCAGTGCACATATGCACCGCGCCAAGTATCAGCCTAACGGTGGGCCTGATGGCGGTAACGGTGGGCGTGGTGGACATGTGTACCTACGAGGTAATCATAATTTCTGGACCCTGCTACACTTGCGTTATGAGCGTCACGTGTTTGCCGGTAATGGCGGCAATGGAGGTGATTGTTGCTCTACGGGTGCACAGGGAGAAGATAAATATATAGAGGTGCCGCTTGGTACGGTGGCATACAATGGTGATACGGGGGAATATATTTGCGATGTTGTGCAAGATGGGCAGGAAGTAATGTTGCTTAAAGGTGGACGTGGTGGTAAAGGCAATAAGGAATTTGCCACGGCTATTAATAAGGCTCCCCGTTATGCACAACCTGGCGAGCCTATGCAGGAGATGAATGTTATCTTGCAACTTAAGTTACTGGCCGATGTTGGTTTGGTGGGATTCCCCAATGCAGGTAAGAGCACGTTGCTGAGTTGTATCTCGTCTGCTAAACCCAAGATAGCAAACTATCCATTTACTACATTGGAGCCTTCGCTAGGTATTGTACCTTATATAGATGGCAAGTCTTTTGTCATGGCCGACATACCGGGCATAATTGAGGGAGCTAGCGAGGGCAGGGGTATAGGCTTGCGTTTCCTGCGGCATATTGAGAGGAATTCCCTCCTTTTGTTCTTGATAGAGTGTGATGCTGAAAGTATTAAAGGCTCATATGAAATATTGCTCAATGAGCTCCGGCAATTTAACGCTGAGATTCTTGATAAACGTCGCATATTGGCTGTGACAAAATGTGACCTTATTGATGATGAATTGATAGAGATGTTGCGACATGATTTGCCGGAAGATGTGCCGACAGTTTTTATATCGGCTCCAACTCAGCAGGGTATAGTAGAACTGAAGAATGTTATTTGGCATGAACTCAACAGTGAGAGTAATAAGATTGCCGGAACAATAGGCTCTGACAACGATTCACTGGTTCACCGCAACATGGATTTACGCACCTTAAATGCTGATTTCGCAGGATGGGATGATGACATTAGCGACGACAATGCCGAGAGGGAAGACCTCGACTTTGCCGCCGCCGATGATGTTATTTATATTGAATAGGGGTAGTTCGTGTTATTTCATCTCGTGCTCTTCCTTCATGTCAATCTCGTCACCATTGCGATCCACAAATTTGTATTGTAGCATCGCAAGAGCCTGATCGGGAATAATCTTGAGGCTGAGTCCGTATTTCATTCTCCACTTTTGTTTTAGTGAGATGATGCCCTGATTGATATAGGCATAAACATACGGATGAACAAATAGGCGCAACTTGTTGTGTCTCAGTTCTGTGACCAATATCTTTATTTTCCTTTCTAGTATATCTGTAAATAGGATACTCGATTTGATGTGGCCAGTGCCAAAACAAGAGGGGCACTCCTCTTCTACCACTACGTCCATTGCGGGTCGTACCCTTTGACGGGTAATTTGCATGAGGCCGAATTTGCTTAGCGGTAGTATGTTGTGGCGCGAACGGTCCTGCTTGAGAATCTCTACCATGTATTTGTAGAGTTGGTCACGGTGTTCGGCTTCTGCCATATCGATGAAATCCACGATGATAATACCACCGATATCTCGCAGTCTGAGCTGTCGTGCGATTTCTTCGGCGGCACCAATATTAACATCAAATGCTCCGGCTTCCTGTGAATCTGAATTCTTAGCCCGGTTACCACTGTTTACATCAATTACGTGCAAAGCCTCGGTATGTTCTATTACCAGATATGCTCCCCGTTTGAATGTAACTGTTTTTCCGAATGATGCCTTAATTTGTTTGGTTACCCCAAACTTATCGAAGATGGGTATTTCGCCCTTGTATAGTTTGACGATGTCTTCCTTGTCTGGGGCAATGACTTTGAGGTAGTCGGTTACCTCTTCAAGAGTGTCAGGCTTGTTGACATGAATCGCCTCGTAGGAGGGGTTAAATAAATCGCGCAACAGACCTACGGCACGACTAGTCTCTTCATATACTAGCTTGGGTAATCGAGCGTTGCCGCGAGTTGCGGTAATGGTGTTTTCCCATCTTTTTAGCAACACTTTTAGTTCCTGATCTAATTCGGCTGCACGTTTACCCTCGGCAACAGTGCGTACTATGACTCCAAAATTTGGAGGCAATATGCTTGCAATCAATTGCCGCAAACGATTACGCTCTTCTGGCGATTTTATTTTGTTGGAAACGGAGACTTTGTTGTCAAACGGGTTAAGAATCAGGAGCCGGCCGGCATAATTGAGTTCGCAGCTTAGACGAGGCCCTTTTGTGGAAATGGGCTCTTTGATTATCTGCACCATTACTTCATCGCCTACCTTCAGCGCGTCCTGTATGGTTCCGTCCTTGCCAAGTATGGGCTGGCGAGGAAATTTGGATATATTTGGTGTTTTCCTAGAGTTGCCAGTGGCCTGTTTCAGATATTTTTGGAAAGAATAATAGTTTGGCCCCAGATCGAGAAAATGCAGAAAAGCGTCACGTTCATGCCCCACATCAACGAAACATGCGTTGAGTCCCGGCATCAGTTTTTTTACCTTAGCCAGGTAAATGTTGCCTACGGAATAGGATTGCTGCTGCTCTTGACGTTGGAACTCCATAAGGCGTCCATCTTCTAGCAGAGCGATACTTATCCCATTCTTTTGGGCATCAATAACCAGTTCGCTTGTCATTCTCTTTGGGGTTTAAGGATTGATATTTGCCGCCTCACCAAAGCGGGGCGGCAAACTCATAATTCTGACATAAGGGCTAAGTTCTACTTGTTCTTATGTCTGTTCTTTCTTAGTCTCTTCTTGCGCTTGTGAGTAGACATCTTATGTCTTTTCTTCTTTTTTCCGTTAGGCATAGCTTTGAGTCTTTTATTTGGTGATTAATTTGTTTTTACTTCTTGTTTGCTATAGCCGTGCTGAAGCTCTTGGCTGGTTTAAAAGCGGGGATGTTGTGCTCGGGTACGATGAGTGCAGTATTCTTCGAGATGTTGCGAGCGGTCTTGGTAGCTCTCTTCTTGAGGATGAAACTGCCAAATCCGCGAAGATAAACGTTTTCTCCACTTATCATGCTCTCCTTTACGGAGTCCATAAATGCTTCTACTACGATTAGCGCGGTGGCCTTATCTACACCGGTCTTTGCGGTGATGTCAGCTACGATATCAGCTTTGGTCATGTTTGGTTTGTTTTAGTTGTTATAATAATACTGTTAATTATCGAAGTGCAAAAATAGTCTTTTTATTTGATATATACGCATTTATCGTCCATTTTTATTGAAAAAAGTACAATACCGTGTATCTATTATCTTTCAATATGGCGATTTTGACTCACACAGATTACAACAGGCATTTATTGCTGTTTCGTTTTGATAATCATGTAATATACTCCGTATATCACTGCCGCAAAGATTGCTATGGTAATAAGTGCTATCAAAATGTCGGTTAATGCGGTGAAAAATTTTTTCATTACTAAAGTTCTTAATGTTAAACGGGCAAATTCTGATTGCTTCTTAAGCGGAGAGAGAGGGATTCGAACCCCCGGTGCCTCTCAGCACGCCGGTTTTCAAGACCGGTGTAATCGACCACTCTACCATCTCTCCTTGGATTTTGGGGTGCAAAATTAGTAATTTTTTCTCAAAACACAAGCAAAAAATGGCTGTTTTTTATCATTAAGCACTTATTTTTCTTGCCCTTCATCCCTATAGAGGTATGTAAGGACTGTTTGTGCACATCCTTTACCTCCGAACATTTAGAGTCCCCTTAGCTGTTTCTTAGTTGAATTCAAACAGGTTAATGAATCCTGTTAATTGGAATATTTTGCGAAGGTCTTCGTTGATTCCGTGTATATATACGTGGCCTCCTTTTGCTTTGGCGGCCTTTAGTAAACTAAGGAACAGGCGTAGTCCGCTTGATGATATATATACAAGCTTTGTGCAGTCGAGAGTTATTTCTGCTTCTGTAGAGTCATAGAGGGGTTTGAGTGCCTGCTCTGTCTCTGGCGCAGCTGCTGTGTCGAGCCGTCCCTCGAGGAATACGACTATCTTGCCGTCTTGATTTTGGATTGTGGTTTGCATAAATCTATTTTTTTTAATACTAAAGGTATAGTTAATTATTAAAAGTTATTGGGTATATCAGGTTAATGGTTATTAGCATTGTTGCAAGTAGTACTATGTTAAGCCATATTCCCACCCGAGCAAAGTCGGAGAACTTGAACGACCCTGGACCATAGACCAGCATATTGGTGAGGGAACCTATGGGAGACGAGAAGTTAAAGTTCGCGCACAGCATGAGTGAGATTATAAAAGGCAACGGTGAGCAGCCCATCATGGTGGCTTGGTCAAACATTACGGGGAAGAAAATGGCGGCTGTCGCCACATCGCCTACAAACTGGCTGACGATGGTTGCAAACAGGCACATTACAGCCATCACTATATATGGGTTGTTGCCAAACAAGTCGAGTATGTCGCGAGCCAGAGTATCTGAAATGCCGGTCTTTTGTATAGCAGTGGAGAAAACCACTGTGCAGCCCAGCACAAGCAGTATGTCCCACTCTATATATTTAATGATGCTGTCAATACGGCAGCA